>JBQTJM010000395.1:0-5855 GCA_052387115.1 Gammaproteobacteria bacterium | reverse complement strand
ATGACCTGGCTCGCGATGTAGGTGCCCATGCCGTCGTTGATGCTGCGCCCCGCGAGGATCACCTGGGGGATATACCCCAGGATCTGGGCCTTGTGCGTCAGATAATAGGGATCGACGCCGATGCAATTTCCGCACACGAGCCCCGGATCGAACGGCAGAAAGTTCCATTTGGAGCCCGAGGCCTCCAGTACGTCGCGGGTGTCGATCCCCATCCTGTTGAAGATGAGCGCCAGCTCGTTCATGAGCGAGATGTTGAGGTCGCGCTGGGTGTTCTCGATGACCTTGGCGGCCTCCGCGACCTTGATGGACGGTGCCCGGTGGACCCCGGCACGTACTACCGAACCGTAGACCTCCGCCACGGTCTCGAGCGTCTTCGGGTCCTGGCCGGAAACGACCTTAGTGATGGCGGTAAACGTGTGCTCCGTATCGCCGGGGTTGATGCGCTCCGGCGAGTACCCCACGAAGAAATCGCGCCCCGAGCGCAGACCGCAATGCCTTTCCAGGACCGGCGCACACACTTCTTCGGTGGCGCCCGGATACACCGTGGACTCGTAGACCACGATGTCGCCGCGCTTGAGCTCGCGACCCACGATCTCCGAGGCGCCGAGCAGGGCGCCCAGATCGGGGCGCTTGGCGTGATCGACCGGGGTCGGGACCGCGACGATGTGAAAGTCCGCGGTCTTGAGGTCCTTGGGGTCCGAGCTGAACAGGATGTCGGCCTCGGCCAGATCGGAACGCCGTACCTCACGCGTCCTGTCATAACCGTCCTTGAGCTCGGCGATGCGCATGGGACTGATATCGAAGCCCACCACCCGCCCGTACTTGGCGAATGCCACCGCGACCGGCAGCCCCACGTAACCGAGCCCCACCACCGAGATCTTGCGCGTGTGCATCATTACTCCACCTGATAGTAGTCTCTGTACCAGTGGACGAAGCGTTCCACGCCGACCTCCACGGGCGTCGCCGGCCGGTAGTCGACATCGTCCACCAGGTCCTTTACATCGGCGTAGGTATCGGGGACGTCACCGGGTTGCAGGGGCAGGAGCTTCTTCTGTGCGACCCGGCCCAGGCAGCCTTCGAGTACCTCGATAAAATGCAAGAGGTTGACCGGATGGTTGTTTCCAATGTTATAAAGGCGGTACGGCGCCCGGCTGGTGCCCGGGTCCGGGCTGTCGCCGGACCAGGCCGGGTTGGGCCGGGCCACGGCGTCGATCACCCGCATGACCCCCTCGACGACGTCGTCGATGTACGTGAAGTCGCGCCGGTGATGGCCATAGTTGAAGACCTCGATCGGCTGGCCCGCCAAGATACTCCGCGTGAACGAGAACAACGACATGTCCGGGCGACCCCACGGCCCGTACACCGTGAAGAACCTGAGCCCGGTGACCGGGAGGCCGTACAGATGGCTGTAGGTATGGGCCATCAACTCATTGGCCTTCTTGGTCGCGGCGTAGAGCGACACCGGGTGGTCGACGTTATCGTGTACCGAGAAGGGCATGCGGGTATTGGCGCCGTAAACAGAGCTGGAAGAGGCGTACACGAGGTGCTCGGCGCCGTTCTGGCGGCAGCCCTCCAGAATGTTCATGAACCCCACGAGGTTCGCATTCACGTAGGCATGGGGATGGGTCAAGGAGTAGCGCACACCCGCTTGCGCGGCGAGGTGCATGACCCGCTCCGGCTGCTCGGTCGCGAAGACCTGCTCCATCGCCGCGCGATCGGAGACATCGACGCGCAGGAACCGGAACCGAGGGTGGCCGTAAAGGCGCGCCAGCCGGGCCTCTTTCAGGCTCACCTCATAGTAGTCGTTGAGGTTGTCGAGCCCGATGACCTCATCGCCCCGCTCGAGCAGGCGTATACTCACGGCCGCGCCGATGAAACCCGCGGCCCCCGTCACTAGGATCTTCATGCCACCCTCCCCGCCCCTGTCGCGACCCGCTCACAGCATCCGTTTCCGCACCGGGCTATGCTGGCCGGAGTATATCGTTCGCGTCCAGGTGTGAAAAATGCTGAGGCCCCTCACTGTGGCCCGGCATCCATAGCGAACCGATCATGGACCCCTTTAACAGGCAATCGTCGGCCGCGCGCAGCGGTCCGGCCGGGGTCAATCAGGACTATGGCGCTCCCAATCCGCGCCTGCGCCGGGCGTGGGCCGCTATCGGCTGGGCCCTCGTGTTCCTGACCATCCTCCTGTCGCTGCGACCGCTACCCGCTGCCTTTGCGGCCAGCAACCTCGACAAGCTCATGCACGTCCTCACCTATGCGACGCTAACCTTGTGGTTCATACAGCTCGCGCCCGCCGAACGCTGGATCCGGATCGCGCTGTGGTTCGTGGGCATGGGCGTCGTGATCGAGATCGCGCAAGGTCAGACGGGCTACCGCTTCTTCAGTTTCGCGGACATGGTGGCGAACGCAACGGGTATCGTAACAGCGTTGCTGGCGGCGCGCTGCGGCTTGTCGAACCTACTGACCTGGTGCGAGCGGGTGTTGGCCCGGCGTGGACCGGTGTACGAGCCCCCGCCGGTCGATTCGGGCACAGGGCCCGCCGTCCGCGATGAGGGCTAAAGGCCAGGTCCCCCTATCTGGGGCGCCGCGACCACATCCATAGGCCAGTCAGCACCAGACCGAGGAACAGCACCGCGGCCGCATCGACCAGGTACACGCCCCAGGCACCCAAGATCCGCCCGCTGTGGATTCCAGGAGCACGCGCATCAGAAAAAAAACCTCAACCCCGCCTGCACCAGCTGAGGCGTGCCGGGTACGATGCCGCGAGTGCGGTCCGCGATGTAGTCGTTGTCGAAAAGGTTCTTCACCGCCGCAAAGACGTCCATATTGAGCGGCTTCACCCGATAGGTAGTTGCCAAGTTGACGATGGTGTAGTCCTCGATCTCGCCTGTCATGCCACTGGGATCGGGGATCACGGTGTTGGGAAAGTCGCTGAACTGAGAGTCCACGAATACCGTCTCCAGATTGATATCGAACCCAATGGGATGGGAGTAGCCCACCGTGGCCGTGATCAGGTGCTCGGGGGCATAAGGTACGCGTTTACCATCACCGGAGCCCAGGAGTTCACGGGTGAGGGGATCGCAGAATGGAACACCCTGGGCATTGGTACGGGTCGGAACCGCGCCATCTACCAAGGGACACGTAAATGGGGATTCCTGATCGGCGTCGCCGAGCCAAGTCCAAGCCAATTGCGTATAGAAGTTATGGGGAGAATCCAGGATCTCGCCCAGATCCAATCGCGCAAAGAGCTCCGTGCCCTGGTAAAGGGCCTCACCCTGCGCCAGCGGCAGATCGCCGCCCGCTACGCTGCCGACGACGGTGTTGCTGCTGAAGTCGTTGCGAAACAAGGTAGCGTCTACCTGCACACCGGTCCAGGGCCGGGTACGCACCCCCAGCTCGTAGTTCCAGCTCTTTTCGGGATCCACGTCCACACTGTTGCCTTGATTGCTGATGGTGTCTTCCACACGGGGTGGGGTGAAGCCTCGATGGAAGCCGAAGAATACCGTTGCGGCGTCGACCGGGTTATACGTAATGCCGAAGGCAGGGAGCGGCTCCGTGACATCGCTTTCGCCCTGAGCTTCCGATCCTGGGAGCAGATTCCTGCGCTCAAAATCCACGCTCTCCACCCGCACTCCGGGGGTCACCGTCCAGCGACCCAGGATAAAGCGATTCTGGATGAAGCCCGCGTAGGCGTCCGCGAAACGTTCGTTGTCCTCGGTCCGGGTTCCGCCGCGTGTCGTGGGTGAAGTGCCATTTTCTTGTACACGAAACTGCTCTTCGTAATGTGCGCGAAAGCCGAGATCCACCTCGCTCGGTATGCCGAAGAAGTCATAGGTCGCATGCAGGCGCGGCTCGACTCCCCAGGTATAGTAATCACGCAATCGCCCCTGTACCGAATTACAGGCATCGAGGTCGACGGCGAGGCCTGCCTGTCTCGCCTGGCTGAAGGTCAGCCCATTGACCAGGGTCCCATCGCACTGAGTGTCCGTGGTGCGACTCGACTGCCGCCACCAGTCCCGATGAAAGTGGGACCAGTAGAAGCTGGTGGTAAGGGTCAGGTCATCGTTGAAGTAGAGCTCGTGGGTCGCGGAGGTACCCCAACGGTCGGCGTCGAATTCATCGTTCTTGAAGGGGTTGTAACGGATACCAAAGTTGCGGAGCTCAGCTTCGGTGATCCCGGTGTAACCGACCTGAGAGTCTTCTCCGTAGTAGTTGCCACGCAGGATCAGGGCATTCCTCTCGTTGATGTTGAATAGCCCTTTGAGGTTGACGTCGTTGACGTCAAAATGGGTGTTGTCACGGGACCCATCACTCTGCCTATGGATGTAATCCAGCAGCCCGCCAACTCTGTTCCAAGTGCCGCCGTAGTTGGCGTGGACGTTGTAGTAGTCCCGGCTGCCCCCGGTGAAGCCCAAGAAACCTTGGGGCTTTAAGGGCGGAGTGGGGGTGATGTAATTGATGATGCCGCTGCTGGTCTGCGGTCCAAAGAGGATCTGCCCAGCGCCTTTCAAGACCTCGATGCGCTCGAAGCGATCCACCGGCGGGTGATAGTAGCTGGCATTATCTCCATAGGGTGCGTAGGAGAGCGGGAGACCGTCTTCCAGGAGCAGGGTCTTGGTGGAACGGGTAGGATTCTGACCCCGGATACCGATGTTGGGCCGTAGGCCGAAGCCCTCCTCGTCGCGAACATTGACGCCGGGGACCTTGCGCAGGGCCTCGTTAATCGTGAAGACGTGGCTTTTGTATAGGGTCTCCTGCGGGATGATAAAGCCTGAGCCCGGGATCTGCTTTAGCCGCTCTTCTGTTCCGATCACTTCTATGGTTGGGAGCTTTATCACCTCGCCGGATAACAGGGCATCTTCCTCCGAGACCCATTCAACCGCCTCCGTGCCTCGCCCATCCATTCCATCGCCTTGTTGGGCAATCGCCAAGTTACCTGAGGCCGAAGCGATGACCAACAAGGTCACAAGGTATTTCGAACGACTCTGGGCCAGGTTACCCCTCCCGTTGAACCACAATACAGGATTCTTGTTCATACATACTCCCGTGTTTTCGTATAGATGATAATGACAATCGTTCGCATTCGTATTCATTGTATATCGCTGTATCCAATTCCGGCTGCGCTGGGGTCTGGTTCTAGCTCAAGGACGCCGGTGACGGCCGCTGGAAGCGGAGGGCGCCTGAGTCGATGGAAAGGGGCCGGGCGAGCTTGGCCCGGCCCCGGACGAATGTTCGGCCTGGCGACGCGTCAGGCATGTTGAATCTCCATGCACCCGAGATCGGTGCTGACACAGCGATGCAGGCAGTCGCGGACGTGCTCGACACACGCCCCACAGCCGGTACCCACCCGCAGGCGTTCGTTGAGCTGGCGCAGCGAGCTGGCCCCCTCGCTGATCGCGTTGTCGATATCGCTTTCACTCACCCGGTGACAGATACAGATGATCATAAGCTTTGCCCGTGACGACCCACTCGACCCTTCCACAAAGGAATAATAGCGCGAATGAGAACGATTCGCAACAGTCCGGTCGACACACAGATTAGGCAAAAAAAGTGCCAGATTATTGGACGCGAGACGCCGCTCGCCGGGGGATCCCGGTCACCACGAGACCCATCGGGAGATCAGGGTCTCCCCGGTGGGGCGTCGGTGAGCGGAACAACGGGACCCGATCGATGACATGCCGTCCGATCGGGGCGTTCAGACCCAGTCCCGACGGCCTACAGCTTGGATTGCAGGTAGTTGGGTAGTCCGACCTTATCGACCAGCTCCAACTGTGTCTCCAGCCAATCGATGTGCTCCTCCTCGCCTTCCAGGATCGTCTCCAGGATCTCCCGCGAGGTGTAATCCTGCGTCG
>JBQTJM010000394.1:0-19459 GCA_052387115.1 Gammaproteobacteria bacterium | reverse complement strand
ATGACCCGCCGGGGACGTTCGCTGGCGCACGAGAACACCTGGCTGTACCTGGCGGGCTTCCTGCTGCGCCCCGGCTATGGCGCGGAGCTCGATCCCTGGCGCATGTCGCAACTGTGGGGCGCCTGGTCGCTCGGTGTGCACCACAAGAAGGAGAAGAGCGCGCAGTCCAATTGGTGGATGATGTGGCGCCGGGTTGCGGGCGGTCTCTCGGCCGAGCAGCAGCGGCGGCTCTTCGATGGGCTCATGCCCCAGTTCCGTAAATCGCCAGTCGAATCGCCGGAAGCCACGCGCCTCCTGGGTGCCCTCGAGCGCCTGCCGCTCACGACCCGTACCGAGCTGGCCAAGTCGCTCTTCGGCCTCGTGTTGCGCGGCCGGGCAGAGGACCAGCCGGCGGTCTTCGGGGCGCTGGCACGGCTGTGCTCGCGCGTCCCACTCTACGCCGCGGCCGACGCCGTCCTGCCCCCCGCGCTCGTCGAGGACTGGTTCGAACGCGTGGCCGGGCTCGATTGGCCCCGGCGGGGGCTCAAAGGCCTGGTCTCGGTGTTCTCCGCCGCCTGTCGGGTGACCGGCACCCGCGCGCTCGACATCCACGCCCCGGTGCGGCTCCGGGTGATCGAAAAGCTCAAGCAGTCCGGCACGCGCGAGGCCGACTGGCGCGTGGTCCAGGAATATCACGAGGTCACGGGCGAAGACCGCAACGCCCTCTTCGGTGAGGAGCTTCCGGCGGGGCTGCGGCTGGCGGAATGACGTGCGGCGATGAACGCATCCTTCCCGCCTGCGCACCCCACCGGTTACCGACACCGACAACATTCGCATCACTACGCCGTCGATTCCTCCGCGGCGGAACGCCGTACCCGCATCGTCATCGCCATCACGGGCGCGATGATGGTCGTCGAGATCGCCGCCGGCATCGCCTTCGATTCGATGGCGCTGCTCGCGGACGGCTGGCACATGAGCACCCACGTCAGCGCCTTCCTGGTGACCACGCTCGCCTACCATCTGAGCCGCCGCCATGCGACGGACCCGCGCTACAGCTTCGGGACGGGCAAGATCGGCGTCCTCGGCGGTTTCGCCAGCGCGGTCATCCTGGGCATGGTCGGGTTTCTGATGGCCGGGGAGTCGGTGCAGCGCGCCTTCCTGCCGGTACCGATCCGCTTCGATGAGGCCATTGCCGTCGCGGTGATCGGGCTCCTCGTCAATGTGATCTGCGCGCTGCTCCTCAAAGACGGCCACACGGACCACCATCACGACGATCTCAACCTGCGTTCCGCCTATCTCCACGTGCTCGCGGATGCATTCACCTCGGTGACGGCCGTCGGGGCCTTGCTCGCGGGCCGGTTCTTCGGCTGGTCGTGGCTCGACCCGGTGATGGGGTTGGTCGGAAGCGCAGTCGTGTGCGTGTGGGCCTACGGGCTCCTGCGGGACACGGGCGGCATCCTGCTCGATCTCACGCCGGCATCCTCGGATCTGCCGGCGGAGATCCGCCGTGCGCTGGAGTCCGATGGCGATGCGCTCATCACCGATCTGCACGTGTGGCGGATCGGCGCTGGCCGCTTCGCCGCGATCGTGTCCCTCGTGGCGCATGAACCGAGGCCGGTCGAGAGCTACCGGCGACTGCTTCGCGAGCACCAGGAGCTGGTCCATCTGACCATCGAGACCCAGCTCTGCCGCGATCACGACGAGTCTTCCCGGCGCGCCTGATTGGGGCGGCCCGGCCGGCATTCGGCCGTTCCCCACGCCTCCGGCCAGGCAAGGCTCGAACCCCTTCCCGCGCGGCCGCGGTCGGGCCGTGATGAGAAATGCGGGCTAAAGGGCCACGGTGAGCCAGCGCTACCTACGCGATGCGGGGTCCCCTGCCGGGCGGCAGCTCCTCGCGGCGATGATCAGACCTCGGGGCGGCGCAAAGCGGCGCGGCCGAGGGTAAGACGACGAGGGTGAAGAGGGCAACATGAATCCGAAACATGCGTTCGAGGGATCCCCCGCGACGGCGGCGCGGGTCCGGATCTATTTCTCGTACAGCCAGTCCCTGGCGTATCGGGAAGCCATGGACCTGTGCCGCGGCATCCCATCCTTCACCAGCACCGGTGACGGCAACGAGCTGGTCCATTCCATCGATCTGCCCATCACGGACATCGCGGTGCTCATGCGATTATCTGAGCTGGTGGGGGGATGGAAGTCGTTCCGGATCACCATAGACGGCGGCGAGGCGCGACGCGATGACCTGATTCGACTGGGCGGTGATTGTTACAGCAAACGCCAGGCATCCGAGGACCCGGAGCAGTATTGCTTCGGGGCTAATCGCCTCGAATACAACCTCTGGGGGTGCCGGCGGCTCGATATGCCGATCGACGAGGCGGGCCACGGTTGGCTAGCCTACGGCAGCCTGGATGCAGAGGGCGTCTGGCATTTCGATAAACCCAGGATCTGGCAGGCGCTCGAGTCGGCCATGGCCGCCTGCCGGCTGTGTCCGGTATTCGATCGCGCGCGCATCCAGAAGACCTTGGACAGGCTCCCGGAGACGGTGGATCCTAGGCGGGATGAGCATTGGCGATACCGAGGCGGAGCGCGTATCCAGGAGGGGGGCGGGCCTCGAAACGCTGGCATCGCCCCGGTGGCGGCTCGCATCGCGGAGTACGTGGTCGGCGGCTATCGGCCCAAATGGGACTTTAGCCGCGACTGGCGCGACTCCAAGACCGAGATCTTTCTCGGTCCGGTGGATCGGTGGTCCCCTGGCGCGGCGCCGGACGGCGATGGAAAGCCCGTCGTGATCGACAGGGAAGAGGTCGTGAAGCCCCGTGTGGTCGCGGCGCGGCCGCAGCGGAGGAGGCCCAAGAGCGAGCCACCGGCGCGCCGGCCACGGGTAATGGCGGTTGCCCTGTGTATGGTAGCCGTGTGTATGTTAGCCCTGTATATGTTAGGGTTACGGGTGTTTCCGGTTTGACCCGAGCCCCTGGCCCCGATACGGCCAGGCGGCTATGTTAGCGTGCGACACGATTGCATCCCCGGCTATCGCATCGACCGCCTGATCGGCAAGGGCGGGATGGCCGCCGTCTATCTCGCGATCCAGGAGTCCCTGGATCGACCGGTAGCGCTCAAGGTCCTCCGGGATCCGGACTCCCCCGAGTTCTCGGAGCGTTTTGTCAACGAAGGGCGGATCGTCGCAAGCCTGGTCCACGGTAACATCGTCACCGTGCACGATGTCGGGATCGCCGAGGGCCTGCACTACATCTCCATGGAATACGTCGATGGCGGCGATCTCAGGACCCGGATCGCCGACGGGCAGAGCCCGGAAGCGGCTTTGGATCTCGCCGCCAGGATGGCGGATTGCCTTGGGTTCGCCCATCGCAAGGGCGTGATCCATCGGGACCTGAAGCCGGCCAATATCCTGTTCCGGCGCGATGACACGCCCCTTCTGACCGACTTCGGCATCGCCAAGAACCAGCGCCTCGACAGCGACCTCACTAGGACGGGGAAGATCGTCGGTACCCCGCGCTACATGAGCCCCGAGCAGGCCCTGGGCAAGCCCGTGGATGGGCGCTCGGACCTCTACAGCCTGGGGGTCGTGTTGTACGAGATGCTCGCCGGCGAGCCCCCCTACAGCGGGGACTCGGAGGTCGACACTATCCTCAAGCACCTCAACGATCCGGTGCCGGCGCTGCCGGCCGCGTGCCGGCGCTACCAGCCACTGCTGGCGCGCATGCTCGCCAAGGACCCGGCGGCGCGCTTCGCCGACGCCGGCGAGCTCTTGGAGTCCCTCGCCGCGTTGGAGAGCAGTGGCCGGCGGGTGTCGCCCCGGCAGACGTCGTCACCACGGCGCCCGGGTCCGGTCTCGATACCCCACGCCTCGGGCGAGGGTTCCGTCGCGGCTCCCCGTACCTCCCGATTCATCCGGGGTCCGTGGGCGCTGTCCGCGGTCGGGGTGGCGGTGGCGTCGGCGCTGGGCATCGGTTCCCTGCAGGATAAAGGGCCGGACAGCCGATCGGCCGAGGAGGTTCCCGCCGTCGTGGCGGCTGCCGTGCCCGCCGTCCCGGCGCACACCAGGCGCGCGCCGCCGGCATCGGCGGAGTTCCCCGACACCGATCGCCTGTTTCGCCTCGGTTATGCCTATCGCCACGGTACGGGCGTCCCGGTCGACGATCGCAAAGCGCTGGAACTGTTCTCGGCGGCCGCCGAGCGCGGACATGCTGCGGCTCAATACTATCTGGGATTGATGTACGCCGAAGGCCGCGGGGTGCCGGAGGAATTGGAGGTCGCGGTGCACTGGTTCGAGCAGGCGGCGCGCCAAAACCTGGTGGAAGGGCAGTTCTACCTGTGTCTGTCCTATGCATTGGGGCGGGGGGTTGCGCGCGATCACGTGACCGCCTATGCCTGGTGCCGGACCGCCGAGAAGCGCGGATCGCAGGACGCCAAGGAGCAGCTCGTGGAGATATCCAAGCGCATGCGTCGGCCGGAGATCAAACAAGCGGAAAAGCTCGCGGCGTCGATCGCCGAATCGCTGGGCGCGCGCCCCCCGGTACTGCTGGACACCCCGAGCCCGGCCCGTGGCGAGGACCACGCGGACTCGGCCTCCTAGACCGCATTCCTCACCCCGCGCCACCCGCATCCGGCAGGTACCGCCGGGATCCGTATGACAGGACGATACCTGTGGCCGGTGGACCCCGCCCACCACCGGCGGGAATCGCGATCCGGTCGGTTCCCGGCTCTACCGGTGGATCAGCACGAGGCGAAAGGGCATCGCCCGCAACACCTCCCAACCAGCGGGTGCAACGGCCCTGAGCTCCGCCGCCGTGTAGCTCCTGCGGATCGAGACGAGTCCGTCCTGGCGAATGTAAGAGCGGCGGAATGCGATCGCGGTCAGGAGCCAGAACCCGAGATACGCGAAAGCGGATCGCCGGATGTCGTTGAAGACGACGATGCGCGTGCCGAGGGCTTGCGCTGCGCCCAGCATCGCCTGCAAGCCGGGCGCATCCAGGTGGTGCAGGACGTGATTCGATAGCACGAAATCGAAACGCTCCCCGCGTGCGACCAGGGTGGCGACATCGGCCAATCGGAAGGACACCTTGGGGCTCCGGGGGAAACGCTGGACATAGGCATAGGCGCGGGGGTCGATGTCGATGCCCGTGACCCAGAGGTCCAAGCCGTCCTGTTCAGCCCAGCGCGCCAGCCGGCGAGCGATGTCCCCACCCCCGAAGCCGACGTCGAGAAGCGAGTAGCCCCGGCCGCGGTCGCTCATGAGCGGCCGGATAAACCGCTGGTACACGAAGCGGCTCCGCGACAGGAGGCCGTTGACGGCTCGGAACTGGCGGTAGGAACGCTCGAGCAACGCGGGATCGCAGTCCGGGCCGTCCATGGCCTCGCTCAGGTGACAGGCGCGTTTGGCGAGGAATAGTGGCATGGTCTCGGAGGTAGGTTGACGACCTGCGCAAGCGCACTCGCTCGCGCTGCGTCCATCGTTCAGGCGAGAAGGATCTTTGCGCCTTGTCCGTGTAAGCGCCTGCGCGCCAGCGTCCCGTTATTGGGCGGTCCGGGAAGCATGCCTTGAGTGCGCCTTTGACAGTTCACATTCTGAGAGTCGAACGGAATTCTAAGCGGCCCGTTGTTTGTCGCCGAGGAGCTTCAGGCATAATAGACGCATGGTCGCCAGTTCTCGCTGAAACTCTCGTTGCGCCTCTTCCGCGGACAAGGTATCGAATAGATCGGTCAGTTGTACACCGCGACTCATGATTTCGTCAACAACCTTGTTCCGTAAATGCTTTCGGACGAATAGGCAGTTGTCGCCATGGAATAACATTTCGACCGCCCCGGAGGCTGTCATGGCCCCGCCCACCAGTGACTCGATGATGCCCAGGACCAGCAACGCAAAGGAGGCGATTCGTTGATTCTGGTTGGTTGGTTGCGACAACAGTGTATCGAGATCGATGCGTTGTTTCATGACATGCCTTAGCTAGGAAAGAACTTTACTCCAGCCACCCGGCCCGATGCGTGCTCGAAATAGTGTACTTCGCCGCCGTCGCCCTGCTTGATCACCTTTCGCCACTTGCCGGCTGAGAGTTTCTGCAGATAACCGCGCACGACCGGATTGCGGACCGGGTACTTCAGCGTGCCGCCCCTGATGGGTTTCCACCCCTTCGGCACAGACCCCGAGGCGTAGACATTGGCGAATACGTGAAGCGGCATGTCGGTGCTCGGGGGAGCCGGATGCCGGGTCGATCATCTCATAACACCATAGCCAACGCGACCCGGACCGATCCCGATACCAAGGCGACGCGCGCACCGAGGTATTAAGGAATCGTGGCGACGTGTCCCAGCGCGAACCCTCTGCGCTTTGCCCGACCTATGGGCTATTTCCCGCGGGAAACCACCGGCGCAGCTCCCGAGCCTCCAGCAGGAACACCCCTTCTCCGCCGCGCTCGAATTCTAGCCACACGAAGGGTACGCGGGGGTAGCGGACCTCCGCGGCCGGGGCGGCTTCGCCGGCCTCGACGATGAGTGTCCCGTGCGCGGTCAGGTGCCGAGCAGCGCCTTCGAGGATCCGGCTGACGATTGCGAGGCCGTCGTCGCCGCCGTCGAGACCGAGCGGCGGCTCGTGGCGGTGCTCTGGCGGGAGGGTCGCCAGGTGGACGGCGGGGACATAGGGCGGATTGCTGACGATGAGGTCGTAGCGCTCCTCGGCCAAGGACCCGTACACATCCGAGCGCAACAGGCGGACCCGATCCAGAACGCCGTGCCGCTCGGCGTTGCGGCGCGCGATCTCCAATGCCCCTGCGGAGATATCCGTGGCATCGACCTCGGCCTCCGGAAAGGCGAGGGCGCAGGCGATCGCGATGCAGCCGCTGCCCGTTCCGATGTCGAGGATGCGGCGGGGATCGCCGAACCACGGCGAGAAGCGGGACTCGATGAGCTCGGCGATCGGCGATCGCGGCACCAGCACGCGCTCGTCGACATAGAACTCCAGCCCCGCAAACCACGATTCGCCGAGGACATAGGCGGCGGGCTTGCGGGTACGGATGCGCTCGCGGAGCAGCACCAGCGCATGCGACTTTGCTTCCGAGCTCAGCGGCTGGTCGAGCACCGCGTCCGGGACATCGAAGGGTAGGGCCAGGGCGTGGAAGACGAGGAAGACCGCCTCCTCACGGGCGCTTGTCGTACCGTGGCCATAGCAGAGCCCGGCGCCCTCGAACCGCGCCTCGGCCCACAGAACCAAATCGCGGGGGGTCTCTACCTTTTCGAGCGTGAGACGGCCTGGCCGCTCGGACCTGGCCTTTGGATTCACCGGGTCTCTTCGGACTCCGGTGTAGCACTCGCCACTCCCCCGGCCATGACCAGGAACATCTCGTTCAGCCGGTGTACGAAGCCCGCCGGGTCTTCGAGCTTGCCGCCCTCGGAGAGCAGGGCCTGGTCGAACAGGATCCGGGCCCAGTCGTCGAAGCGCGCGCCGCGGTCTTGGTCCCGGAGGCGCTGCACGATCGGGTGGCTCGGGTTTATCTCCAGGATCGGCGGGCTCGCCGGGACCTCCTGCCCCGCCGACTTGAGCAGGCGCTCGAGGTTCGCGCCGAGCCCGTGCTCATCGGCCACGAGGCAAGCCGGCGAGCTGGTCAGGCGGTGGGTCACGCGCACGTCCTTGACGCGCGTTTCCAGGCTCTTCTTGACCCGCGCGATCAGGTCCTGGTACTCGCCCGCCGTCTCCTCGGCGCGTTTTTTCTCGTCTTTGTCCTCCAGGGTCCCGAGGTCGAGATCGCCCTTGCTCACCGACTTGAGCGATTTGCCGTCGTGCTCGGCGAGGTGGGTCACGACCCATTCATCCACCGGGTCCGAGAGCAGCAAGACCTCGATGCCTTTCTTGCGGAAGACCTCGAGGTGCGGGCTGTTCTTGGTGGTCAGGAAACTCCCGGCGATGAGGTAATAGAGGTCCTTCTGCCCGTCCTTCATTCTCCTGACGTAATCGTCGAGCGAGACGTCCTCCGTTTCGGAATCCGTGTGCGTGCTCGAAAAGCGCAGGAGCTTCGCGATGCGCTCGCGGTTCGCTGTGTCCTCGATGATGCCCTCCTTGATGACCCGCCCGAAGGTCGTCCAGATCTCCGCGTACTTCCCTTCGGCGACGAGATCCTCGAACAAACCGAGGACCTTCTTCACGGCGGTCGCGCGGATGGTGTCGATGACCTTGTTTTGCTGCAGGATCTCGCGCGAGATATTCAGCGGCAGATCGTTCGAGTCCACTACCCCGCGCACGAAGCGCAGATACCGCGGCATGAGCTGTTCGGCGTCGTCCAGGATGAACACCCGCCGGACATAGAGCTTGACCCCGCGGCGGCTATCGCGGTCCCAGAGATCGAAGGGCGGGTGTTTGGGGACGAACAGCAAGAGGATGTATTCGAGGTTGCCTTCGACCTTGCTGTGGATGCGCGCCATCGGCGCCTCGAAGTCGTGGGCCGTATGCTTGTAGAACTTGGCGTATTCTTCTTCGGTTATCTCGGTCTTGGGCCGAGCCCAGAGCGCCGTCGCGGTGTTGACGCGCTCGGTGCCCTTGGCATCCTTGCCCTCCTTGGGCATCAGGATGGGCAGGGGGATGTGGTCGGAGTACTTGTGGATGATCTCACGCAGGCGATAGCCCTTCAGGAGCTCGTCCTCGCCCTCGCGCAGGTGCAGGACCACCTCGGTCCCGCGCGCCTTGCGCGGTAGGGTGTGGAGCGTGTACTCACCCTGGCCGTCCGACTCGAAGCGCACGCCTTCCTCGGGCGGCAGGCCGGCGCGGCGGCTCGTCACCGTGACCCGATCGGCGACGATGAAGGCCGAGTAGAACCCGACCCCGAACTGACCGATGAGCTGGGTGTCCTTCTGCCGATCACCGGTCAAGGACTGGAAGAACTCGCGCGTCCCGGACTTCGCGATGGTCCCGAGGTTCTCGACCACGTCCTCGCGCGACATGCCGATGCCGTTGTCACGCACCGTGACGGTCTTCTGCGTCTCGCTCCACTCGACCTCGATCTGGAGCTCGGTGTCCCCCTCGAAGAGTGCCTCGTTGCCGAGCGCCTCGAAGCGCAGCCTCTCGGCCGCGTCCGAGGCGTTGGAGACGAGCTCCCGGAGGAAGATCTCCTTGTTGCTGTAGAGGGAGTGCACCATGAGGTCCAGGAGCTGCCGGGCCTCGGCCTGGAATCCCCGCGTCTCCTTATTGATGTCTACGCTCATAAACCCTCACCCCGCCGTGTGGTTCTGTGGCCGGTGGCGCCCCGTGCGCCGCCGCCCAACCTATGGGGATGGGGGGCGGGATTTCAAGGCGCCTATCGGCGCTCGGTCCGGATGAAGTGGCGCGACTCGCGTCCGCCTCAGTACTATATGGTACATGGAGCTCTCCCCCCTCACCGCGATCTCGCCCCTCGATGGCCGCTATGCCGGGAAGACCGAAGCGCTACGGGCCATCTTCAGTGAATATGGCCTCATCCGGCATCGGGTCCTGGTCGAGGTCCGCTGGCTCCAGTGCCTCGCGAGCCGGCCCGAGGTAGCCGAGGTCCCCCCGCTCAGTGCGGAGGCGCGGGCCTTTCTCGAGGGCATCGTCCACGACTTCGACGAGAAGGACGCCGAGAGGATCAAGGCCATCGAGGCGGGCACCCACCACGACGTCAAGGCGGTCGAGTATTTCCTGCGCGAACGGCTCGCGACACATCCCGAGCTCGCCGCGGCCGCAGGATTCCTGCACTTCGCGTGCACCTCGGAGGACATCAACAACCTGGCCTACGCCCTGATGCTGCGCACGAGCCGCACCCAAGCGATCCTGCCGCTCTGGGACAAGCTGATCGAGGCGCTCGCGGAGATGGCCCATACGCATGCCAACGTACCGATGGTCGCGCGCACCCACGGCCAGCCGGCCTCGCCGACCACCCTAGGCAAGGAGATGGCCAATTTCGCTTACCGCTTGCGGCGCCAGCATGCCCAGCTCGGGACGGCCCCGATCCTCGGCAAATGGAACGGGGCAGTCGGCAATTACAACGCCCATCTCGCGGCCTATCCCGAGGTGGACTGGCCGGCGCTCGCTCGCGACTTCGTCGACGGCCTGGGGCTCGAATGGAACCCCTATACCACCCAGATCGAGCCCCACGATCATCTGGCCGAGGTCCTGGCGATCATCGAGCGTTTCAACACCGTCTTGATCGATCTCTGTCGCGATCTCTGGGGCTATATTTCAATTGGCTATTTCCGGCAAAAGGTGGTGAGGACCGAGGTCGGCTCCTCGACCATGCCGCACAAGGTCAACCCCATCGATTTCGAGAACGCCGAGGGCAACCTCGGCATGGCGAACGCGGTCCTCACGCATCTGGCGCACAAGCTCCCCGTTTCGCGCTGGCAACGCGATCTCACGGATTCGACCGTGTTGCGCAACCTGGGCGTCGGTATGGGGCACGCGCTCATCGCCTACGAGAGCTGTCTCGAGGGGCTCGGTCGCCTCACGGTCGATGAGGAGGCGCTCGCGCGCGACCTCGACGGGGCTTGGGAGCTTCTGGCCGAGCCCATCCAGACTGTGATGCGCCGCTACGGGATCGAGGACGCCTACGAACGCCTCAAGGACTTGACCCGGGGCCGGCCGCTCGATCGGGCGGGTCTGCACGCCTTCCTCGCCACCCTCCCGATCCCCGAAGCGGAAAAGGACCGCCTGCGTGCCATGACCCCGAGGACCTATACGGGCAACGCCGAGGCCCAAGCGCGGGCAATCTAGTAGGCAGTCATGTCAATTCGAAGTGATTCGTCACCCCGGCAGGGATTGCCGGGATCCGGGATGCAGGACAGCACCTACGTCCATGCTCTGGATTCCGGCACAAATCCGCCGGGAGCGGATTTGGACGCGCGCAGCGCGGGGCGAAGCCCGAACCGCAGGGACGCGGTGAGCAATCCATGCCGGAATGACGTGGCTGTTTGAATCTTCTCGACTGACAACTAGCCTGATGGCAATAGAGAATGGCGGCGGCTTCTGGTAGCATCCGCCGGTCGATGCTTCCCCACCGTCCGACACCCCTTCCGGCCGGCGTCGCGGGATACCGGTTCCCGCTCGGGGGGGTCGTCCCATGACCCGCTTCGTATTCGTGACGGGCGGGGTCGTGTCCTCGCTCGGCAAAGGCATCGCCTCGGCCTCGCTCGCAGCCTTGCTGGAGGCGCGCGGGCTTCGGGTCACGCTCGTCAAGCTCGACCCCTATATCAACGTGGACCCGGGGACCATGAGCCCCTTCCAGCACGGCGAGGTCTATGTGACCGAGGACGGGGCCGAGACCGACCTCGACCTCGGCCACTACGAGCGCTTCGTGCGCACGCGCATGGGCCGGCTCAACAACTACACGACCGGGCGCATCTACGAGAACGTCATCCGCAAGGAGCGGCGCGGCGAGTATCTGGGCGCGACCGTCCAGGTCATCCCGCACATCACCGACGAGATCAAGGCCTGCATCCGTCAAGGCGCGGGGGATGCCGAGGTCGCCATGGTCGAGATCGGCGGGACGGTGGGCGACATCGAGTCCCTGCCGTTTCTCGAGGCGATCCGGCAACTCCGCATGGAGCTCGGGGCCGGACAGACCGTCTTCATCCACCTGACCTTGGTGCCCTACATCCCCTCGGCGGGGGAGATCAAGACCAAGCCCACCCAGCACTCGGTCAAGGAGCTGCGCTCCATCGGTATCCAGCCGGATATCCTCCTGTGCCGAGTGGACCGCCCGCTGCCGCCCGCGGAGCGAAAAAAGATCGCACTCTTCACCAATGTCGAGGAGCGGGCGGTGATCGCGGCGCTCGATGTGGACAGCATCTATCGCATCCCGCTCATCTTTCACCGCCAGGGACTCGATGCCATCGTCGCCGAGCGCCTGGGCCTGACGGTCCCGGACGCCGATCTGCACGAGTGGGAGGCGGTGGTCGAGGCCATGGAAAACCCGGAGGACGAGGTCACCGTGGCCATGGTCGGCAAGTATGTCGAGCGCACGGAGTCCTATAAGTCTATTACCCAGGCGCTCTTGAACGGCGGGCTGCACGCACGCGCGCGGGTCGATATCCGCTATGTCGATTCCGAGGACATCGAGCGCCACGGCAGCGGTGGTCTGAAAGGCGCCGATGCCATCCTGGTGCCCGGCGGCTTCGGCCGGCGCGGGATCGCGGGCAAGATCGAGGCGGTGCGCTATGCCCGCGAGCAGGGGGTCCCGTATCTCGGGATCTGCCTCGGGATGCAGGTCGCGGTCATCGAGCTGGCGCGGCATGTGGCGGGGCTCGCCGGCGCTCACAGCACGGAATTCGACCGCGAGACGCCGCACCCGGTCATCGCCCTCATCACCGAATGGACTACCCGAGAGGGCGCCGTCGAGCGGCGTAGTGAGTCCTCGGACCTCGGCGGCAGCATGCGCCTCGGCGGCCAGTCCTGCCGGCTGGCGCCTGACAGCCTCCCCGGCCGCATCTATGGTCGCGAGCTCATCGTCGAGCGCCATCGGCATCGCTACGAGTTCAACAACCGCTACCAGGACACCCTGTGCCGCGCCGGGCTGTGCATCGCCGGGCGCTCGCTGGATGGTCAGTTGGTCGAGGTCGTCGAGCTTCGCGGCCACCCCTGGTTCATCGGTTGCCAGTATCACCCGGAGTTCACCTCTACCCCGCGCGATGGCCACCCGCTGTTCACGAGCTACGTGCGGGCGGCCCTGTCGTACCGCGACCGCCGGGCGTCCGGGCGCCGCGATGCGGCTCTGTGACTTCGAGGTGGGGCCGGAGCGACCCTTTTTCCTGATCGCCGGGCCGTGCGTGGTCGAGGGCGAGGGGCTCGCCATCGAGACCGCCGGCGTCCTCAAGGAGATCACCGACCGCCTCGGGATCCCGTTCCTCTACAAATCGTCCTATGACAAGGCCAACCGCACCTCGCTCGCGAGCTTCCGGGGGCTCGGGATCGAGGAGGGCCTCAAGGTCTTGGAAAACGTGAAACGCCAGATCGGCGTGCCGGTCTTGACCGATGTCCACGAGGATTCACCGCTCGCCGAGGTCGCTGCCGTGGTCGATGTCCTCCAGACGCCGGCCTTCCTGTGCCGGCAGACGGGTTTCATCCAGGCCGTGGCCCGCCAGGGCCGGCCCGTCAACATCAAAAAGGGCCAGTTCCTGGCCCCCTGGGACATGCGGCACGTGGTCGACAAGGCGCGCGCGACCGGCAACGACCAGGTGCTCGTCTGCGAGCGCGGCACCTCGTTTGGCTACAATTACTTGATATCGGACATGCGCGCGCTCGCCATCCTGCGCGAGACGGGCTGTCCCGTGGTGTTCGATGCCACGCACTCCGTGCAGATGCCGGGCGGACGGGGCACGTCCTCCGGTGGCCAGCGGGAGTTCGTGCCGGTGCTGGCGCGGGCCGCGATGGCCGTCGGGATCGCGGGGATCTTCATGGAGACCCACCCGCGCCCCGAGGAGGCCCTGAGCGATGGGCCCAATGCCTGGCCCCTGCCCGAGATGGAGGGCCTGCTCGAAACGCTCAAGGCGATCGACCTGGCGGTCAAGGCGCATAGCGATCCCGCCTAGGCCGCCTTCGCGGCACGCTGCGCGGGTTGCTATCCGTAGCGCCGGCATCTTGCCGGCTGGAAGCCGGCGCTACGGTTGCGCGGGGACGGAAACGACTGGACAACCCGATGTCGAGAGGTGGCATCTGATGGCCCCCGCCTTGTGACCGTCATCGCCGGCCAAGTCCTCACCGGCCCGTTGTTCAATGAGCCGATGCGGGTCGAGACCGTGCAGGCCAACGGCCCGGCGAGCTGGGTGCTTGGATTGGTCGGCACACCATCCGAACGTTTCCGCAAGGTCACGCTGACCGCCGAGGACATCGGGCGCCTCATGATCATCGATGCGCGGTACTCCTTCGACGGTGATGGCCGTCTTCTCCGCCTCGGCCTCCAAGCATACGCGCTCAGCATCGCCTACGAGTTCGATCCGTATTTTGGGCTCTTGATCTCGCGCGTAGATCCACTGCTGCTCGAAAAGCTCCAGGAGATCCGCGACGCGCTGGACGACGATGCCGTCTTCAACGTGATCGGCGAGGTCCTGCCCGCGGCCCACGTGGAGCGCGTGTTGCGCGACTACTACGCCGGCCGCCTCGGCGACGCCGATCTCGAGGAGCGCCTACTCCGCGACGTGGACGAGCGGCAGTTTCGCGCCATCTGCCAGAACGCGCTGGAGGGGCTGGCAAGCAAGAAGCTCAACCTCGAGATGCTGATCGAGCGGCGCGCGCGGGCGCAGGAGCGGCGCGTCGTGCCGGAGACCATCGCGCGCTTTCTCCGCGAGGCGGCCGAGCTCGTGCCGCTGGCCCTCAAGACCATTCCGAGCCTCCCGCACACCTTCGAGCCGCCGCGAACCCCACCGGTCCTCCGCCGCTACGAAAAGGACCCGGCCTGGAAGCTCCCCGCCCTCGCGGACCGCTATTCGCGCTGCTCGACCGATCGCGAGGCGGCGGAGACGGAGAAACTCGAGTGGGTCACGCCGGGCCATCCCCTGTTTGAAGCGATCCGGCGGCACACCCACGCACAAGCGCTCGAGGTCCTCGGTAAGGGCGCGACCTTCCATTCGCTCCAGTACGAGCAGCCGGCACGCATCGACTTCTATCGGGCGCGCGTCGTGGATGGGCTCGGCCAGGTGATCCATGAGCGGCTCTTCGCCGTAGAGATCGCCGAAGAGGGCGAGCCGCGGCTCCGAGAGCCTGGGCTGCTCGGCGACTTCGCGCCCGCGAACCCACCGGGCGAGATGCCCGTGGTCGCGACCTTGCCCGAGCCGGGCGCGTGGCTGCACGAGCACGCACTCGCGCCCTTCCTCGACGAGACGCGCAACGACCGCCTGGCCGAGGTCGAGCGCGTCGCCGCGCACGTGGAGCTCTCGCTCACCGAGCTCCTCCAGCGCGCGGACGAGGAGATTGGGCGCGCGGCGGCCGAGGTGGAGCAGAAAATCGCCGGCGCCGAGGGCCGGATCGCTCAGGCCGAGATGCGCCATTCCGAGCTGCTCGCCCGCCGCGAGCGCCGGCGGATCGACTTCGAGCGCCAGCGGGCGCTCACGCTGCAGGCAGTGGAGCGACTGGCGAGCGTTCTCGTGCTGCCGCATCCCGAGCGCGAGACCCCCGAGGTGCGCCGGCTCCAGCCGAACTTCGAGACCGAAGCTACGGCGATGCGCGTCGTGATGGAACACGAGTGCGCGCAGGGCCGCCAGGTCTACGACCGTCTCGGAGAAGAACCTGGGCTACGACGTCACGAGCCTGGACCTCGCCTCCGGCGAGCTGCGGCTCATCGAGGTGAAGGGGCTCGGCGCGGCGAGTGGCACCATCCTACTCACCCCTAACGAGCGCCGCGTCGCCGAGGATCGGCGCGACTGCTACTGGCTCTGCGTCGTTACTGATTGCGACACGATCCCGAAACTCCAGGAACCGATCCGCGATCCGGCAAGGCTCGACTGGCACGAGGTGAGAAAGGTCGCCCATTACTACCTGAGCGTGGATGCGATGATGCAGCCGATGCAGGTGCGGGAAGATCCGTCACCGTATGGAGATCCGCGATGACTGACGCAGCGACGCTCCAGCACACGTTGGACGAGCTGGTGCAAAGGATCGTGGGCGCTGTCCACCCACGGCGGATCGTCCTCTTCGGATCGGCCGCCAAAGGGCAGATGGGACCGAATAGCGACTTGGATGTGCTGGTCGTGATGCAGGATGGTACCCATCGGAGGCGGACTGCCCAAATTATTTATCGCAGTCTCATGGGTCTTGGGACGGCCAAGGATATCGTGGTCGTGACCGAACTTGATGTTCGGGAACACGGCGACAATCCCTCGTTGGTGCTGTTCCCGGCACTTCGGGAAGGACGAGAGCTCTACCGTGCCTGAGACGCGCCAGGTTCCCGGCTCGCCGCAAGAATGGATCGCGCGCGCGAAAGGTGACTTGGCTCTGGCGCGAGCGCCGCTGCCCGAGGGCGGGTTCTACGAGGACCTTTGTTTCCACGCGCAGCAAGCGGCGGAGAAGGCTCTCAAATCGGTCTATTTGCACTTCGCTTCCGCTACGTCCACGACCTCGAAGAGCTGATCACGGGGCTACGCCAGCACGGTTTACTGGTTCCCGTAGAAGTTGAGGAAGCGGTGGTTTTAACAAGCTATGCGTTCGAGGCACGCTATCCAGGCCTTGGCGAAGCGGTCACGGAGGAAGAGCACCGGCGGGCGTTGGCCCTGGCGGAACGGGTCGTCCAATGGGCCGAGACTCTCCTCGAATCGAAGTCCCCATGACAGAGCGGAAACCCCGAGTTGCAACCGATCAAGGCCCCAGCCCGTTTAGAATGACACGAATTGGCACAAGGAGAGGAAGGTCGCGCACCACTACCTGAGCGTGGAGGCAATGACCCGGCCAATGCAGGTGCGCGAAGACGCGCCGCCGTATGGGGGCGGTGAAGGTGGTTGGGTGAGGAGCAAGTAGTCCCTATGTCTATGTTGGCATTCATGCCGTGGTGTAGGATCAAAAGGGTCTATGAAGTGGGTGACATCGCAATCCTCCCATTTGCACGGCATGTACCAATCGACGGTGTTGATGACACCGGTCAATGCCTTGTGCACACGATTCTAGCTGCCTACAAGACCATCGAAGGCAGGCCGGTTGATCGTGCTGCCCTGGTCCGCTACGCGGGGAAGTCGCTGCTCGATGATCTGAGTGAGGACGACAAGGCCGCTGTCCACGAGCTCGTCACTCTCGTCTGCTTCTGCGGCCTGGCGAAGCGTGAGTATTTCAATTCCCTTGGATCGTACTGCAATAGCGATTGCTTTGCACTCTATATCCAGAAGTTCGACAAGGCCGATTTCACCGCCATTATGACTCGCCGGCGGGAAGGGTGGACGTGGAGCACATGGCGGATTGACGATATCGCGATCGCGATTCCAGTGCACTGTCACACGGTTCGAGAGGTAACGCTGGATGTAATCCTGTTGAAGGCCCTTGCCGACCATGCTGCAAGGGCGACGGATGGAGAGTGGGCAAAATGGCAAAACGCTCTGACGTGCTTCAACCAAGCCAATACGGATAGTGAGACCATTCGCCACCAAGTGGAGTGGGTGCTCTTATGTAGCGCGTTCGAGCACATCCTCGGCGCGAAGACCGAGGCCAAGGACGTGGCTGCCAGGTTTTCGGAGGTTATGGTTCCCAACGAACCCTTGTTGGTTCGCAACGCGAGCCGTCGATCCGACAGATGGGGCGACAACGGGCGGGCACTTCGTTACGAATGGATGCGTGAGTTCTACCGGATTCGTGGCGATTTCGCGCATGGCAAGTTGAACACGCAGCAACCAACCGTGTGGAATGCGCTCGAACATCTGGTGTTGGCTACGATAGCGTTCCCATTAGTGGTCAGGTGCCTTTTGCGGAAGGCGCGCGTGTACCAATTGTCGGATGACGACCGAGCTCAGATCGAAGCATTCGAGAAGCTGGCGAACACCGCCGATTTTTTGAAGCCTCCTCCGGATCAGAAGAACAGCCTCGACTCGCACTGGAGCCGGCTCTGTGGCGACTAGTCAAACCTCGTGTTCCAGAGAGTGGTGGAAGAATGGGAAGCCAAGGGGCTGCTACCCCGCACAGACATAGCCACCGGGGTCGACGGCGATATACACCAGACTGGAGAAGCCGAATGATCCCTAAGGACTGTAAGCGCCTCGCCGAGGTGGATTTCCCGATCGCCGAGGTGTCGCGACACGCGGCGCGGGAGAAGTCGATCCGGCACGGGCATCCGAGCACCTTGCACCTGTGGTGGGCACGGCGGCCGCTGGCGTCCTGCCGGGCGGTGCTGCTCGGGCTCCTCTGGCCGGACCCGTGCGATCCGCTGTGCCCGGCGGAGTTCAAGGGAGAGGCCCGGAAGCGCCTGCGCGAGGTGGGCGGGTGCAACCCGGGGACCACGGACGAGGATCTGCGCAGGGCGCTGCTCCGCTTCATCGCCGACTTCGCGAACTGGGACAACGCCGCGCGGCGCACCTATCTCGAGGTGAGCCGCGCGCTGGTGAAGGCGGCGCACGGCCCCGCCGGTGGCGGCGAAGGCTACGAGCCGCCTCTGGTGGTGGATCCCTTCGCGGGCGGCGGCTCGATCCCGCTCGAGGCGCTCAGGCTCGGCTGCGAGGCGTTCGCGAGCGATCTCAACCCGGTCGCCTGCCTGATCCTCAAGGTGATGCTTGAGGACATTCCCCGCCACGGGCCGGAGCTCGCGGACAAGTTGCGCCGCACCGGGGCGGAGATCAAGCGGCAGGCGGAACAGGAGCTGGCCGACCTCTACCCGAAGGACCCGGACGGCGCGACCCCCATCGCCTACCTCTGGGCGCGCAGCGTCCGCTGCGAGTCGCCGAACTGCGGCGCGGAGATCCCGCTCGCGCGCTCGTTCTGGCTCTGCAAGAAGGCGAATCGCAAACGGGCGCTCCGGTATAAGACCGTAGCGCCGGCTTCCAGCCGGCATCCCTCCTCCGGTGAGTACTTTCGTCGCTCTCGCGGTTACCTGCCTCATTTGGAACGGGCATTCGGCACCTACTTCGTCACCTTCCGCTTGCATGGCACACTTCCCGCGGAGGTGCTGGCCCGGCTCATGGCGCAAGACGAAAAGGCCGACGCGTGGGAAACGCATCAAAAGATCGACGCCTGGCTAGATGGGGGAAAGGGCGAACGTTGGCTGATCGAGCCCAGCATCGCCGGGATGGTTTCCAACGCCCTTCGTCATTTCGACGGGGATCGTTACATTCTCCACGCCTGGTGCGTCATGCCGAACCACGTCCACGTGGTCTTCACGGCGAAGGAGGATCTCGCCGGGATTCTGCACTCGTGGAAGTCCTATACCGCGAACCAGGCGAACCGGCTTTTGGGGCGCTCCGGCGAGTTCTGGCAACGGGAGTATTACGACCATTTGATCCGGGACGATGAGGATTTCCGCCGGTGCGTCGAATACACGCTGAACAATCCCGTCAAAGCCGGCCTGTGCGAGTCGCCCGAGCCGTGGGCGTGGTGCGGGGTGGGCCGGCTGGAAGCCGGCGCTACGGGCGAGCCGCCACGCGTCGAGCTCGAGGTCTTCGAGCCCAAGACTGAGAAGCACGTGCCCGGCGGCACGGTGACGCGTGCCAAGGCGACCTGCGTCTGCTGTGGTGTAGTGCTGCCGCCCGAGCGGGTACGCGTGAAGCTCGCGGCGCAGCGAGGCGGCGCGGACGTGGTCTTCGATGCCAAGGGCCGCCGAGCGGGCGGGGCGCGGATGCTGGCGGTGGTCCTACTCAAGCCCGGCGAGACCGGGCGGCACTATCGGCTGCCGACCGATAGCGACTACGCGGCGGTGCGCGTGGCGCAGGCGCGGGTCGCGAAGCTGCTGGAGGAATGGGAGCGCGGCGGGAAGCAGGGCCTCTGCCCGGTGCCGGATGAGCCCCTGCCGCCGATCGGGACGCTGGGCTTCCGCGTGCAGCGCTACGGCATGCTCCGGTGGGGCGA
>JBQTJM010000393.1:0-16223 GCA_052387115.1 Gammaproteobacteria bacterium | reverse complement strand
TCAGGTTGAACATGGCGTGCGAGTGGGTGAGGATGAGCGCGCCGCCGGCCGCGCACAGGAGCGGAAACACCAGTCGCCATCGCGGGTCTTGTAGGCGGCCCGTACGGACCTGCCATTCGAACAGCGCAAGCGCCACCACCACGCCGACCGCCAGGCGGTGCTGGAGGACATCGGGGAGGGCCATGCTCTCCCAGAACCCCGCCGGGCCCAGCGGCCAGGCGCGCGGGTCGTTACGGATGAAGAGGAATGCGGCGAGCCCGAGGAAGATGAGCGGCCAGTGCCGCGCCCAACGGGCGGCCCGCCGCCGCTCCATGAGGGCACAGAGACCCATGGCGAACACGAACATCCCCGCGATGTGGTGGTTGTATTCCGACCAGGCGTATTCCGCGGGCTGGCGCTCTGCGAGCGTGTCGTCGATGCGCCCGGCGCTGGCCAGGAGGTCTTGCACCGGGGGCGAGGCGAGGCGCGGCAGCTTGGGGACGAAGCGCGCCATGACCTCGGCCGGGCTCGCGCGATCGGCACCGATATCGATGGACGGCGGCAGCGAGGTCAAGGACGCGGCGGCCAACAGGATGGTGACGCCGAGCCCCACCTCCGCCTCCACCAGGGCCGGGATGCGTCGTGCCGGGCGCGGGTCCGGCCACGATCGCCGCCAGCTTTTCACCAGCAGGAAGTTGATGCCGCCGAGCGTCAGGGTGGCGAGGAGCAGGACCACCTTGGTGAGCACCATGACCCCATACCCCGTCCCGATGAGCGCGTCGAGATCGCCGACGTAAACCCACGCCAGATACAGACCCGGCAAGACCAGCAGGGCGACGCTCGCGACGGCGAGGTCCGAAAAGCGTGCGAGCACCACCGGGCCGTAGTCGCCCGCATGCGCTTCCCGGCGCCGGAGCTGCCAGAAGCCCACCAGGTGAATGAGCCCGCCTATCCACACGGCGGCACCGGCCACGTGCAGAACCGTGACCGTCATCAACACCTCGCGGTGCGTGAGGCGGCTGACGCCATGGGCGAGCCATGCCGAGTTGACGAGTAACGCCAGTACCAGCGCGACCGTCCCGATCCACAGCGGGGCGGACCGTGGCCGAGACATCAGGGTGCGCCCGAGCGCGCCGAGGCACAGGGCCAGGGCGATGGTGATGAGCCCGGTGCGGGCGTAGCTCGTGTGTAGCAATGCCACGAGCGGCCAGCGGCCGGCCTCATCGGCCAAGGTCCAGGGGTGCAGGACGAAAAGGACGATTGCCTGAGCACCGGCGAGCGTGAAGGCGGCGCCTGCGGTGAGCCGTAGTGCGCGCTGCACGAACCCCGCGAGGGGGGCGGTCCACTCCTGGAAGGGCCTCAGGGCCCAGAGCACATAGGCGACGCCGCCGACCGCGGTGGCGAAGGCGATAAGCGAGATGCCCCGCAGGACAACATCCAGGAGTCCGGCGAGAAGGGTCATCGACGCACCGGGCCTAAGTCCCTCTTGTAGTTATTGCCGACGTGAAAACGCAGGACGCCTTCGGTCACGTGGCCGTCGAGAGAAAAGGTCCGGTAGCGGAGCAGATACGTGCCCGGGACGAGCGGCGGCACGCGCGCCTGCAGGCGCTCGGGGGCCTCCGGCGGGTCGAGCGGCGTCTCGATATACCCGTGCGGACCTTCCAGTCTGACGCGGCAGAGACCGTGCTCGATCTTCGTATTGAAGCGAAGTAGGATGCGTGTCGGAGACTTTTCCAGCGAGGCATCGTGTACCGGCACCGACTCGACCACGATGGCGTGCGCGCAAACCGCCGACGGGAGCATGAGCGCGAAAAATCCCCCAATGAGATATGCCCATAGCGGCCGGTCGCGAACCAGAGTGGTAGGGCTCATCGCATGAAAAGTGGGAAGCGATCCGGGAAAATGCACGTTTTTTTCTCGGGGGCGGCGCAGCGGATTATACTGGAACCTCTTGCGACCTCGCGCGCCCAGGTATATCTAAAAAAATTGGGGGGGCGGCAGTTGAGCGGGTCCAACGCCGAGGTCACGGCGAGACCCTGGGACGCGCGCCTGGCCCTGTGGCTCGTCCGGCCTTTGCAGGGCACGCGCGTCAGGCCCAACCATCTCACCACCGTGCGGCTCGCCGTCGGCCTCGCCGCGCTCGCATGCCTCGCGAGCGGGTGGCCGAACCTCGGTGCCTGGCTGTTCGTGCTCTCCAACCTCCTCGATCACGGCGATGGTGAGCTGGCGCGTCTGACCGCTCATACCAGCCGTGCGGGCCACTTGTACGATCTGGCCGCCGATGCTCTCATCCATGTGCTCTTGTTCGTCGCCATCGGACTCGGGCTGGAGTCCTCGGGGGCCGCCGGCTGGAGCCTGCCGGCGGGGGTCGTCGCCGCCCTCGCCGTGACCGCGATCTTTCACCTGCGCCATCGGATGGAAGAGGCCCACGGCAAGGCCACCACCGCCCGGGCGGTGTGGTTCGGCTTCGAGGCCGAGGATGTCCTTTATTTGATGCCACTCGTCACGGCCCTGGAGGGCCTCATCCCGTTCCTGATCGCGGCAGCCATCGGCGCGCCCATCGCGGCCGTCCTCGTCGGCCGGCAATTTATTCGGCAAGGACAGGCTCGGGGTGCGGCCGGATGACCACCTTGGTGACCGGCGCCACGGGCTTCGTGGGCTCGGCGGTGGCGCGCCGCCTGCTCGCTTCGGGACACAAGGTCCGAGTCCTCACGCGGCCACAGAGCGATCGCCGCAATCTCGAAGGATTGGATGCCGAGGTCGCGCTCGGTGATCTGACCGACAGGACTTCGCTCCAGGCGGCGCTCGACGGCTGCACCGCGCTGTTCCACGTGGCGGCCGATTATCGCCTGTGGGCCCCCGATCCCAGGCCTCTGTATGCCGCCAACGTCGATGGGACGCGCGAGCTGATGCGCGCGGCCCTGGCGGCGCGGGTCGATCGGATCGTCTATACCAGCAGCGTCGCGACGCTGGGGCTCAATTCCGACGGGAGCCCCGCGGACGAGGACACGCCGGTCGGCCTGGCCGATATGATCGGTCCCTACAAGCGCTCCAAGTTCCTGGCCGAGGAGGTGGTTCGCGGCCTGTGCGCGGAGCACGGACTGCCGGCCGTGATCGTCAATCCCTCGACACCGGTGGGCCCGCGCGATATCAAGCCCACGCCCACCGGCCGCATGGTCCGCGACGCCGCGGCGGGGCGCATGCCGGCCTATGTCGATACCGGCTTGAACCTGGTCCATGTCGATGACGTGGCGGAGGGCCATGTGCTCGCCTTCGAGCGCGGCGAGCCGGGCCGGCGTTATCTCCTCGGCGGGCACAATCTGACCTTGCGGGAGATCCTTGCGACCATCGCCAAGCTCTGCGGCGGCCGCCCGCCGCGGCTGCGACTACCCCACGCCCTGATCCTGCCCATCGGCTATGTCGCGGAGGGCCTGGCGCGCCTCTTTCACACCGGCGAGCCGCCGGTCACCATCGATCGTGCCCGCATGGCCCGCAAGCGCATGTTCTTCACCAGCACCCGCGCCGAGCGCGAGCTCGGTTATCGCTTCCGGCCGGCCGAGGAGGCGCTTGCAGAGGCCATCGCGTGGTTCCGCGAGAACGGCTACCTGCGATAGCCCAGCGTTGATACTTCGCGTTGAGTTTCCTATAGTTGATGTTCATGGGTAGCGACACGTCGGGTATGCTGTCGCGGAGTTTCGCTCGGCTGATCCCCCTATCGAAGTGATCGCGTTCCTATTCCCCACTCTTGGCGCGTGTTAGAGGGAGCGTACCTTGTCAACTTCGATCGATCACGACAGCGCAGTAGCGCGTGGGGCGGCGTCGCTCCAGAGACTGGAGAAATTAGGCCAGCTGCTGGATAGCGCCCTGCCTATCCCGGCGACACGTTTCCGTATTGGGCTGGACGGGATCCTGGGATTCATTCCGGGGATAGGCGATGCCGCGGGCGCAGCGATCTCCGCGTATCTGATCTTCGAGGCTGCCCGCCTGGGGCTGCCTGTCACGACGCTGCTGCGCATGGCGGGCAACGTCGCGCTTGAAACGGTGATCGGCGCAGTCCCGATCGTCGGAGACTTCTTCGACATTGTCTGGAAAGCTAATCTCAAAAACGTCGCATTAGTACGCGGCCATGTGGAGAATGCCGGGCTTCCCGGTCGATCGCCGAGCCAGGTCGGGCGCTTGTTTCTCGTGCCCGTGATGCTGGCCATGCTTTTTCTCCTCGTGCTCTCGATCGCCGTTGTGGTCCTGGTGTTCCGCTTCGTTTTCGGCTGATCGACGACTAGGGCGATGGTGCCGCCAAGCCAAAGTCGCACGTCCCGCTCAAATCCTCGATGTAGGCCTGGATCTTTTTCGCGCGATTTTTCGGATCGGGGTGGGTGCTCGCGAACTCGGGAAGCGGTGAGCCGCCTCCCGCGAGGATCCGCATGACATCGACGAGTGCGGCGGGGCGATGTCCCGCCTGGCTCATCAGACATAGGCCGAGCTTGTCAGCCTCGATTTCGTCTGCACGCCCGTACTTCATGTTGATCAGGCCACCGACCAGTTGCGCGACCTGAGCCATCTCGTAAGATCCTGAGCCCATCACGACGGCGCCGGTCAGCCCCTGGGTAAGCTTCTCCTTCGCGAGGCGCTCGGCAGAGTGCCTCGCGATCACGTGCCCGACCTCATGGCTCAAGACCCCGGCCAGCTGCTCTTCGGTCTTGAGCCGCTCCAAGAGCGCGACGGTGATGAAGATCTGCCCGCCCGGAAGCGCGAACGCATTCACCGTCTGATCATCGGCGAGGACGCGAAAATCAAACCGGTAGCCGCTGTGGGCGGCGATGCTCTGCGCGACGATCTTCTCGCCAACGGCGCTGACGGTCTGCCGCAAGCGCTCGTTCCGGTCAATGCCACCGAAGCGACGCGCCATCTCGGGGGCCACCTGCACGCCCATTGCGACTTCTTGCTCGGGTGTCAGTCCCACGTGCTGCTCCTCGCCCGTGATGGGATTGACAGTGCGCTCGCTGCAGTACGAAAACACCGAGAGTGCGGCTACGACGAGCATCATAATGAGCCGCACGGCCCGCATGCTATCAGCCTCCGATCAGTGCGGCACGCGCGTGAAGCCGTCCCGCTCGAGTGCCTCATAGACGCCACCCGCGACGGCACCGAACACAAGGTGACTCACCCCCATGATCCACCCGCGCATGGGTGACAACCAAGGAAGCCATGCGGCTATGCCGTAGTAACTAATGCTGTAAAGCGCCAGACCGAAGAGCGTCCCGCCCAGTATCCCGGTCCAGATCCCCCAGCGATACAGGCAGAATGCGATGACGCACGTGAAGAAGACCGCCGCCGACATATGGATCAGAAACCCCGCGAGATAGGTCCCTGCCGCAATGCCTTCTGCAGGAGGCAAAACCGACTTGCCCATTACCAGCGCGGCCGAGAGCTGTAGCGGAACATTAGCGTTGCCGAGATACTTGCTCGCCAGCCACATGTTAATAACTAGATACACCATCCCCGCGATGACCCCAGCAATGATCGCCGCTCGCCAGTCCATCATTTGCCGCAGCACGCCTTTCGGGGCGCCTTTCATACGCGCTGCCGGCGAGGCCGAACCGGTCCCCGATGAGGAAGGACATCCGCATAGATCCTCGAGTACGTGCAGGCAACAACCCCAGGTGCGCGAACGGGGCACAGAGTCGATGAACAGCAGCGCGGCGTCGGAACCGCTGTGCGTCCCGGTCTTGGCTCGCTTCTGGCCAATGCGCTGCTTCGGAACGCGTGCTGCTCTCGGACGGCGACTGTCGCCGTCCGCTTTTCCCGCGTCGTCAATTGAACCTTTTGCAGCGCGGAGTCACAGCATCTGGTCCCGCGCTTGCTCGGCACGCGCCGCTCCGATCGCGGTCTTTACGTCCTTTTCTTCCTCGGGCGGCGGCAGCACCGCTGGCATACCGAGGGATTGAATCCATAACTCTCGGCACCAGCCCTTGCTGTGGTAAATGTGCTCGTCTTCTTGGTCTTCGACCTCGTCACAGGCTTCCTGCAGCGCTTTCTTCTCGTCGCCTTTGGCCTTTTCCGCGCACTTGGAAAGCAATTCCCAATTCAGATGATCCTTAGTTTCGGCCAGCACCACGCATTCACAGGCAACCAATTCAGCAGCCTCCGGATGACCCGCTTGTTGCGCCATTTTCATGGCTTTTACCAGACCCTCCCCGAGATGCCGGACGACCCCCCGTCCTGGCGTTTCTTGCTCCGGGTCGAGACCCAGCTTGCCAAACAGGTTGCGAACTACTTGCTCATGATCTCTTGTCTGATCCAGGTATTCCTGCCATTCTTCTTTCAAGTCGTCGTTGACGATGCATTGGAGCGCTGTCGTGTAGACCTGCACGCCGCCCATTTCCGTTTCCAGCATTTGATACAAGAGCTCGTTCTGTTGTTCGTTCATGGTCGCGCCTTGAAGGTGTCTGAGAAAAGTGCCGAGCGAAGCCGCATTTGCAAGCAATACTCGAACCACAAAACTGCGACACAAGCGGCATAGGTAAACGGCCGCTTGCGTCGAATTGGCCTTGCTATTAAACCGTAGGCGCGTAACGCTCGACTGCGACTGCGCGCTGTCTAGAAATTCGGCTTGGTGTACCTACATAACCGCCCGACCCTGCCGCCATCGCGCCCGCGATAAGCGCCAGGGCACCCCATAGCAGTACGTGAGCAAAAGCTTCCGCCGTCTTGTCTGCTGCGACACGCGCCGTCTCTTGCGCTTCGTCGACGGCTTGGCTCGCCTCTGCCCGGCTCAAGCTCGTACGTGCCACTACCGTATCGACCAATGCCTTCTTGCTAATTCCCTCAGTCATGAGCTGATTGATAAACACCCGGATATCTTGCTCGCTGATCGGTGCGCTCGCCGCCGATTGCGCCGCCTGTGGGGCCACTACCGTTGCTCCGATGCCCAAGGCGTTCAATGTACCGAACAGTAAAGATCCGAAAATGGCCACCAAGAACAGCACCAGAACGAGCGTGGAGAGAGCCCAGGTGACCAAACCGTGCAGCATGCCGTCTTCATCGTGCGTGAGTCCCGCAAGATAGCTGGCAAGCCAGCCACCCGCAAACAGGGCCACGATGCTTGACACGAGCATCCACAGCCCACTCGCTATGCTAAAGGTGGTAACGCTAGGAGTCTCGCCTTCCAGCGGGTCGATCGCACTGAAGCCCAATCCTGCGCCTATCATGTTGAGCACCAGTTGAATGCCTAGCGCCACCATGACACCGGCGATAACAGCGGCCCACGAGATGCGCTTCGTTTTTATCACGTCTTCTAAACGCCTAGCGTAGGGTGCGCTTGACGTGGTTCCAAATTCATCCTGTGTGGTTGCTACCATTAGTGCCTCCTCTAGAAGTCAATGTATCAGCCGCGGTTGCAGCGTGCTTCACACGGAGGCAAGGCATACGCCACGTTTGTAACTGCTTGTTTACACGTGGTTGGATAAGAAGAAGCCACGGGTTGAACCGGTAAAAGTTGCGGACGTATGGCAAGAATTGCAGGTCCCCGGCCTCTGCCTTCGCTCGCAACGGTCGTCGCGCGGTACGGTGAGTGACGCAGCAGCACCCGCGATGAGCACGAGCCGGGTTATCGCTTCCGACCGGTTGGAGGCACTGGCGGCCATTGCGTGGTTCCGGGGCTACCTTCGCTGGCCCGGGCCGCTCTGAGCGGCGTGGGGCTCCGGACGCCGTGTGCCCCAGCAAGCCAGGCGCCGTTGCCGGTAGCGCAATGCACGGCCGAGACGGCGGGCGGGTCGTTCTTCGGCTATCGATCGCCCGCCCGGGGATGGTCTGCCCCTCGATACCGGAGCACAGTTTCCTATAGTTGATATATATTCACACGTCGGGTACGCTGTTACATGGTGGCACGCGATCTCGCTTCGCTCGCGACGGTTTTTCACAACCTCTCAGGAAGGACGATCGATGTTTATCGATACGGCCCTGCCGATTGCTTAGACGGGTAACGCCACGGTGGAGCGCTTCAGCCTGATCACGGTTCTCAAATACCTGGCCGGGATCCTGCTCGCCCAGGCCGCTGCCGTCGCCATGGCGATTGCGGCATTGCAGTCGCGGCTTTTGGAGCATTGGGGTGTGTTCGCCGTGTTCGCATTGCTGATCGGCCTATTCGCCGCGCTTTGGTTCGCGTCGATCGCCACGGGTACCGGGCAGCGCGCCGTCGGTCGCATGAAGGATGATTTTGCCCGGGAGCGGGAAAAGATCCGGGTGCAATCGGAAAAAGATAAGAGCAAGCTGATAGCAGAGACCCACCGCGAGACCCTCAAGACCATTCGCCGCGTGCAAGCCGGGGCGAGCTTCAAGGTCGGTCTGGCCTTCGCGGCGCTGCTGGGCCTGGGTGGCATCCTGTTGGTGACCCAGTTCGTGACGGTCGGTTTACTAACCCTATCCACGGCCGGTGGTGCCTTGCTCGGCTACGTGGTGCGGGCTCGCCAAGAATATCCAGGCCGTCAGCAGGCCACGGGTGAGCGAATGTTTCTCAGGTCTGGACGATCGGGGAGCATCGAGGATCAGACGTTACCGCTGACCCTGGAGGGTTCGGTCGAGAAGCACACCCCTACCGCGAGCACATGGAGGAAGAAACCCTAGGCCGATGGGCAGGGCCGATGGGTTGGATGTCCTCGGGTGTGTCGGCGCGCGCTGGCGGCCGCGCGCCTCGTCCCAAGCTCCCCGTCACCGACGGACCCAGATGAGGCTCGCCATGCGCCCCGTGGTGCCGTCACGGCGGTGGGAATAGAACCGATCGGGCTGTCCATGAGTGCAGAACTCGCCGCCATAGACGGCCCGCACGCCCAACGTACCGAGGCTCAAACGCGCCGCCCGGTAGAGGTCCAGGTGCCAGTGTCCGGGCCGCGAGGGGGAAAAGGCCTCGGCGAGGTCCGCGCTGGAGGCGTTGAAGGCGTCGCGCACCGGCGCATCGACTTCGTAATACCCTGCCCCGATCGCGGGCCCGAGCCAGGCTAAGAGTCCCTCCGGGGGATGGGCCAGCGCCGCGATCCCCGCGGCGATCACGCCCCTTGCGATCCCGCGCCAGCCGCAGTGGAGCGCGGCGACCCGGGTCCCGGCCTGGTCGCATAGAAGGATCGGAAGGCAGTCGGCGGTCAGGACCGCACAGGCCACCCCGCGGACCGAGGTCCACGCCCCGTCGGCCTCGGGAACGGGGCCGGCGTCGGCGGCGGCGATCACCCGGGCGCCGTGCACCTGGTCCAGCCAGCGCGGCGATCGGGGTAATCCGAGGCGGGATACCAGCGCGCCGCGGTTGGCCAGCACGGCCCGGGCATCGTCACCGACGTGCAGCGCGAGGTTGAATGCGCCGTACGGTCCGAGACTATGTCCGCCTCGGCGGGTGGTCGTCAGCGCCCCGATGGTCGCCGGCGCCGGCCAGTCGGGCAGCACGAACGGGCCCGAGGGATCGGCGGCGGCCGCGCTTGTTTTTTTCATCTGGGGGGCCGCGCATCGACCGGCCCCGCCCGCTCCGCGTCTTCGGTCAAGAGTCCGATGAGTGCCGCCATGTCGGCCGGCAGCGGCGCCGCAAACGACAGCGACACGCCCGTCGCCGGGTGCTCCAGCGCTAGGCGGGCGGCGTGCAGGGCCTGTCGCGGGAATTCGCGGAGCGCCCGGCCCAGGGCGGGCAAGGCCCTCGGCGGCAATCGCACTCTCCCGCCATACACGGGATCGCCCACCAGCGGGTAGCGCACATGGGCCATGTGGACCCGGATCTGGTGGGTACGCCCGGTCTCCAGCATGAGCCGCACCTGGGTGTGTAGGCGAAAGCGCCGGATCACGCGGTAATGGGTCACGGCCGCCTTGCCGCCCCGTTCCACGACCGCCATGTGCGTTCGGTGAGTCGGATGGCGCCCGATGGCGGCCTCGACCGAGGCACCCGCAACCATGGCACCGCTCACGATCCCCTGGTACTCGCGGGTGATCCGGCGGACCTTGAGCTGTGCGACCAGGCTTTGATGGGCACGCGGGCTGCGGGCGATGACCAGCAAGCCGGAGGTGTCCTTGTCCAGTCGGTGGACGATCCCGGCCCGGGGCAGGGCGGCGAGGCCGGGGTCGAGGTGCAGGAGCGCGTTCAACAGCGTGCCCTCGCGGTTCCCTGCCCCCGGATGCACGACGAGGCCCGCCGCCTTGTTCACGACCCAGATCTCGGGGTCTTCGTGGATGACCTCGAGGGGGATGGCCTCGGGCCGTTCGCGCATCGGGGAGGGGGGTGGCGGTGCCAGCTCTACTGCCTCCCCGCCGCTGACGACGTGCCGCGGCTCTACGCACTGCCCATCGACCTGCACCAGACCCGCGAGGATCCAGGACTTGAGCGTGGTGCGGGAGTACTCCGGGAACACCCGGGCCAGGGCCTGATCCGAGCGCAGCCCGGCCAAGGTGAGGGGGATCACGGCGCGCATCCCGGCCGGTTCGTTCGAGCCCGCCGTCACACGACGCTCACGAACCGCAGCGACAGATCGACGGCCAGCACATGCTTGGTCAAGGCTCCGACCGAGATGTAATCGACCCCTGTCAGGGCCGCCTCCCGGAGCGTGGCGAGGTCATAGCCGCCGGAGGCCTCCAAGCGCACCCGGCCGGCGTTCCGCACCACGACCTCGCGCAGTCCGGACAGCGAGAAGTTATCCAGCAGCGCGATGTCGGCGCCCGCGGCGATGGCCTGATCCAGCTCGGCCGGCGTCTCGACCTCCACCTCGATGGGGGTCCCGGGATACAGCGAGCGCGCCGCCGCGACGGTCGCTCCGATCGAGCCCGCGGCACTGATGTGGTTCTCCTTAATGAGGATGCCGTCGAAGAGCCCGAGCCGATGATTGCGCCCGCCGCCACAGCGCACCGCGTATTTCTGCGCCGCACGCAGACCCGGAATGGTCTTTCGGGTATCGAGGAGCTTCGTGCCGGTGCCTTCGAGCGCGCGGGCGTGGCGGCGCGTGCTCGTGGCCGTACCCGAGAGCGTCTGCAGGAAATTCAAGGCCGTGCGCTCACCGGTCAGCAAGGCCCGCGTCGAGCCCGACAGGCGGCACAGCTCCTGTCCGGCCTGTATATCATCGCCGTCCTCGGCCCGCCATTGGATCCGTACCTTGGCGTCGAGCTGGTGGAACACGCGATCGAACCAGTCTCTGCCGCACAGGACGGCCTGTTCCCGGCTCACCACATGGGCCACGGAGCACAGACCCTCCGGCACCAGGGCCGCGCTCAGGTCACCGCCACCCACATCCTCGCAGAGGGCCCGGCGGACCACGTCGTCTATCGTCTCGGCCATGCACCCCTCCACGGCCGGATGGTAGCGGCTCGTGCGCCGGGCGCAAAGCGCGCGACCGCCGCCGGTGCCCGCTGGCGGGACCCTCGCGCGATCGTCGATCAGATTGTCGGGGTGAAGTCCGGCGTGTCATCATGCCGCGCCCGTGCACTCGCCCGATGCCGCGCCGATATCCCCCGCGCCACCAACCAACTAGCCGACTTCGGAGGGCAAGATCCTATGAAACGATTCCTCGCGGCAGGCGTGCTGCTCTGCGCCGGTCTCCACGGCCCCTGCGCCCACGCCGACGGGCGCTACCAGATGTTGGCCGTCCCCGATGCCACCGGTTTCGGGGGAGAGAAGATCGTGATCCTGGACACGGTGGGCGGCCACCTGTGGACCTGGAGCGAGCACGCCGCGACCCCCGGCGGGCCGGGCGGGCGCTTCCTCATCTATCAGGGCCAGGTCCGGCCCGGCGGCAAGATGGGGGATGTGATACAGAACGAGGAGTGGCGCGGCAAGAGGCGCTGAGTCCTCCCGGTAGCCCCCCTGCGCCTGCCGTCTTCGGTACAGGCCGCCGGATCCCGTGCTTGCGTTAGAATACCGGCCACGCAGCGCCTCTGCGGGGGGCCTACGGGGAAAGGCCAATGAGCACAAAAGATAGGGGGAGCACGGTCACGCCCGGACCCGGCGAACCGAGCCGTTGCGATGTCGCCGTCATCGGCGGGGGGCCGGCGGGCTCGACCGTCTCGGCTTTGCTCGCCGAGAAGGGCTGGCATGTCGAGATCCTGGAGAAGGATCACCACCCGCGCTTCCACATCGGTGAATCGCTCCTGCCACACAGCATGCCCATGCTGGAACGCCTGGGCGTCCTCGACGTCGTAGAGGGCATCGGGATCCGCAAGTACGGTGCGGAGTTGCTGTCCCCCGAGGACGGCCGCACGCGTACCGTGTACTTCGCCAATGCGGCGGGCGAATCTCGGCCCTACGCCTATCAGGTCAAACGCGCCGAGTTCGACGAGATCCTGTTCCGCAACGCCGCCGCCAAGGGCGCCCGGGTCCACGAGGGGGTGCGCGTCAAACGGGTGGATTTCCGGCCGGGCCAGCCCTCGCTGGTGCATGCCGAGGACCGCGACGGGCGGGCCTCGATCCGGGAGGCACGCTTCGTCATCGATGCCACCGGCCGCGACACCCTCCTCTCCACCCAGCTCGGCGGAAAGAAACCCAACCGCGAGCACAAGAGCGCCGCCATCTTCAGCCATTTCGCTTGTGTCGCGCGGCACGCGGGCCTGGACGAGGGCAACATCAGCGTGGCCTGGTTCGAGCACGGCTGGTTCTGGATGATCCCCTTCAAGGACGGCACCATGAGCGTCGGCGCGGTGTGCTGGCCGTACTATCTGAAAGCCCGCAAGACCAGCCTCGATGAGTTCCTGTGGGACACCATCCGCCTGTGCCCGCCCATCGCGGAGCGCATGCGCGAGGCCCGATCGCTCATGCCGGCCCAGACGGCGGGCAACTACTCCTACCGGCGTATGACCATGAGCGGGGCCGGCCACCTCTTCGTCGGCGATGCCTTCGCCTTCGTGGACCCGGTGTTCTCGAGCGGCGTACACCTGGCGCTCAACAGCGGCACCTTGGGCGCCGAGGTCGTGGACGCCTATCTCCGCGACAGCCCCGCCTATCCCGCCCTCCTGCGGGATTTCGAGCGCGCCGTCCGCCGCGGGGTCAAGACCTTCTCCTGGTTCATCTACCGCTTCACCCAGCCGGCCTTCCGGGACCTGTTCCTGATCGAGGGCAGCCGGTTCGGCATCGAGCAGGCGGTCCTGGCGCTGCTCGCGGGCAACGCCTTCGGCCAGGCACCGGGGCGCGTCCCGGTGCTCATCTTCAAGCTGTGCTACTACCTTTTCGCCCTGTTCAAGATCAGAGGAAATTGGTCCGCGTACTGGCGCCGGCGGCATCGATCGGACTCGCGCGCCGTCGGGACGTGAAGTTATACGAAGGAGAAGGTCGAGGAAGAAGAGGCCGCGGGGACCGCATGCCGGCCGCGGGGGTCCGCGACGATGCAGAGATCCGGCGGGGAGGGTCGCGCGCGGCCCCGTCGCTCGCGATCGTCCTCGGCGATGACGATCCAACCGCTCCCGCGAGCGGCACGGTGCTCGCGGAGATCCGCTACGGTGCGAGCAACGCACGCAACAGAACGGCCTCGTACCCGGTCATTGAGCTCGACCTGCCCCCGCTCGCCCGATCACCGGTAACGGAGCGCTGGACCACGAGCGCTCCGATTACCTATCTAGACAGGGCCTCACTCGACACGGCCAGCGGCGACATAGGCGGGATGCGGCTGGCGATGAACGGCGATGTCTTGTTCGGTCATCTCCCCGGGATCGAATCGCCGGGCGATTCCCTGGATGCGCTGGTCTATCGGGGCTACCGGGCCATCCTGGGCGAGACCTGGGCGCTCGGCTATCCGCACCTCTTGCGGGTGTGGAATTACTTTCCCGACATCAATCGAGAACAGGCCGGACTGGAGCGCTATCAGCAGTTCTGTCTGGGCCGCTATCGGGCCTTCGCCGAGGGTTCATCGGACTTTCGGCAATCGGATTTCAGGAAATGGGATTTCAGGAAATGGGACTTCCGGCGCCACCTCCCGGCGGCCACCGCCATCGGCACGCGCTCCGGTCCGGTTCAGATCTATTTCCTGGCCGGCAAGACCCACGGGCTGCACGTCGAGAACCCGCGCCAGGTGAGCGCCTACAAATATCCGCCCCTCTACGGCCCGCGCAGCCCGTCTTTCGCGCGCGCCACCTTGTACGCTTCGGCGTGCAAGCAACACCTGTTCATCGCCGGGACGTCCAGCATCGTCGGGCACGCCAGCCGGCATCCCGGCGATCCCTACCGCCAGGCCGTCGAGACCCTGCGCAACATCGAAACCGTGATCGCCACCGCCCGCTCGCTCCGCGACGGCGCGGGCCGCCCCATCGGTCTCACGGCCCAGGAGACGCAGGCCCTGCTCAAGGTCTATGTCCGCCACCCCGAGGATTTTCCCGTCGTGCAATCGGCCTTCGACGAACACCTGAGGTTCCCGGCCCGCTGCCTCTACCTCAGCGGCGCCATCTGCCGCGCCAACCTCCTGGTCGAGGCCGAGGCCCTGATCGGGGGCGCGGAAGCCCCGGGGCCTGCTCCCGCCCTAAGTTAAGAAACCGGCTTTTTCGACGACGTAAGCGCATCGACCGTGCTGTGCGGCGGGATCCGCGCTGCCGGTAGTTCCGGACCCCATCCTGAAGGAGCAGTCATGAAAAGCAACGCCGCCGAGCTCACCACGATCGTCGATTACGCCGTCCTCGACACCCGTCTGGATAGCCGCCGCCAGGAGGTCCCGGCCCCGACCCGTCTCACGGAGCACTATTCGCTGCGTGGCGAGGTCGGGGCCGGAGGCGTCGGGCGCGTGCTCCTCGGCTTCGACGAACGCATCGGCCGCGAGGTCGCCATCAAGGAGATGCACGCGGACGCCGAGTCGATGGACCCGCGCATCCACGCCCGCTTCGTGCGCGAGGCCCAGATCACGGGTCGCCTCGAGCATCCCGGCATCGTCCCGGTCTACGATCTGGGCGCCACCTCCAAAGGGTCCCCGTTCTATGTGATGCGCCTGGTACGCGGCGACACCCTGTCCAAGGCCCTCGCGGCCTGCACCGCGGGCCGTGCCGAGGCCGCGCTGGCCAAACGGCTGCAGCTCCTCGGTAGCTTCATCGACATCTGCGAGGCCATGGCCTACGCCCATTCCAGGGGCGTGGTCCACCGCGATCTCAAACCCGGCAATGTCGTCTTGGGGGGCTTCGGTGAAACCATCCTCCTCGATTGGGGGCTCGCCAAGATCGGGGCCGAGGCCGAGACGGCGGCCGCAGGCACGGTGCGGATCACCGACGAGAGGCCCGCCGATCTGACCCGCCAGGGTGCCATCATGGGCACCCCCGCCTACATGGCACCCGAGCAGCTCAATCCCGCATTCGGGGACATCGATCCGCGTACGGATGTCTTCGCACTCGGCTGTATCCTTTACCAACTCCTGGTCGGTCACGCGCCGCACGCCGGCGACGTCTACAGCATCCTGGCAGCGCTCGGCTCGTCCGAGCCCATGCCGTCCGCCCGCGAGGCGCCGGTGCCGGTGCCGCCCGAGCTGGTCGCCATCTGCGACAAGGCCATGAGGAAGGACCAGGCCGTGCGGTATCGGGATGCCGGCGAGCTGGCCGCCGAGCTGCGTGCCTACCGCGATGGACGGCTGGTCAGCACCTATGCCTATTCCCGCGCCGAGCTCCTGCGCCGATCGGTCGCCCGCAACAAGACGGCGGTCATCGCCGGGGTCGTCGCCATCACTGCCGTCCTCGTCGGCGCCGGCCTTTCGGTCGACTTCGGCCGTGAGGCGCACCTGGCCCGCCGCACTGCCGAAGCGGCCGAGCGTTCGGCACAGGCGGCCCATGCGCGCGCCGACTCGGCGCTCGACAACATCACGCGCATCGCCGACCACAACCTGCTGCAAGCCGGCAGCCTCGCCAGGACACTGACCGCGGCGCTGGCCAAAAGCCCCGCCGGGACCGGGCTGTCGCCGCGATTCTTCGCGGACCTGGTGCCTCGGGACAGCCATCCCACGGCGCGCGCCGTGTGGATCATCGACAGCGACGGCCGGCTGGTCCACGGCCCCGACGCCAACGAAATCGGCCGCAACTTCTTCCGTGACGAGCGCTACACGGCGGTCCCGACGCTCCGCCAACTGGCCAAGGAAGTGCGGGACCAGGACGCCGGCATCGGCTTCTACGAATACCCCGCGACCAATGGCGACGTTTCCTACCATATCGCAACCTGGCAGGCGGCGGAGATCGAAGACGGCCGTCCGTGGAAGGTCGCGGTGGTCGAGGTCTGGAAGTAGCCCTCGCCCCAATTGACGCGAAGGAGCGGTCCGTCATAACGATCGTATGAC
>JBQTJM010000392.1:0-1574 GCA_052387115.1 Gammaproteobacteria bacterium | reverse complement strand
TCGAACAGATCCGCTCGGATCTTGCCCGTGACCTGAAGGACCTCGAATACCGCATGACGATCAAGCTGGGTACCATGATGGTGGTAGCGGTCGGGGCGATGGCGGCGCTGGTGAGGCTCCTGTGATCACGCGGTGCACCCTGCGATTATTCATTCAGCACCAGGTAAGGACCGATGGAAAGGGCCTTCAGGGACAGGGAGTGCGTGAGGGCCTGGAGCCAGGCATCGACCGCGGCGAGATCGATGGTAACATTAACCGGGTGCTCGGCGAGGGAGGTGCCGATCAGGCTCACGGGCACGCGACGGTAGCGATTGATCTCGGCGATCACCGTGCCGAGTGGCACGAAGCTCATCACCAGGCGGCCACGCCGCCAGGCTGTGGTCTCTGCGGAGGAGCGGGCTGCGCGGAGCCGACGCCGGTTCGCGAGAATCCCACCGCTTGTCCGGGCGCAAGGCGCAAGGCCGCCCTCTCCGGGCCCGATGTGGTGTCCGCCACCGTGACCCGCACCTGTCCCTCGATCAGGGTAACGGTCCCCGATTCGCCGTCATAGCGCAGGAGAAACTCGGTGCCGAGCACCTCCGTGCGCACCGTGCCGGCCTCCACCCGGAACGGCCTCTGCTCCTTCGCCACCTCGAAAGCCGCTTCTCCGCGATTTAGGACCACGCGGCGCTGATCTGGGTTGAAGTAGAGATCCAGGGTGGTGTCGGTGTTGAGCTGCGCTAGGCTGCCATCCGGTAGACGCACGCTCCGTTGCTGGCCGATGGCCGTGGCGTAGTCGTGGAACGGCTGCCGCAAGACATCGGGAAAATAGGCCAAGAGCAGCAGGGCCGAGAGCGCACCGAGCACGGCCAGACCTCGAACCCAAGTCGGCGCCCGAGGCCGAGTCCGGGCCCGGCGTGGAACGAAAACGGCCTCGAGACCCTGCCAGACGCCGGCGACCACGTCGAATGCCCGGGCGTGAGCGGGGCTCCGGGCGTACCAGCCTCGGAAGCGCGCCCGCTCCGGCTCGGTGGCCTCGCCCGAGGTCAGCCGCGCGAGCCAGGCGACGGCCTCCTCCTCCAGGCGCTCGCGGATCTCCAGGTCAGGGTCTTGCTTCGGCATGCGGATCGGTGATGGCGAGCGCGCGGCGCCGCCGGCGGTCCCTACCCACTATAACGAACCAGCCGCGGGAATACCGCAATCGCAAGCCGGACGGGCGCGCGGCGCGCTATTCAATCGCCGTTGGGTCTCCGCTCGGGACGTCGATGCGTGAAACGCACCCTCCGTTCTCCGTCATTCGCGCCGGATGTTCAGCGTACGGCGGCAATGGTTCAGGGCGCGGATCACGTATTTTTCCACCAGGCTCCTCGAGACCCCGAGCCGCGTTGCGATCTCTCCATGCGTGAGCCCCTCCACCCGGCTGAGGAGCAGGACCTCCGCGCATAGGCTCGGGAGCTCGGCGAGAGCTGCTTGCAAAGCCCGGATCTGCTCAGACCCGAGCACGAGGTCCTCGGGCGTCGGAGTGGCGTACTCTGTCCCCCCGATCCGTGCTGTCTTAAGCAGCTCGTCGCGGCGGCGGCGGAGCTTCGCGTGGT
>JBQTJM010000391.1:0-19064 GCA_052387115.1 Gammaproteobacteria bacterium | reverse complement strand
ACCAACCGGGGCTCTTCCAGGCCGCGCACGGGGGGACCTTGTTCCTCGACGAGGTGGCGGAGCTCCCCATCCCCATGCAGGTCAAGCTCCTGCGTGCCATCCAGGAGAAGTGCGTGCGCCCCATCGGTGCCCACCAGGAGGTGCCGGTCGATGTGCGCATCCTGAGCGCCACCCACAAGGACCTCGCGATCCTGGCCACCGACGGCCGCTTCCGCCAGGACCTGTACTACCGCATCAACGTCATCGAGCTGCACGTCCCCCCGCTCCGGGCACGGCGCGAGGACATCCCGGACCTGGTGGACATGGTGCTCAAGCGATTGACCCAGCACGGCAAGACCGCCGTCCTCTCGGACCGTGCCCGAGCGGCACTCCTGGCCTACCCGTTTCCTGGCAATGTGCGCGAGCTCGAGAACGTCTTGGAGCGCGCCCTGACGCTCTGCGAAGGCGAGGTCATCGAGCCCGTCGATCTCGATCTGAAATATCCCGCTGCCCCGGAAGGCACCGAGCCCCCCGACGACGCCAACCTAGACCACTACCTCGACGGCCTGGAGCGCAAGCGCATCACCGGCGCCCTCACCCAGACCCGCGGCAACAAGACCGGCGCCGCCCGGCTCCTCGGCATCACCCTGCGCGCCCTGCGCTATCGCCTGGAAAAGCTCGAGATGGAGGCCTGAAGGGAGGGTTACGGTCGAGCAGCCCGAGCGCGAGCTCCGGTTCCGGTCGTGCTCGACCAGCGCCTGGCAGGTGGTCCCACCTGCGTCCCCCAGAACCACCCGGAATCCAGCCACGGCCAGCCTCTTCCCACCTCAGGCGGACCGCGCAACCCCCTCTTCGCGCCATCACTCCAGCAGCGCTTTCAACAGTGCATCCGGCGTATCCGAGTAGTACTGGATGTTGATGCGTGTTGCCATGTCATCGGAGAGCTCGAACAACTGTTTTCGGGCCGAAACTGGCATAAGCACCGTGTCCGCACCCTTCTCCACGGCGACTTCGACGATACCGACGGCGTTCGCTAAAGGTTCGACCGATCCACCCAGGTTCAACGCGCCGACCACAATCAGGCCACCTTTCGTGCTCTTCTCAAGTAGACCACTGCAAAGCGCCATGAGTGACGGTAGACCCAGCGCGGCGCCGGTTCGGTCGTTGTCCATCGCCCGCAGCTGAACAGAAAACTCGTGGGCGCGAGGGTCTCTGTCGCCGACGAGATCCTTTGCACGTGTGTAAAGGTTCTGCTCGGCGTATCGCACGCTCTCGCGGAAGGCCGGCGGAACGGGGGCGTTCAGTATCTTGACGCCGTTGCCACGGCCGACTGTCACCTCGAGGCGGTAGAGGCTGGGTCCGGTCTCCGGTCCACCTGGGCTGATACCCCACACCTGTCCTGGGGGCAGCGGATCCAACTCGATCGCCTCATCGCTATGCAGCTCCGGCGTCGACACGAATTTCTCGATGCCGTCCTCGCCCATCGCGTAGCTGAAGTGGGTGTTCCGGAACTCGCTCTTGAAGACTCGCTTCTGTTGTTCCTTGACGCGCCGTCTCACCTCAAAGGCCACCCGGACGAGTTCCTCTAGGTCTTCGTCCGGGACAGTTGCTTCAGGGTCTGGATACAGGAGCTTCAGCAGGCCGCTTACAGTCTTGTTCACCGCGGTGATGTCCCGACCGCTAAGCGCTCCGCCATAGTTCACCCGCCCTTGCAACACGGGCACCCGACTGCCGGTTCGGAGCCGACTCCAGCACTCGGACAGAAAATCACTGACCAGTCCGAAATGGTCGGTGAAGTGCTCATTGGGATTCAGCTTAGGGAAGTCCCAACCCGGGACGTAGGCGTGAATACGGTCCATGAACGCCGTGTCATCCCGCATCTCCGGCGGCAGGGAACTGAGCAAGTGCCCGACCCGTTGCTGGTGCTCAACCTCGACGTCGAGGTTGCCGACCATAACGATACCACCTTCCGCGCGGATGCTCTCCTTGCCACGCGAGAATTCCCCCGACTCCATATACCCCTTCAGAATGTTCACTCCGTCCTTTTGGTCGAAAGAGACGCCCGAGACTTCATCAAAGCACACCACGTCGTAATGGCAAACTAGGCCGCGCTGGCTAGTCGAGTTATTGACGAACATCTTCGCCACCGTCGCCTTACCGCCCGAGATCAGATGCGCGTATGGTGAAATCTGTTGAAACAGGTGGCTCTTGCCGGTCCCGCGTGGACCGAGCTCGACCATGTTGTAGTTCCGTTCCACGAACGGCACCATCCGGATGAGGGCGACCAACTGAGCACGTTCGGAAAGGGCGGCCGGCTCCAGACCAACACTGCGTAGCAGGACCTGCTTCCACTCCTCTGTTGTAAAGTCGTGGCGCGCCCGCTTCAGGGTGTCCAGCACGTCGGACTTCGACAGCTGAATCGCTCGCAGGCTGTCGATAGCAAAGGGACGTCCCCCCTTTTCCTGTGCGATGGCCGCGTCGTAGCTCAATGTGACCTCGGCGTAGAAACCGTCGGTGAGCATGCGCTCATGCTGCTTGACCAGGCTGTCGTCGATACGTGCATCCTTGATTGCCAGGCTGGGTAGCTCGGCGACGAATGAATCCGTCTTGGCATCGAGCTTTGCCCTGACGATATCGATCAGCTTGATGGATCCCTGGTCCCGAGCCCTTGCCTTGAACAGCTCCTCCTCCCCCGTTGGCACGGTTCGATCGGCCAACTGCCGCTCGACGATGGTAAGTCCTTCTTCGATCTCCTTTTCATCAGTCGTGGCGCAATATCGCCCGAGCAGGAACTCGACCACGTACGTCGGAACCGGGTACTGGCGGCTGTACTTGCGCACCAGGTCCTTGCGGACCAGGTAGCCTTCAAACACCGTCGCCGCCAGACGGTCGAGTTGGTCGAGTTCCACTTTCAATCCTCACCCCCGATGATCGTGGGTTCTTTAGTAATCACGTGGCCGCTTGCATCCAGCACCACGACGACCGCCGGCGTGCCTTCGAGTTCATCATCGGCGACGAGAAGGCTTGCCGAGCCGTTAGCATCCACCGGTCTCAACTTGCTGACGCTCGAGCTCGGATCCTTGACCTTCGTTCGCAGATCCACGGACAAGCCGGTCTGGCCGGAGTCAATCCGAACCCTGCAGCGCAACCCCGCCCACGACACATCAACCACTTTCGTCGCCAGCTTCGTGGCCGCGGCCCCACCCGTTACCCGAATCACAGGCACCAGGCATTCCTGGAGGCTCAGTCCACCGTGGGCATATTCGTTGCCAGCGCCGAAACAGGCAATACCGGGTGCGACCGCAACGCGCTCATGGGCATTCCAATGCCAACGCACTGTTGGCACCTCGACCTTCGAACCGCCTTTAATAGCCGCACAACGTGCCCAGCGACTGGCCGTGAGGTACTTCGGTAGATCGACTTTTGGCAAACCACCCGGAAGCCACAGCCAGCCATGGTCCGTTACAACTCGGATCTCGCGCCATCCGGCATCGAGAAGCGTTTCGATGCGTTCCAGCAGCAGGTCGACTTGCTCTTCGACACGACTGGCCAGCTTGCCCTGCAGTGAATGTCCCAGCTTGTCGAGATCGCCATTCTCGGTCCAAGCGCGGCCCGCCGGCTCCCCGGTCTCATCTGCCCCGACGTACTGATATCCCGCTGCGGACAATAGCTTGCGAAATCGATCGGTCGTCAGCGGCTGGTCTGATGCCGCCGTCGCCGGCAGAAAATCCTCACCGAGCCTCAAACCCTTGATGTCTGCAACCACTGGCGAGACGGCAGGTTTTCCGGTGGCGGTTACTGTCGGCAATCCGGCCCAGCGGGTCGATATACTCACCGTCCAGCCTTTGGATCGCATGCGCTCCACCAAGCTTTGCGACACGTCAAATCGCAGGCCATCCGCGAACAGGATCAGTCCGTCCGAGTCGACCGCCAAGTCGTGGATCCCCTGCGCGTCGTGCCCAGGAAGCGGCTCCGTTTCCGCAAGCCGCTGCAAGTGTTCGGCAGCGGATTCCAGCCAGGGTCGGTACACTGCATTGAGGGCTTTACTCACGGCTTGCGCATCGGCAGAGGATTTCACCGTTGCCATGGTGGAAAGCGCCGCTGTGTCGACCTCCCAGGCCGCGTCCACATACAGCTTCGCCATGTCACCCACGGATGAACCGCCGAGCTTGGTCGCCGTGCGATTGGCGAGGATCACCAGATGTTCAAGGGCATTCGCCAGGGGTGCCTGACTGAGCTTCGCCCATACCCAGCCGCGCCTTATGCCGTGAGTCTTCTCAAAGGACAGGATTTGCTCGCGTGCAGACCCAGGAGTCTTCTTCTCGAGGTCGAGGAGCGCTTGTCGCAGGCTCGCTTCTGCTTCCTCGTTCCGCTGAGGCCACGGGGCAGGGTCGGAAAGTAAGTCCGTCTGCAACGGCATTGCTTTGCGCAGCAACTCGGGCACACCCGGGTACAGCGCCGGGGACTCCGCGTAGCGTTCCCAGACTGCCTCCCACGGCCCTTCCCGCTTGCCCAGCAGCTCGGCCGCCACGAGCTCCCCATCCTTGTCCGGATCGAACGTGAGATCGGCCTTGCAGCGCGACTTGAATGCGCTCCAGCGGCCGCCATTCCAACTCGATTTGACTACCTCGGGGTCGTTCAGCCACCGCAGAAGATCTTTTTGAGGATCTTCAGAAAAGAGCTTGTCGAAGTCCTCGGCTTCGAGATGCTTACCACGCAGTTTTTCGACTGCTGTCGTTGCCAGCTCCGTCAGCGCTCCCAATAGGGATCGGCGCGTGGCCGCGTCGCGCGCCACATCCAGGCCAAGCCCTCCGTGTTCGGCGACTAGAAAAGCCTCAACCGTCCAGTCCTTACCATTGTTCTGAGTCCAACAGACGCCCCGGTGCTGGAGCTCGACCAGGGGCTTGAGGCTATCCGCGCATTCCTGAACGGCCCTGAGCTCCTGCCGGCTGATGTTTGCAAGATAGATGACCGGCACCACAGCTTCCGGGAGGGGCGGTTCCTCCAGTGAGCGGTCTACGGCACACCGAAGCCAGATGGCCGGGCCTGTGCGGCATTCCGGTTCGTATTCGCCATACGTCAGCAGCTGCGGCATCAACCGACGCAGCTGAGAGACGATGGGCTGCCATTGCCCATCGTGGTCGGTCCATAGGACCGCGGACGGAGGGACCACATCATTCGGGTTGTACCTGGCCGCGCCTGCCAACGAGCGAGCAAGGGCCTCAATCACCGTCCCGGGGTGCTGAGTCACATGCACGCTCATGGCTCTTCTCAACGGATCCGGATCGCCGTGTCGCTGACGACGACCAGGCGCCCCCGCATATCGAGCTCCAGCAACTGCGGCAGCCTTTCCCGCGCGAACGCGAGGACCGCGCCGCGACCTGCTTGACTTGGACGGAACAGCACCAAGCCGGCCAATCGATGGGGTGGATACGCCCGCACATCGGCAATGCCCTTGTCCATCGTCATAAGCACACGGGACTCGTCCTCGACCCGCACCATCAATCGCGCATCGTCGAATCCCGCCATGCCCTGATCGACCACCGTCATCGCATCATGACCGAGCGCCCGCAGGTCATCCGCGATTTCCGCCGGCAGGTTCTCGTCAATCTTGAATTTCACAGGCCCGATACCGGCAGCAGGCTTTCCTCACGCGCAAGATCGGCGGCATAGGCCAGGGCCGCCTCGATGTGCGCCGGTTCGAGCGATGGGTAGCTCCTGAGGATTTCCTCCGTACTGTTGCCCTCCGCGAGGCTGTCGAGGATGTTCGTAACCATGACCCGGGTGCCCTTGGCACACAACTGCCCGTGGCATACCTTTGGATCACTGCTGAGGTATTCGCGCCATGTTTTCATAATCTTCTCCTTCTCGGTGTCTTGTCGCGTGTCGGGTGCCGGGTCGGTAAGGACGACGACGAGTCCGCTAGCGGAAACGTATGACGTGAGTCCTCTCCCGCTGTCACCTGACATCCGACACCCGTCACGTCTGCTTGGCATCTCACGCGCCGGCCTCTACGACCCTGCGCATAATCAATCTAAGGTGATCCTCGGTCGCACGGAACTCTGGCTCTATGCCATTTTGCTCTTTCAAGAGCGGGATAATTTTGTTCCGTACCCCCATACCCCGCGCATCGACGTAGCCATAGTCCCGCAACACGTCAACAATCAAAGGGTTTCGCGACGAGCGCTGGCCGGCGATCATCTTTTTGACCGTCATGCCGTTCTGCAGCGCGCCGGGACTGAGGATCTCCAATCGGTCCTGATATCGCGTGACCTCGATCTCCTCGTAGCGCGTCCAGTCACGGTGCGCGAGTGCATTAACCACTGCTTCGCGCACCGCCTCCAAGGGGTAGTGCCAGCGCCGCTCCCGGCGCATGGACTCATCCACACCTTCCGCCTCCTCTGATATGAACGGGCGCATCGCGTCAACGAGGCCCTCGATCAGCCCGTTCTCGGCGATCTCCCGGCCGCCGCCGGGTGTCCCTCTCCGGAGAGCGATTAGCGGTCCGTCAAGCACCCTGTCGTCGAGCGCCTTGTAAGTCATGTCGTCTCCTTCAAACGCTATCCAGCGGATACCCGCCTGTCGAAACGAACGTCGCGGCGTATGCCCAAATGGAATGAGCCCGGCAATCGTGCAGACAGAAAGCCCGTCCTGGCGCTCGACCATGAAACCCAGACCGCACATGCGCTCCTCCCACGCTTGATCCGATGCCGGTATCTCCTTGTCGCCGACGATAGCGCTCAGGTAGTCAGTCAGCCTCTCCTTGCTCAGGTCGCGAAGCGAGCTGCCGGATACGGGCAGGAGCTCCGCCTGGAGCATGCCGCCCATCGCGAAGAGCCGCGCCTGCTGTTCCCGGGTGGCGAGCTGGGACGTGCTGCCGACGCGTATGTAGATATCCTCGCGTCCGCGGTGACGGACCACATAGGGCTTGGCCGTGCCCTGGGTGATACTGACGACGGCGACCCTGTGCTGGTCGTCAACCTGGATCTCCTCGTAGAACGGCAGGATCATCGGATGCACGGTGCGACCGAAAACGGTATCCATCACCCAGCGTTCGAGATCGACCCGTTGAATACCGGTGATCGTCCCGTCGTCTTCCACGCCAAGCAGAATTCGCCCGCCCTGGAAATTGGCCAGAGCAACGATCTCCTTCGCCAACTGCTCGGTGCGCACATCATCCCGCTTGAACTCCAGACCGGAGTTTTCCCCGTTGGCGATCAGGTCGAGTAGTTCTGATTTGGTCATCAGTAGTCGAATCCGTACTTTTCTTTTCGTTGCATGAACGCCTCCTTACCGCCCTCGAGGATGCTTGCCACCTGGTCACGAATCGCCGGAATGTCGATGGATCCTTGAGCGTCATCCGTCATTTCCGCGTGATCCTCCGACGCGGAGCACACGCCAATCCATTCGGCGTCGCCAAAAACCGGGATATTGGCGTTGTGCGTGGCGAACAAGAACTGCCGCTCCGTCTTCGCAGACCGCAGCTCCTGCACGATACGTTCGGCAATGAAGGCGTTGTCCAAATTGTCTTCCGGCTGATCCATGATCAACGGATCTGGGTTGTCCAGGAGCAGCAGATGAAGGATGGCAGTGCACTGTTGCCCGGTGGACAGGCGATCGAGTTCGCGGAACTGCTCTCCGGAGTGGGAGACGTTGAGCTCGAGGCTTACACGGTCCTCGAGATCGATGGCTTCCAACGCATAGAGCTGGGCGGGTATCAGCCGCGTCAGGGCGTCCGCGAGTCCCGATGTCGGGCCCCACCCCTTGCCCAGAAGCGCGTTCTTTCCCTCTCGAATGGCAACCACGAGGCCCATGACGGTCAGATCCTGGGCATCATCCACCCATTCGGTCTTCCTCTCTCCGACACCCGGCAATCCTTGCAGGAAAGCCCGCAACGGCTGGCGCAGGCCATCCGGGACTATAGTGATACGCAGCTTGCCGGCTAGCCGCTTGTTGAGGCCCTTGACCGCCTTCTGCTTGGCCGCTGTACGGGCGCTGCGGATATCCGAGATCTCACCAAGCAGATTGCGGCGAGTTTGTTCCAGTTCCTTAACGAGGGCATCCACGGTCTTCAGGCGCGCCTGGGCTGGCTTGACTTGCTCGATCTCCCGCAACAGTCGCTGGTAGGTGCGGCCGATTTCCTTGCCGTCCTTGCCCGCTACCGCCGGGAGCTTGGCAAACTCCTTCTCTAGCTGTGCCTCGGATTGCTCCAGCGCCTGCTTGATCTCCTTGCCGAGGGCGGCGAGCGCCGTCTCCGCTGCGACCGTGGCCTTGCCGATCTCACGAAGCTTCTGGCGCAAGGTTCCATCAAGCGCTTCGAGGATCTTGCGGCCGCGGTGGAGCAACTCGGCATGCGGGAGCCCTTCCAGTGCCTTGTCGCTCAAAAACACCAGATCGGGAAGCGATTCCTCGAACTGCCGCTGACCACTACGGGCGCGTGCCACCTCCTCCATCATCCTTGGGCCGAGCTGGCGCTCCTTCTCCAGCAGTGGCACCTGCTTTAGTTTCTCCTCCAGGCCCTGCTCCTTGAACTGTCTGACCTGCTCCTCGAGCTTCGGAAGCTGCGCGATCTGCGCCTCGATGTCGTCCCGTTGGTCGCGCGCCTTGACCAGACGCTCGCCATTTTCCTTAAGCTTGCGGCGTACCGAGTCGAGGCGCGACTGTTGCTCCGCGCTCTCCGGCAGGAATCGGTCCAGAACACGCGTTAGCGCGCCTGGACTCTTCGCGAGTTCATAGATCTCGTTCTGCCCGTAGATCTCCGCGCCTGGCAGCAAATCGGTACCGGGGTGAAGGCTGGATTCATTCCCTTGCCCGTCGATCACCCGGGGCGGCTCCCCGTAACGGCGGATGACTGTGTAACGCTTCATATTGTTCGCGACGGAGCGCAGCGTCACGATCACCCGACCACCCGCCTTGCCGAGGTTCTCCTTCACGATCTGATCCCCCTGCTTCTTCGCATCCTCGACCTTGTGCGGCAAGTCGAGGGCGTATCTCAAGCACTCCAACAAGGTGGATTTCCCCGTGCCTCGCCCCCCGATCACGGCATTCAGGTGGCCGGACAGGTCCACCGTTAGGTCATCGAAATACCCGCCCTCGATGCGGATGCTCTCGATCTGGCTGTAGAAGCGCTCCTGCATCTGATTCATGAGCCGAACCCGCGACTCAGGATCCTTGAATGCCATCAGGAAGGACGAAAAAAACGGGCGAGTCATCTTGATAAAGGTGGAAGCCCGCGGATCGCACAGGTCGTCGGGCCTGGCGACGTCCTTGGCGTTGATGACAGTAATGGGACGCTCACGCCGATAGTCAGAGTTCTTGTTAGTTACAATCTGCTGGTACTTGAGGGGCAGATCGTCGATGGGGCCAGGAATCTGGCCAGCACGTACCAGACCATGATCCTTCCAGACATGGACCAATCCACCCCCATCCTGATTGAGGCGGAGCAGGCCATTGCCACCAGTCATGTGGGCTGCAAACCAGAAGCCGCCTCGTTCCTGAATAATCCTCGCTATCTCCAAACAACCAAGACGCGACGGTGTCACCCGCTCTTCCGGGTCCATCAAATCCAGCCGGCCAAGAACGCGCTGAAGTTGTTCTGTTGTCGTATCCTCCGCGAACAGGCAGACCATGTGAATCTTCTCTGTCGAGCTAATCTCGAAACCGGGGAAGACGATGATTCCGCGGGGTGACAGAAAGGCGCGAATCGCATCCACATCCTGCACGCTGCCATGATCCGCCAACCCGACCACTCTGATGCCCTGTCCCCGGCATGCTTGAAGCAATTTAGTGAGATACTCATCGCCCGTAAGACCATGCGCCTGCCTGCGATACGCAGCAGCATAGCCGGCGGGATTGACCTGCAAGGCGCATTTCCAGAACCGCGCGTAGGTGTACTGTTTATCCGTCATCTCTTCGCCTCCGCCCGTTCTCGAGCCGCGCGCTTCTCAGCGACGGTGATATGCACGTCGTTAACCCGCTCGCCGGCGAACTTGCCATTGTTCCAGAACCATGGGAACTGCTCCCGCGGGCGCATCAGCTCCTTGCCGCGATCCTTGTTCCAATTGATGTTGGGCTTTGCCCGGAGGACACCCGCGCCTCTCTTGCCGCCGGGGATGTCCTGGGCCACGAAGGGGCGGATGTTCAGCCGTACGCCGTCGTTGATGTCCGGCTCCCAGCCGATGGGTTGTTCCTCGATAGGCTTCCAGCGGACAAAGATGTCGAAGGGCGGCTCACCTTCGATGATGGCGACGAGGCGTTTCTGCAACTCCAACCCGGCCGCCAGGCGATCTTCGGCGCCACCCTCCCCGCGCTTTACGCCGTCGTGCTGGCGGACGATCCAGTCGCCGAGATAACTGTAGGTCAGCGTTTCGAGGAGCCTCCTTCCCTTGCCGTCGGCTTCGGCCAGCTTGTGGTAGTTGACCAGGGCGTGGAAGCCATCGCGTTTGCGGCCGTCCCAGATATGCCAGATGAAGGGGCGATGGTGGAACAGCTTGCAGTGCCGCTCGAAGAAATGATTGCGCAGCCAGTCATCGAGGCTATTGGCGCCGGAGGCCGAGAGCAGCTTCGAGAGGGTGCTGGTGTTCCAGTCGTCGCCCCAGGCAGCGTGAAGCAAGTGCAAGAGCCGCTCGTGGGCGGCCGGCTCGCCACGAATGGACGGCAGGCAGACGATGCCGTCTTTGTCCGCGAATTCATGGAGGGCTTTGGTTTTGTCGATCCAGGTGCGGACCTCGTCTGAAACCTCGGCCTTACCCCCCGACCCCCTCTCCATAAATGGCGAGGGGTAGAAAGAATTATCCTGCCGCTCTAAAGTCCCCTCTCCACTCATGGAGAGGGGATTTAGGGGTGAGGTCTCCGCGGGCCAGCGGTAACCGAGCAGGCGGGCGACCGCGACCTGGAGCGGCGACTCCGCCGGGCGCGGATGGCAGTGGAAGATCCATTGCGTGGGATCGTCGGAGTAGGGTTTGGGGAGGCCGTTGGGGTAGCGCTCGGCGGCGACCTGAGTCCAGTAATCGAGATCGAAGGGGACTTTAACCAGCGTGGCGTTGGTAACCTTTAGGCTTTGGTCTACTTGCCGCACCGCCTCTTTGTATTCGGTGGAAGAGCAGAAGCACCAGATAGCGGGGAGGTGTGACAAATCATCTGGGACTACCGTTGCACCATTCTTGCCAAATACTTCACCGGAATAGATCGTTATCGGAAGGTTCCTCATTTGGGTTATACGCAGTCCCATCTTTCCAAGAATATGCCTCCTATTCATCACTTCACTAGGGAAGTTATGTGCGGTCGGGAATCGAGAAAGGACGCCCTTACCTTCTTCCCACAGAATTCGATCCGAACGACCTCCAAAGTACGTAATAGAGTCGACATTCTGGATATATGGCTCCCAGCCGCCGGTGAATCCGCCTTCCCAAAACTTACTTACGAATCGCTCTAAATCTCCTGTAGTTAATCCTTCAATGCTTGAACAGTAATCTCCCAAACTCTTCAGAACAGAAATGTCGTCCAACGCCACCCGCGCGTCCGGATTCCCCAACTGCCCCATCTGGCTCACCGCCACGACCTCTCCGGTACGCAACACCTCAGCCTTCTCCCCCGCCGTGCGAGGGGCGCTGGCATCGAGTCCGTGCAGGCATGCGTCGGCGGTCGGGCGGGTGCGGGTCAGGGTGAGCAGGATGGTGAAAGCGCCAGCCGCTTGGGGGCTATCGAAGCCAGCCTCTCCCAGCCGCGCCAGCAGATCCCAACGCATCTCCTTAAGCAAATGCTCGCGCTGCTCCTTGTAGCGCGTGAGGAACAGCCAGTTCTGCGGCATGACGATCTGGGTCACGCCGGCGCCCTGGGGCAGCGACAGCTCCAGACAGCGCTCCAGAAAGACATTGGCCAAATCGTTCTTGGCCTTGGGGTAGCGACGCTCGGCGAATTTGCAAAGTGCCGGGCTCTGCTTGCCGCGGGCGAGGTAGGGGACGTTGGTGATTATAAGATGGTACTGCGCGCCCAGCAGCCTGGCCGCCTCGGCGAGACCGCGCGCGGCGATGGCCGTTTCCTCCCACTCCTCTTCGCCCGCGTGCTCGCGCAAGGCCCGCTCCAGCAGAGGACCAAGGTCAGAAAAGCCGGCGGTAAGCATGTCCTCTGTGACGGAGCGGCTGGGGTCGATGAGGCTGCCGCGTACGGGTGCTTCGCGGAAGGTATCGTAAAGAGCAGCCATGCCGGCCTCGATCCGGCTGTCGCCATCCGCCAATGCCAACCATCGCTCGCGCTTCCCGAAGACCGGCTGTCCACACCAGGCGAGATTGAGCGGGGGCAACGGCCGATAGGCTCCGGTGCCGGGATAACGCCACGCCTCCAGTGCCAGGGCGAAGGCGGCGATGGCGACGCAACGTTGATCCAACTCCAGCCCGTGGAGGTTGTCCCGCAATACCGCATCGACCGCCTCGGCCGGGTTCAATGCCTCCAGCGCCATGCGCATCGGCACTAGCATCAGGAAGGCAGCCACAAGGAAGTGCCCCGAACCGCAGCAGGGGTCCAGCACCTTGAATTCCGACATGTCATCCGGCCAGTCATCGAAACTCCCGGCGGCCGGGGTTTTTCTTTCCCCCTCACCCCGGCCCTCTCCCTCCGAGGGAGAGGGGGCAGAACGGAGATAGGTCAGTTCGACCGGACAGGGACGGTCCGGATACCGACCGACCCACCATGCCCCAAGCGAGTTGTGCAGGAGAAACTGCACCATGTAGGGCTCGGTGAAGAGCTGAGTCACGGCGGGCAACTCGTCCGCCCCGATCTTTACCTCCGAGCGGTTCACCTCGCCCTTCTTCTTCGACTGCCAGAACTGATATACCCAGCCGAGCGAGTCCGTCGCGGTGAAAACGTCGGCCGCGAGATCCTCGACCAACGATTCGAGCTTCAACCGGTGCTCGCGGGCGAACTGGACTTCGAACAGCGGGTGGTCGGGTCGAAACACCTGGGGCAGCATGCGATGCGCGAAGCGCGCGGCGAGCGCCCACTGGTCGGAACCCCCCTCCTTCGACAGCTCCTCGCATTCTTCCAGCGTGACGACGACACCCATCTCCGGCTCGATGAGCAGGTGGTTTTCCGCCAGGAACCGGGCGAAGAGCATCCCGTGCCAGTGTTCGTATGCGCATTCGTGGGACAGGTGATCGATGCCCTGACTCCCGGAACGCGCGTCGAGACGATCGCCGAGCTGCCGCGCGTGGGCGCGCAGGCGACGCCGCAGCGCTCGCTGCTCGGAGGTCATGTGGCCATAGGGCTCGTGGTGCTGCACGGCGAGCGCCTCCAGCGCAGCGCGCGCGCCCGCCTCGGCTACGTCACGGGCCTGAACAACGGTTTTTTCGAGTTGCTTCCTGCGTTCAGCGGCGAGGGTCTTCATGCTCGCCCCTACGACACCACGATGGGTCCGCGCTTGAGCTGCTCGAGCAGTTCCTGCTCGGTCTTCTCGACCCATGCCCTGACCTGTTCGGGCGAGCGCAATGTGGCACTGCCGAGCTTGACGTGATGGGTCTTGGGCTCCACCAGCTTGTCGGCCTGGATGCGTGCCTGTGCGAAGAGTTGCGGGAGTGCCGCCGTGCGGGTAGCCCAGGCGTCTAGGGAAATGCGCTCCAGCGACTCGAGCACTTCCTGCTCGGTGCCGGTGGCACCCTTGGTGACCTTGCCGATGCGCAATTGGCTGAGGATGCGTTTCCGGTCTTCCTCCCAGATTTTCCGCCAGTTCCCGGCGTCGGAGAGACGCTGCTCCTCCCCGTCGTAGGTCTCGGAGTACCGCTTTTCGGCTTGCGCAAGCGCCGCCCGGAGCGCATCCGCGAGTACCTTGGCCAGGTCGCGCACCGGATCGGTGCCGTCCAACAAACTCCGATTCTCCGCAATCGCCTCCACCTGCGGCTGCACCACGTTGGCGGCGTCGAGCCCTTCGGCATGGCGGGTCAGGACCAGCAATCGCTGGAACGCCGGCAGGCGTTTGTCCGCCGTGTTGTTCAGCCGACACCACGCTTCGATGTTCTTGTTCAGCTCGTCGTGCCGATTGAGGATGCCGAGGAGCTGCTCGTTGCCGGCCAGGGTTTGCAGGTCCGAAAGGTGAGAGGTGTCGGGGCGTTCAGGCAGCGGGGCTTGGCCCCCGGCGCTGTTCGCCAGCTCCGTGAGCTTTGCGAGGAACTGACTGGCGGCCGCGGCCTCCTCGTTCGGCTTGCAGGCGATCCCGGCCGTCTGAAAGAGCTTGCGCACCGTGAGACGCTGGCGGGTGTCAATGGTGGCGCTCTCGACCCGGAAGTCGGTGCTCGCCACCTTCGCCTGGTCAAGCTGGCCGGATTTGAGCGGCGTCCCGTTTGCGGTGGCGCGCAGATGGCCAGCGCCGAAAAGACCGATGAGTGCGGCATCGACCGCATCCCTCGACCAACCATAGGGCGGACCCGAAAAATGGGATCGAACGTCTTTGCCCTTCTTGCCGGAACCGACAAAGGACAGCACGGCGGAGCAGACGGGGTGATCTTCGGTTTTTCCGCTGTAGTCCACCGCCTCCAAGGGATGCTCGGCACCCTTGCGGGCCCGCTCGATCACCTTGGGCCAACGGGGGTCGTCGGAATCCTGGAACTCGTAGAACAGCCGATCCAGGGATGCGTCGGCGGCCTCCCTCACTTTCTCCAGCAGGGTCGACTCGAAGCGCTCGGTACCCCCGCCCTGGAACACCTTCGCCCCGTCGATGACCTCTGCGACCAGCGTGCGCAGGCTGTTCGTCGCCTCCGTCAGGCGTGTCTCCATCCCCTGGCGGGCCTCGATGCCCTCCGCCGTCGAGGGGATGCCTTTATATTCCAGCGTATCCCGGGCAGCGCTCTGAGCAGCGATGACCCGGGCTAACGCATCGGCACGCGATTTGGGGACGAACACGTGGATCACTGGGCTGTCGGGTCCCGCCGCACGCGCGTCTGCGATCACGCTCTTTTCGTCCGCGCCCCAGCCGTCGCGTATCCACACCGGGATTTCGTGCCCGGTCCCCTGCGGCGGCTCGGCGCCGAAGTGCATAGCAAGCTTCCGGGGTTCTTTGCACTTGCCGTGTAGAAGCTTCACGGACCCCACGGCGTCCTGGACCGCGGCGCCAAGGAGTTGGCCGCGCTTGCCGGTCATGCGCGTCGGGTCGTTGATGAGCTTGGTCTGCCGATTACGGAACTCGGCCTCCCACTCGCTGCTCTCGCGGGTCTGAAGGCTATACTCGTCGTCCAGCCTCATGAGCGTGCCGGTGCCGACTAGCTCATCCAGCAGCTTCGGTACCTGTGCTCGCAGTACGGAGCCATCCTTTGCCAAGTCCTTCACCAGCAGATCGGCCAGCGCATCGGCCGTGGCGCGAACCCCGATATCCACCCCGGCTTCCCGTGGGAGCTTGCGGATCAGGAACACGAGGGCACATAGGCGCGACTTGAGGTGGCCATCCGGCGTGCCGTCAGCCTGCTCGATGATAGTTTCGTTGACCTCGCGGAGTAGCACGCCGGACTGGAGCAAATTCGCGGAAATCTCCTCGAACAAGAAGTCGGCCGGAACGACCGTACCGACCGGATCCTCCGCGGTCCGCCGGATGGCGTCGTAGACGATCCGAAGCTGTGTCCGGAGCTGCCCTGCGGTGCCCGCACGGTCGACCGCGCGAAGCGTGTGCTCCCAGAAGCGCCGGCGGACCGGCAGCAGCGGGTAGTCCTCAACCAGGACCGGCTTGTCCTCGCTGCGAGGACCTATCTTGGTACCGAGGAGGTGTCGATCGAGCTCTCCCGCATTCGTTTCCAAGGTCGCCTTAATGTCGTTGATACGGTCCGGGCGCTTCGCCAAAACGACTCGGCGGGTCACCGTCTCGACGTCGTGATCGGAGAGCTCCACATTGACGGTGAACCGGCCCTGGAGGCGTTGAAGCGCCGGCGTACCGGAAAGTGCTGTTTGACCGGTGCCCAAAAACAGCAAGCGGTCCCCGAAGCGCTTGCTGCACGCCTCGACCACCTCCTGAACCACATGGGAGCGGGTGGTGTCGTCCCCGATGTACTGTTGCACCTCGTCGAGGATGATCACGGTGCAGGGCATGTGGCCATCGGGCGCAAGCGTGTCCTGCAATGCACTCACGAATTCGTCCGTGGTGATGTCCTTCGGCTTCGAAAACTGAGCGCGCAGTGCCGCCTTGGCGTCCTTCTCGTTGGCTGCGAAGTTCGGATCCGCCGCGAGCAGGGCTTTGGCGATCAGGGGGCTGACGTACAGGTCATTCAGCTCCCGGCGAAAATCTCGCCCCTCCGCTTCGACGGCAGCGCACACCTGCTCGTAGATATCGTTCTTTTTCAACCACAGGCAAAACTGCGCCTGCGGGAGGCTCTCGGGCAGCTCCGCGGACTTGAATACAATCCCGAGCAGCGCGAGCCGAACACTATCGCCAGCACCGGCGCCCAGCGTTCCGGCTGCCGCATGCAGGCCCTGTCCACGCTTGCCCAGGGTCGAGATCTCCTTCAGCAGCTCCTGGACGTCGTTCGGAAGCCGAGCCAAACCGCGGGCGCTGGCGCCATCCTCCGGGAAGGTGTAGTCCGTCCACAGGAAACGCAGCATCTTGGCCAAGTGGGATTTACCGCTACCGAAGAACCCGCTGACCCACGCTGCCCGCTGCTCGGGTTGGCCCTGGTTGCTGACGCAGGAGTCGAGAATACGGACAAGGCCTCGCTGGTACTCCCCTTCGCACACGAAGTGCTCGAGCTCGAAGCGCAGGGTGCGACGTTCGTCCTCGGTGAGGGCGTCGGTCATCGTCGCGACGCCGTTGTTAAGCAGGGTGATCTTGCTCGGGTCTCTCTGGTAGATATCCCGGTTTTTCATACCTCGTACACTCCCCGATCTTCTTGCAAGGTGATCGGGACTGCGAGGTAGTTCCACCCATCCCGTGCATCCAACAATCGATAGTTGTTGTTCTCGTACTCGCCAGGGAAGAACACGACCACGCGACCTCTGATATCCCGCTCGATCTCTTTCATAAGTTCCGAGACGCGGACGAATCCGAAAAGCGAGGCAATGCCGTAGACGCCGACAACCGAATTCTCGTCAACGTCAGGTGCCGTAAGCACGGCGCGCACCCGTCCGGCTACATGTTCCAGAAAGTCGTCTTCGAGCTTTAACTCGAGATCTTCTGGAGACTCGAAGTAACTGTCGCGGTACTCCGTTTTCGCCATCCACTCCGCAAACGCCCGGGTCAAATCACACTCTTTCCATCCGTGCCCTGCCTCCGCGGTGGCCAACGCGAACAGGTCTTTACGTGCCCGCAACCGCCGTTCGTCGGCTTTGTCGTAGACGATGAAAATGGCACGCTGCGCGCCCGCTAGGTCCTTTTGCCACGGAAGCGCGATGTAGCTCTTGTAGCGGTCAGCCAACCTGTCGATGCGCCCCATACATCAGCTCCCGTTCCTTTTCGGTGCACAACGTCGGAAACGACACGTCAATCATAGATCCGGACTGCTTGAGGTCGAGTAGTCCAAGCCGCTTCGCGCCTACCGAAACATCAATGAGCTCGTCCGGACTGGCATCCAAGACGGCAACCCAGGGCGTCTGAAACAACAGGCGCCCACGCCGTCCTCCAGCAAACCCAAGCAGCAGCGCATAGGCCGCCGCGACCGGCGTTGCCTCGACCCGCCGCCTCGTCTTATGTCCTCGTCCGCTCAGGTGGCCTGACTGGCTCCACGACGAGGAGGCGTTGCGGACTACCTTGTCGAGCGTGGCGCCGTTCAATCGATCACCCACCGCGTCGGAAAGCGCGTCCTTCATCGATTGCCGCGCGAGCTCGTGCCCGAACGGAGTCGCGACGACAGCTCGAGCAGTTGCTCGTAGCAACGGGTCACGCGCGAGGGCCAGCAGGAGCGCAAGAAGTGGGCGGCTGGCCTCGTGTCGTCCCCAAAGGTCTCTTAGAACGCGGAACAGAACGATCCGTGCCTCAAGCCCATAGAGCTCCGTAAGCCTTTGGAGGGAGAGCTTGCGGGTCGCCGCCGTCCTCTTGCCAAGGCAGTTGTGTTCCATGATTGCACCCGCGTAGTCCTCACGGGAGGCGTCGCCGGGAGTCGCCTTGAGGACGTGCGACAGCTCCTCGAGCATGATGGTGCGACTGGTGTGAGTGCCGCGTTCACCAGCGCGAAATCCCCGCGCCAGCGCTTGAGCAGACTGAAGGTCGGCGATCCAGGCTTCAAGATTCAGATCGGATATGGCACCCATGGTCGGGCACTATAGAAAATTCCAAAAATATGTCAAGTCTCGCCGGCAAACTAGCCGGCGAGATAGTAGCGGTTTATAACACTGGCAAGTGTGTGCGATACGACACGCCTCTCCAAGCGGCTACCGAAGCCCAAGATGAGCCCGACGCCCAGCCACGTCCCCGTGCTGGCTATCTCTGGGCCATGCTGCTCGCACGGATCTATGAAGGCTTCCCGCTCCTCTGCACACGTTGCAAAGCTGCGTTGAATTTCCTATTCTTGCACAGCCGGATCGGCAACAAGGGCTACCGGGCGTTTCCCTGTTCCCGTATGCTTTGGAGAAGTGGGCATCGCTGCTGCTCAGAGTTGACAGCACGGCTCTGCGATTAAATCGATAAAAAAAACAGCGAGGAGGTAGCATGAAAATATCCATCGATATAGAGGCGACACCTGACGAGGTACGTGAGTTTTTTGGGTGGCCTCCTATTCAACCGTTACAACAAGAACTGATCCGGGTCATGCAGGAGAACATGAATAAAGGCGTCGCTGGGTTTGAGCCGCTGAGCTTGATGAAATCCCTGTTTCCTATGCCTATGCAGGGCCTGGAGAACATGCAAAAAGCGTTTAGTGATGCGATGAACGCTGCCGGGGGCACAAGAGCCTCGGAGAAGGCCGCGCCGAAAAAAACCTAGCCTAGCTATTCTGTTCTATTGCTACTCTATAGGCCATCGATAGTGACCGGATCATCGTGGAGCACGTGAGCGCTTTAGATCTCATCGGTATGCGCCGGCCATATTTCGGACTAAGCTTTAAGAAGAGAATCCGTATGGAGGGAATTTACATGTCGCAGGCAACAACCCCAGCGGGGGGGCCGGATACTCCCGCGACGGGCGA
>JBQTJM010000390.1:0-28797 GCA_052387115.1 Gammaproteobacteria bacterium | reverse complement strand
GCCTCCGGCATTCTCTCGGCCATCAACGCGGTCACGATCAGATCGCCGATCCCGAGGCCGGCCTCGCCCGCACCGAGGAACAGGAAGGATTGATCGCGGAGGCGGCCGCCCGTCACTCGCAAGGCCGAATAGATGCCGGCCAGCGCCATCGAGGCCGTACCCTGGATGTCGTCGTCGAAGCAACACACCCGGTCGCGATAGCGGTGCAGCAGGCGGAAGGCGTTGGCGTTCCCGAAGTCCTCGAATTGGATCACGGCCTTCGGGAAGACCTCCTGCGCCGCCAGGATGAATTCGTCTAGGAGCTCATCGTAGGCCGCTCCGCGCAGCCGGCGCTGGGGCAGACCGAGGTACAAGGGGTCCGCGAGGAGTGCGGCATTCTCCGTCCCGACATCCAGGGTCACCGGCAAGCACCAGGCGGGGTGCACGCCGGCGCAAGCGACGTAGAGCGCCAGCTTTCCGACCGGGATGCCCATGCCGTTGGCGCCGAGGTCGCCCAGGCCGAGGACGCGCTCGCCATCGGTCACCACGATCATGCGCACCTCCCTTTTCGGCCAGTTGCGGAGCACCTCGGCCACCCGTCCCCGGTCGTCTGCGGAGATGAAAAGCCCGCGTGGACGGCGGAAGATGAGCCCGTACTCCTGACAGGCCTGCCCGACCGTCGGGGTATAGATGATCGGCATCATCTCGTCGGGGTGGTCCATCACCAGCCGATAGAACAGCGTTTCATTGCGGTCCTGCAGGCCCACCAGGAAGATATACTTTTCGATGTCGTTGGCCTTACGCCGCAGGTTTCCCAGCACCCGTATCACCTGCTCGATCTGCGTGATCGCGCGCGGGGGTAAGAGACCGCGCAGGCCGAATGCCTCGCGTTCGGCCTCGCTAAAGGCCGTGCCCTTGTTCAGGCCGGGGTCGGACAAGAGGCCGACTCCGCTCGGGTAGCCGGCAGCCTCTTCGGCGCGAATGGATCTGGCAGGCATGTGAAATTCCTCTTGGCGTCGCCTGGCACTATCTTTTGCCTGGCACTATCCTTCGCCTCTTGGCGCGCCGGGCTGTCGCGGTACGCCGGGGGGCTCCGCTCTGGGGCGGCGGGGCGCTTGGTTCCTCGGCACCGAGGACCGTCCGGATGCGCACGAGCATCGCGAGCTGCTCCGGGGCCGGCCGATCCTTCCATATGCGGGGATCGGTGGCCAGGCGCTCGAGGAGGGTCAATAGCCGCGCGCGGTCGGCCGGATCGGGGAGGAGCGCGGGCAGCGCCTCCAGGGCCGGTTCCGGTTCGAACGCGACGATGACCTCCTGCTGGCCGCGGATGCGGCGGCGTTCTTCCTGAGACAGCTTGGGTAAGAGCGCGGCGTAGTCCTCCATGAGCCCGGCCCGGAGCTCGATCTGCGCGAGCGGGATCGTCGCCTGGCCGCGGGACAGCAAGGCCCCGACTCGCGCGACGGCCTCCGGATATCCGCCCTCTGTGATCGACTCGAGCGCCTGCTGTACGACGGGCAAGGTGCGGGGATCGGTCCGGCCCGCGCCCCCCCGGTCCTGTACCCCCATCGGGTCGGCGTGCTGGAGCGAAAACAGGCTGCCGTAGGTTTGGAAGAATGCGGCCTCGCTCACTGCGTCGCGCACGTCGCGCCCGTAGTCGAGCGACGCGGACAGGACCTCTGAGAGCGCATGCTCGGCCCTACGCAGGGGATGGTCTTGATCGAGGGCGTGCCGCCCGGCCTTGGCGGCCGCGGCGGCCGGCTCTAGCCACGCGAGCCACGGGTTCAGATGGGAAATGGCCCAGCGCTGGACCCGTAGCGGATGGAAAGTGCGTCCGAGGGTCGCGGTAGACTCGTTCGACACCGCCTGGACGAAGGGTCGCACGAATAGCTCATAGGTGCGCTGGTTGAAATCGGAGACGACCTCGACCGCCTCGAAGGCCTTTTCGTCGACACGCTCGAAGCGGTTCAGACGCAGGACGACCTCTTCGAGCCGGCGCTCCACGAAGTGGACCTCGTAGATAACCCCCTCCGACCCTTTCCTCTCCTCGATCTCCATCCCGTACAGGCCGGGCGGAAGCGCCTCGATCGACTTCATCACCGAGACGATCTGCGAGTGCTCTTTTCTCGCCACGCGCCCGGACACGAAGATCCCGAGGTGGCCGATGTCCTGGTGCAAGAGGCCGACGATGACCTGGCCGCGCGCCTTGATGTCCTCGGTCGAGCCATAGACATCGGCCACCCAGTTGAAGGCCTGCTGCGGGGGCGTGACATTGTCGCCCAGCGAGGCGAACAGGATGATGGGCGACCGGATCTCGCGCAGATCGAACACCTTGCCGCTCTTCGACTCGATGTCGCCTGACCAGAGACTGTTGCCGACGAAGAGCGTACGGGTGATCCACTCGATCTCCTCGCGGTTCATCAAATAGAAGCCGCCCCACCAGCGCTCGAAACCGAGGAAGCGCGAGGCTTCGGTATCGACGTTCGCAAACAGGTGGTAGTACTTGTCCCAGAAGCTGTTGGCCGGGTCCAGGGACTCGAAGTTCTGCACCAGATGGGCGCCGTCGAATCTGCCCGCACCGAGGTCCGAGGCTAGCGAAGCGAGCCAGGTGCCGCCGAGCAATCCGCCCCCATAGCGCATGGGGTTGTCTCCCTCTCCCTCACGCCAGGCACCCCCCCAATAGGACATCGGCGCCCCGTTGATGACGATGGGGCCCGTGTCTCCGGGGAGCGCGGCGGCGAGCATCATCGCCGCCCATCCGCCCTGGCAGTTGCCGACGATCGCGGGCTTGGCGCTCTCGGGGTGCAGCTCGCGGACCTTGTGCACGAATGTCGCCTCCGCGGCGCACACATCGAGCAAGGTCTGGCCCGGTTCCGGATCGGGGAAAAAGACCACGAAGTACACCGGGTGGCCCGAGCGCAAGGCCACACCGACCTGGGAATCGTCCTTGAAGCCGCCGATCCCGGGGCCGTGGCCGGCACGCGGATCGATGATGATGTACGGTCGCCGTTCTGGGTACAGCAGGACATCCGGCGGGGGGATCATCCGCAGGAGCGCATAGTTGACCGGGTGCTCGAAGGTCCGCCCATCCATCACGGTCTCGTGCTGGAAGTGCAGGAGCGGTGGATGGCCGGCGCGCTGGTGCTCGAGATAAGCGTCGCCGCGCTGGCGCAGGGTGTCCCAGAAGAGCACCGAGCGCTCTGCGGTGTCGAGTGCGTACTCGGTCCATGCCTTCCAGACGTCGATAGGGGTGGACGGCGCCCATGGCCGGGCCGGAAATTCGCCCCCGATGCACATGAGCCGAGTGCGATAACGCTCGTGCGCGGTCCGCAGTCGATCGGAAAGCACTTCGGTGACCTTGGTGGAGATCTCGCTCACGCGGGACACCGGTTCTACCTGCTCTTTCATGGCCGGAGCCCTCGATTCGGGTCACCCCGGCAGCACGTAGGCGCGCACGACGAGCGCGATCACGCCGACGATACCCCAAAGCACCCGCTCGAACCTGCCGAGCGGTGCCTCGCCACCTTCACGACGGTGCCGGCGGGGACCTCGTCGCCGAGGCGGGCCAGATCGGCCGCGACAACGGAGGCAGCGATGGTATAGCGGCGAGACATGGGTCGCGACGGGCCGTTGGGGAACGAGCCGGCACTGTACCGGATCCGCCCAGGCTTTGCAGCCGGTGCGACATCCCGCCTCTCTCGGGGACGGGTCGTGGGGAACGGGCAGCGCCTTCGCCTGGAGGCAGGGAAAAAAGGGGGAGGCTCGATGCCTCCCCGCGGAAGTTCAGGCTAAGACAATAGACCTATTAGACACGGGCGGGCCTTTCCGCAGCATGAACAGGACATTACGGTTTGTTAATCCTCGTCCTTCATGCGTATCCTGCCCCCTTGTGCCAATGCTATCGATAGTAACTATCGAGCTGTCTATTCCACACTCGATCCGCCACTTCGGGCCAGTCATCGTCTTTGAAGCTTGGCGCGTTCTTCCACGCGGCCTGGTCTTTGTTGAGCACAAAACCATCCGCTTTGCTGTTGAGGCTCAGGGCCTTCCAGGGAACCGCGCGCAGCGTATCGCCCACTCCTAGCAAACCGCCAGAGGAGATGACGACATAAGCGATATCCCCATCGTCGAAGTTAAGGACGAGATCGTGGATTTTGCCGAGAGCTTCGCCCTGGGAATTCTTTACATTCATCCCAATGACGGTCTTCGCGCGGTGCGTCTGCGCGAGATCGCGGCGGAGATCCCTGCGCGCCTCGGTAACATCTTGCTTTTCTTCTATCACGTCCTTGCGCTCTTCCGTCACATCCTGTTGCTCGCCACGTTGCCCTTCGAGCACATCTTGCTGCTCCTCTCGCACGTCCTGCTGCTCGTCCCGCACATCCTCTTGCTGTTGTCGCACTTCTTCGCGCTGATCCTCGACATCCACCGCTACTACCGGTGCGGCCATGCCGACAGTCAGCGTCGAGACCGCCAAAAGCTTGTGTACACCTCTCATGATAACCTCCACATTCTATGACTTCCGATTGACCCTGCGGCGCCGTATGCGACACCGGATTCAGCGATTTTCAGACTCTCGACATCAAGCCGTCGAGTGTTTGAACGTGCATCCGCTGGGTTGCGAGTAGATCGCTGATGAGCGTCTTCTGATCTTGCGGCATGGCGGTGGCGGTATCGCCGAGTACATCCTCATACTCTTTCAATCCGCTTTCTTCGCCTTCCTTCAAGGCCTTCAGCGCCGCCTTGTCACCCAAGAGTTGGGCTGTTCCCATGACAATCCTCGACCAGGTGCCCCATGCGCCGGAACTGTGCACCGGCTCGCCGCCCTTTTCACGAATTGCCGCCTCGATCCGGGAGGCTGCTTTTTGATGTTCGTCGAGGATTGCACTCATTGCATCGATCGCCGGTATGTGCTCGGGATCGGTATCTCCCTTCTCTAGAGCCTGCTGATAGGTTTCTATCGCCGACAATTCGCTTTTCAGCAGGTTATTCATTTCATCGTGCATCATATTTACCTCCGGGTGAGTTGACGTTGGGACTACGGCGAGCGGAAACACCGTCCCTCGCGGTTCGTCTGTACGTGACCAAGGTTCGTGCCATCGGACATGTCTATATAAATCAACTTGTTAACCGAGGAAACGACAATAGGTATCGGTAGCAATTACCGGCGCGTTCGAGTAACTTCTACAGAATAGGTTGGTCGAATGACGCTTGAACGGGCACTTCTAACGAGATACAGAAGCCGCCCCGCTTGGCGAGCCCACCTATCTAGCCACTGCCCATCGCCTCGGCCGGTGGTCCAGCCCACGCAGACTCCGATCGATACGAAGCCGACGCGTTCGCCTCGATCGACCCAGGCGACCGCGGAGTCGGTCGGTGGATGGATCTTCCTCGCGAACAGGCGCGCGAAGAGACAGGCAGGTAAGAACGAGCCGGGGACGACGGCCTCGGACGTGTACTTGCTGGGTGTGATCGCCTATGAGTTACTGACGGCTGCCCTGCCCTACGGCGAGATGCCTGGCCGATGGGGACCCGCGCCGGCCCGAGGTAGGCCAGGATGTTGGTCAAGGCCTCTCGTCTTTCCCGTCTGCATCCGATGGTCTATTCGCCTCATCCCTTCAACCCCCGCTCCGCCATCGCCACCGCCTGGAAAATGGCGCGGCCCTTGTTCAGGGTCTCCTTCCATTCGAGCCTCGGTAGCGAGTCGGCGACGATGCCGGCGCCGGCCTGGATGTGCAGTTTGCCGTCCTGGATGAGCGCGGTGCGGATGGCGATGGCGGTGTCCATATTGCCGGCCCAGGAGAGATAACCCACGGCGCCCGCATAGACGCCGCGCTTGACGGGCTCCAGCTCGTCGATGATCTCCATGGCGCGGATCTTCGGCGCGCCACTCACGGTGCCGGCGGGGAAGGTCGCGCGCAGCACATCCAGCGGTCCTATGCCGGCCCGCAACCGGCCGGTGACGTTGGAGACGATGTGCATCACGTGGGAGTAACGCTCGGTGAGCATCCGATCGGTCACCTGCACGCTGCCGGTCTCGGCCACCCGGCCGATGTCGTTGCGCCCGAGGTCGATGAGCATGAGGTGCTCCGCAAGCTCCTTGGGGTCGTTCAGGAGCTCGTGTTCCAAGGCGCGGTCCTCGGCGGGGTCTTTGCCGCGCCGCCGGGTGCCGGCGATGGGCCGCACCGTGACCAGCCCGTCCTCGACCCGCACCAGGATCTCCGGCGAGGAGCCGACGATATGAAAGTCATGGAGGTTCAGGTAATAGAGATAGGGAGACGGATTCAGGCAGCGCAGCGCCCGGTAAAGATTGACCGGGGCCGCCGCGAAGCCGACGGACAGGCGCTGCGAGAGCACCACCTGCATGACGTCGCCTTCGCGGATGTAGTGCTTGATCCGGGACACGGCCGCCTCGAAGTCCTCGCGCGCGAAGCTCGGCTCGAAGTCGCCCTCCCCGACCGTCCTCGGTGAATGGGGCGGCGGGGCCGGCCGGCGGTCGCGGTCCAATCGCTCGACGAGCGCCGCCAGCCGCACCTCGGCTTGCTCCAGGGCGCCGGGATCCGCCGGGTCCACGTGTACGATGCAATACAGCCGGCCGCTCAGGTTGTCGAACACCAGGACCTCGTCGGAGACCATCAACAGGATGTCCGGGCAGCCGAGCGGATCGGGCTTGGCCGCGCCGCGCAATCTGGTCTCGACGTAGCGCACCGTGTCATAGCCGAAATAGCCCACGAGCCCACCGGAGAAGCGCGGGAGATCGGTGCTCACGGGCACGCGGAAGCGCTGGCGGAAGGCGTCGATCCAGGCGAGCGGATCGGAGGTGTCGGCGCGCTCGACGACCTCGCCCTGCCGCTCCACGAAAACGCTCTCGCCGCACACCTTGACGACGGTGCCGGCGGGGAGCCCGAGGATGGAATAGCGGCCCCACTGCTCGCCGCCCTGGACGGACTCGAAGAGATAGGAATACGGCCCGGCGGCGAGCTTGAGATAGGCGCTGAGCGGCGTGTCGAGATCGGCGAGGATCTCGCGCATGACCGGGACGCGGTTATAGCCCCGGCGCGCAAGATCCGTGAGCTCCGCCGGGCGCAGGGTCGGGGTCGGCATCGGCGCAGATGATCAGATGAAATCTGATCAGATAAAATGGGACAGCTCGGCGAGCGAATCGATGATGGCGTCCGGCCGCGCCTCTACGATGTCCTCGCCGTTGTTATAGCCGTAGCGCACGCAGATGACCGGGACACAAGCCGCGCGTGCCGAGCGAACGTCGTTGACGGAGTCGCCGACCATGAGGGTCTCCCCTGGGACGATCCCCAGGGCCTCGACGGCGTGCAGGAACGGGGCAGGGTCCGGTTTGCGCGTGCAGAGGGTGTCACCCGACACCACGATGGCAAAGTCTCGCAAGAGCCCGAGGGCGGCCAGCAAAGGCTCGGTGAAACGCCCACGTTTATTGGTCACGCAACCGATCTGCCTGCCGCTCGCCAAGAGATAATCGAGCCCTTCGCACACCCCGGGGTAGAGGCGGCTCCGGCGGCAGGTGTTTTCCTGATAGATCTCCGAGAAGCGCCCAAAGGCGGAGCGAAACAGATCGCCGTCGGGCTCCCGCTCCAGATCGCCGGTGAGTGCGCGCTTGACCAGGCGTTCGGCACCGCTGCCGATCCAGGTCCGGACCCGGGACTCGCCGCAGGCGGGCCGGCCGAGCGAAGACAGCATCGCATCGATGCTGATAGCTAGGTCCGGCGCGCTGTCGACGAGCGTGCCGTCGAGGTCGAACAACACGAGCTTGGGGCGCGGGAAGCTCAAGACTCAAGACGATGCCAGGGCCAGCTCCGCCCGCATGGCGGACACGGTGGCGGCGTAATCCGGGCTATCGAAGACGGCGGTGCCGGTCACGAAGGTGTCGGCCCCCGCTGCGGCGATGCGCCGGATGTTGTCCAGACACACTCCCCCATCGACCTGCAACCGGATGTCCCGGCCGCTCGCCTCGATGAGCCTGCGGGTCTCTTCGAGCTTGGCATAGGTCGTTTCGATGAAGGGCTGGCCGCCGAAACCAGGGTTGACGGACATGAGGAGGACCATATCGAGCCGCTCCCACACATAGCCGAGGTGGGCGAGCGGCGTGGCCGGATTGAGCGAGAGCCCGGCCCTGCAGCCGTGCTCCCGAATGAGCTGTAGGGTGCGGTCCACGTGCTCGCTGGCCTCCGGGTGAAAGGTGATATAGTCGGCCCCGGCCGCCGCGAACTCGGGGACGATCCGATCGACCGGCTTGACCATCAGATGGACATCGATAGGGGCATCGACCCCGTGGCGCCGTAGCGCCCGGCACACGGCGGGACCGAAGGTGAGGTTCGGGACATAGTGGTTGTCCATGACATCGAAGTGTACCCAGTCGACGCCCGCGCGCAGCACCTCTCCCACCTCCTCACCGAGGCGGGCCAGATCGGCCGCGAGGATGGAGGCGGCGATCGTATAGCGGCGAGACATGGGTCACGATGCGGCGTTTGGGAACGAGCCGGCACTTTACCGGATCCGCCCAGGCTTTGCAGCCGGTGAGACATACCGCCTCTCACCCGGGGCCTCTCGGGGACGGTGGTGGGGAACGGGCAGCGCCCTTCGGCCGGAGGCAGAGAAAAAAAAGGGGAGGCTCGATGCCTCCCCGCGGAAGTTCAGGCTAAAACAATAGGCGTATTAGACAGGGACGGGCCTTTCCGTAGCATGGACGGGACATTACGATTTGTTAATCCTCGTCCTTCATGCGTATCCTCCTGATCGAAGACGATAAGCAGGCTGCGGCCTACCTGGTCAAGGGGCTTGATGAGGCCGGCTTCAATGTCGAGCACGCGTCCGACGGCCGAGACGGACTCTATCTCGCCTTGAGCGAGCCATTCGATCTCGTCATCGTCGACCGCATGCTGCCCGGACTCGACGGTCTCGCGATCATCCAGGCGCTGCGCGCCCAGGGCCACAAGACGCCCATCCTCATCCTGAGCGCCCTCGCCCAGGTCGATGACCGGGTGCGCGGGCTGCGCGCCGGCGGCGACGATTACCTCACCAAGCCCTACTCGTTCGCGGAGCTCATGGCCCGCATCGAGGCCCTGTTACGGCGTGGTCAGGCCCAGGCCGCCGTCACCACCTTGGAGGTGGCGGGGCTCCACATGGATCTCGTGGGCCGCACGGTGGCGCGTGATGGCCGGCGCATCGAATTACAGCCGCGTGAGTTCCGGCTCCTCGAGTACCTCATGCGGCACGCCGGTCAGGTAGTGACCCGCACCATGCTGCTCGAGGCCGTCTGGGACTATCACTTCGATCCCCAGACCAACGTCATCGACGTACACATGAGCCGCCTGCGGCAGAAGATCGACAAGGGGTCCGACCGGCCCCTCCTGCATACCGTGCGCGGCGCGGGCTACACCCTGCGTGAAAACCCCTAGGGTACTGCGGAGCTCGACCTTCCGGCTGTCGGCCCTGTACATGGCCTTGTTCTCGGCCTCGACGGCCATCCTGCTGGGATTCATCCGGTACTCGACCGTCGGCATGATGGACCGCGAGACCCGCGGGCGCATCGATGTCGACTACCGGGTCCTGGTCCAGACCTATCGGCACGCCGGGATCCAGGGCCTGCGCCGGATCGTCGAGGAACGCTCGGGCGATAGGGCCGTGGCGGGGGCGCTCTACCTCCTGGTCGATACGCACAGCCAGCCGCTGGCCGGCAACCTGGCCTTCTGGCCGGACGACAGCGGCGTCGAAGAGGGTTGGATCCGGCTCGCGATCCAGATGCCCGGGGCCTCCGGGTACCTCCACCACCAGGCCACGGCCCGCATCGCCCGGCTCCCCAATCACTATCGCCTCTTGGTCGGCAGGGACATCCAGGATCGGCTGGTGTTCCAGGAATTGATCACGCAGAGCCTGCTCTTGTCCGTCGTGATCGTCGGGGTCCTGAGCTTGATCGGCGGGGTCATCATCAGCCAGCGGATGCTCCGCCGGGTCGATGCACTGGCCCGCACCGCGAACACCATCATCCAAGGCGACCTCGGCACGCGCCTGCCGGTCCAGGGGATCGGCGATGAGTTCGACCGCGTCGCCCAGAACGTCAACCGAATGCTGGACCAGATCGAGCGCCTGACCTCGGGCATGCGCACCGTGATCGATAGCGTGGCGCACGATCTGCGGGGTCCCTTGACGCGCATCCGCGGGCATATCGAGCTGGCGCTCGCGGGCCCCACCGACGCCGTGACCTACCGCCAGGCACTCGACACGGCGCTCGCCGAGAGCGAGCGGCTGCACCGTACGGTCGATGCCCTGCTGCATATCGCCCAGGCCGAATCCGGGACCATCGGGATGGAGATGGAACCGATCGATCTCGCCGCCGTCGCACGCGATGTGCTGGACCTCTACCAGCCGTTCGCCGAGGACAAGGCGCTCCGGGTCCAAGACGACATCGCCCAGATGTCTAAGAGAGGCAGCCACTGGATCCGGGGCAATCGCCAGTTGCTCTCCCAGGGGCTTGCGAACCTCATCGACAACGCCATCAAGTACACCCCGGAAGGCGGGCGGATCGGCCTGCGGGTGTGGCGGCACGACAGTGAGACTCGCCTGGAAGTGTGGGACGACGGACCCGGTATACCCGAGGGGGATCGGGCCCGGGTGCTGGAGCGCTTCGTGCGCCTGGAAGCGAGCCGCACCACGCCCGGCAGCGGTCTCGGCCTGAGCCTGGTCGCGGCGGTGGCCAAGCTCCACGGCGCCAGCCTCACCCTCGGCGACAACGCTCCGGGCCTCTCCGTCGTCCTGGCCTTCGAGGAGGCGGCCGGCGCCGTGGGATGACGCGCTCAGTACAGAGATCCGCCCTCCCTGCGCTTCGCTACGCCTCGGTCAACACACCCGCCCGATCGGGGTGCCGCGACATATTGCCGTAACGCGAGTCGCCGTTGACGGCTCCCTCCAGCCATTTTCGACAAAGATGGTGGTCGCTAGAGTCGGATCGGAAAGCATGAATGAGGACGTTGACGTCAGGCAGGATCACGGCTCCTCCATCCGGTCCTGCAGATCGCTCGATCGGTTCAGGTCGACGCCCGGCAGCGTACCGCCCGACCTTTTGGAGATTGGCAATTGCACCCGTGTTCGCCTCGCCGCCTTGGATTCGGCCAGCACGGTCGTTAGGCCCTCTTCGACCAGCGAGGTTAGAGTTCGGCCTTGCTCGGCGGCCTTCTTCTTGGCCCTGTGCAGTAGATCGTCTGAAAGTCGGATCGTCGTTTTCATATGTCAAAGAATACGTCGTGGGCATTAATATGTCAATGAAGTCGGAGCGGACGCAAGATGAAGACCCTGACCAGGTGCTCATGGTCACGGTCTGCGCCATTGGGGCGAAGCTCATCCATATCGAGGACATCGCCGGCGCGTTCCTTTGCGGCATCGCCATCAGCCAGGTACTCGGCGAAGGCCCTGCGCGCGAGAAGCTCGAGTTCCTGTCCGGCACGTTATCGCCGGTGTTTGACGGCAGCCCAGCATACCCTCCTTATTTTGGAACCCGCTTCGTACCATCCAGGATGTGGTATCATGCCCTGTGATGCTATACGCCAGCTCGTAACGCCCAATGCAGAGGAGGAGCGCTGATGCCATCTATCACAATAGCCGAGATCGATGAGCGCCTGCGGCATTTGCCGCCGGAAAAACTCATCGTCGTTTACGATTTCGTCTCGTACCTGTTGGAGCGCGATATCGCCGACCTACTCACCGATGCCGATACCGATGCGCGTGCGACGATGTTGGCTTCGGAAGCCGTGCTCCGCCGCGATTGGGATCGCCCCGAAGAGGATGCGGCATGGGCGCATTTGTAAAGGGGGATGTGGTCGTTGCACCGTTTCCGTTTTCGGACTTGAGTGCCACGAAAAAGCGTCCGGCCTTCGTAGTAGCCACGCTGTCCGGCGATGATGTCATCCTCTGCCAAATCACCAGCCAAGCCGTTGCTGATAACTATGCCGTACCCCTCGCGGATCGTGACTGTACCAGCGGTGGCTTGCGGCAGCCCAGCCATATTCGCCCCAATCGGCTCTTTACCGCTGAGAGCAGCATCATCCTTTATCGGGCGGGAACGATCAGCCCCACCAAAATGTAGGAGGTGCTCGCGAAGCTGGTCCAGATCCTCACGACCTAAGCGAGCGTAGGGCGCGTGTCCGCGCCAACTCATTCTCCGAAGTCAGCGCCGTTGAGTGATTCGATGTTGCTTCCCCAATTTGCTGGCAGCCACCCCTGTTTTACATGCCGATGGAAGCTCGAATACGGCCAATGGCTAACCTGCTACCTACCCATGCTTCATAGGGTTCCAATGGATGTAATGGATATGCCGGTTGAAGTCGGCCTCATCGCGGATGAGATGTTGCCATCCATCAGCCTACGCGCTCGCACTTTGCTGTAACACGAAAACCATGATCCGGTCGCGCCATCGTGTCCACCATCTCGCGACCTATCCTCTCGCAGATTTTCCTGTCCGAGAAAAACTTCTCACTATGCAGATTGAGCGCATCTTTACTGCCATCAGACCAAAGTGCAAATATGAGTATGTATTCCATTGTCGGTTCACTCCTTACGTTCGGCATCCACTCATCTCATACACATAGACCCGGTCGGGTGGTAGCTCCATCATACATCCGCTGTCCTCCAACCCGGTTGAGCCACTGTACAGAGACCTGCTCGGATGATATCTGCACCACACACCCGGTGTCAAGCACCTTACCAGGAATGGGCGTTCCAAGCGAGTATAGGGCGAGTGTCCTCGCCAACTCATTCGCCGAAGCGAGCGTAGGACGCGTGTCCGCGCCAACTCATGCGCCGAAGTCAGCGCCGTTGAGTGATTCGATGTTGCTTCCCCGATCTGCTGGCAGCCGTCAGCAACTCCAGGATTCGTGCCCGAGCGGCGCGCTGTTCAGTAGTTTCCGGAACTGTCTCCACCGAGGCAGGTGTTCGTCCATCAACGCCGTGAACTGTTTATTGTGGTGCCGCTCCAGCAGATGCACGAGCTCGTGCACCACGATGTATTCGAGGCACTGCGGTGGTTTCTTGGCCAGCTCCAGGTTGAACCAGACGCGCCCGGAATCGACGTTGCAGCTCCCCCACCTTGTCTTCATCTTCTTGATGCCCCAGGCGGCTACCTGCACCCCCACCCTGGTCTGCCATTTTTTCAACAGGGGCGGAAGCAATACCCTCAATTGCTCCCGGTGCCAGCGCAGCAAGACGGCTTCCCGCTGCGCCGTACTGGTTCCCCGCCGAACGAAGAGATCAAGGGACGCGACGCCGCGCACGGCGACCCTGCCGGGGCCATCCCGCTCATGCACCCGCAGTCGATACCGCCGGCCCAGGAAGTAGTGACTTTCGCCGTTGACCATCTCGCGGCGTGACTGGCGCGGGTGCTCGGCAAACTTCGTTCTGTGCCGCTTGATCCACCCCAGCCTGTCGATCACGGCCAGCCGCACGGCTTCGTCGCTCACGACCAGGGGCGCCGCGACCCGCACCCGACCGTGGGGCGGATAGACACCCAGGTGCAGGTTCTTGATGTCCTTGCGCACCACGTCCACGGCGATGCCGCCCACGGTGATCCGGCGGACCTCAGTAGTCATTCTGGTGTTTCACCAATTCGAGAATCCGCGTAGCCTCGGCTTCGATGCCGTACTCGGCCGCGCCCTCTCGGATCCCCGTGAACCCGGCCGCCTGCGTTTCTAGAAATGCCCTTTCGAGCACCGCCTTGATGGCGTTCCGCACGCGCCGCGTCTTCATCGCATTGCCACGCCAACCATCCTGCCGGCTTTCCTGCACCGCCTTGTCGACGAGCAGGGCCAGCTTCTCGTCCTTGGCCAGATTGTTGTAGAGCGCCCGCTTGCCCGCGGTGTTGATCGCCGCCGGGCAGCCGCCCGGCCCACCGCCCGACTTTGTTGCGTCCTTCGTCAACCTGGCGATCTTGTCCAGATAGTCCTTGTAACTCACCACCCCCTTGCGCCGCTGCTCGATCAGGGCATCCAGCAGCTTGGACATCCTCTCGTAGTAAGCCGGGTCCACCGGCGACTCGTTGATGATGAGCCTGCGGACATTGTTCTCGATGGTCTCGGCGACCGCGTCCTCACTCTTCTTGATGCCCTTGGGCAAGGCGTTCACGGCATCCGGCCCGCGCTCGACGATGAGCTGGATCAAGCTCATGTCGTCGAAAGCCGAAATCTTTTCGCTGTCCTCCGCGCGGATGTAGGTGTCGATCAGGTAGCGCATGGCCGGCTCGTAAGCCTTGAGATCGATATAGTCACCGCTCGCGAGCCTCACCTCATCGCGCACCTTGCTGTAATGACCCACCTCGGCCGTGATCCTCTCGATCTCGTCCGGTGCGTAACCGGCCTCGGCGAGCTCATTGGCCAGGCTAGCGAAGGCGCGCAGCAAGGTGGCGGTGTACTTGTAGAGCTTGAGCCGCTTCGGCTCGTTGTCCTTGAGCTGTTCGGCGTTGCCCGAGTCCTGGGCGCAGAAGTAGTGCAGGTAGGCGGCCGAGTCCTTCGGCTGCTCCACCGGCTCACACAGCGCCCTTACCGCCTCGCGGGCCTCTTCCAGATCCTCACGCGCCTTCTGCAGCCGGTTTTCCAACAGGCCATTCACGTCCTCTTTGTCGTAGGCATCGAACGCACCGCTGGTGTAGTCGGCCACCGCGCCCTCCAGGGGCTTGAACAGGTCCTTGTAGTCGATGATGGTGCCGTATTCCTTGTCCTCGCCGTCCAGACGATTGACGCGGCAGATGGCCTGGAACAGGCCGTGGTCGCGCATCGGCTTGTCGATGTAGAGGTAGGTGGCCGGTGGCGCATCGAAGCCGGTGAGGAGCTGGTCCACCACGATCAGGAGCTTCATCTGCCCCGGTTGCTCGACGAATCGCTTCTTCGCCTCCTGCTCGAACATCGAAGCCTTGTTGATGGCGGTGTCCGCCGGCTCGTCGAACCAATCGGCGAGCATCTGGCGATACACGGCGTACTTGAACAGGTTGTCGGTCTCGCCCGCGCCGGTAGTCTCGCCCTTGGCATCGGCCACCGTGGGCGAATAGCTGGTGACGATGGCGCACTTGCCCTTGAGTTCCGTCCTGGCGAAGAGCTCATGGAACTTGCACGCCTCGTAGATGCTGCCTGCCACCAGCATGGCGTTGCCGTGGCCGTCCGCGAGGCGCGGGCGGGTCGCCATGTCGAGCAGGATGTCGGCGACGATCTTCTCCAACCGCGACTGGCTGGACAACACCCGCTGCATCGTGCCCCACTTTTTCTTCAACTGCGCCTTGGCCAGATCGTTGAGGCCGCGGGTCTTGGCCTCGAACCACTCGTCGATCTTCTTCTGCGAGGTGATGGACTGGTCGATGTCGCGCGCCTCGTAGCGTAGGTCTAGCACCACGCCCTCGCGCACCGCCTGGTCGAACTTGTAGGTGTGGATGTAGCGACCGAACACCTCGATGCTCTTCTGCTTGTCGGCCTTCAAGAGCGGCGTACCGGTAAAGCCGATGAAGATCGCATTGGGCAGCAGCGCCTTCATCGCCCGGTGCAGATCGCCCGACTGGGTGCGGTGGCACTCGTCCACGAATACGTAGATGTCGCCCTTGGCGCTGAAGCCCGGCGGCAGCTTCTGGATCGCCTCGATGAATGCCTTCGTGCCTTCGTCGCCTTCCTGCCCATCGTTGCCCTTGCCGCCGAATTTGTGGACCAGCGAGCAAAGCAGTGATTCGTCCGTGCGGTTAAGCTTGTCGATCAGGTCCGCGCCGCTTCCGGTGCGGTAGATGGCCTCGTTGACGCCGAGAAACACCTTCTCGATCTGCTCGTCCAGCTCGGTGCGGTCGGTGATCATCAGCATCCGTGCCGCGGGGCGATTCTCGCGTATCCACTTCGCGAGCCAAACCATGATCAGCGACTTGCCGCTGCCCTGGGTGTGCCAGATGATGCCGCCCTCGCGCCTGCGGATGAACTCCTGCGCCGCCTTCACACCAAAATACTGGTTCTGGCGGCAGAGTTTCTTGATGCCCGCGTCGAACACCACGAAGTCGTGGATCAGTTCGAGGAATCGCGCTTTCTCGCACACCTGCAGCAGGTGCCGGTCCAGCAGGTTCGGCTCGCCGGCATAGGCGCCGCTGTCCTCCACCCACTTGAGGTAATGCTTCTCCGGCGTCTCGATGGTAGCGTAGCGCAGCCCCTGGCTGTCGTTGCACGCCATCACCCACTGCATTGTGGAACAGAAAGGCTGAATGAATTCCTTCTTCTGGTTATCGAGGCTCTGGCGGATGCCTTCGCTCACCGATACCGTCGAGCGCTTCAGCTCCAGCACGGCGAGCGCGATGCCGTTCACGTACACCACCACGTCCGGGCGCTTGGTGCTGGCCTTGGCATCGGCTCCTTTGACGGTCACCTCCTCGGCGATGGCGAAGTGGTTGTTCGCCGGATCCTTCCAGTCGATCAGCCAGACGGTGACGGTGTTCTCGCCCGCCTCGGGTCGCACCTTCACGCCGTAGCGCAGCATGTCGTACACCGCGCGGTTGCGGTCGTAGAGGCTTTTGCTAGTGTCGCCTGCCGCTTTCTCCAGCTCATGCAGGGCGCGGTTGATGAGAGTCGCGCGCACGCCCTGCTTCTTCAGCCAGGCAGCCAACAGCTCCGGCTCGATGTTACGGTTGCCCTTGCCCTCGAAGCCCGCGCGGTCGATCCAGTCTCCGAGGTAGTCGTAGCCCAGCCGATCGCGGAACAGCGCCACCACGCGCGCCTGGGTCTTCTTCTCGATCTGCCCAACGGTGCTCATACCAGGCGAATCCTCCCCGTGAGCAGCTCCTGCATCATCCCCTGCTTGAGGAGACGGGTCTTGTCACGGCGGGCTTCGAGCGCGGCGATCTCGGCGTCCATGTCGGAGAGGACGGTGGCGATGGCGGTTTGTTCGCCAAGTTCTGGAAGGGAAACTTCAAGAGCGGCGGTGTCCCTCTTTGAAATTTCCAGGAAGGTGGAGCCAATTGCTCTCTCTATCATCTGCGACTTCATGGTCAACAGCTTGTAATAAAGAAACTCGTTACTCACATCTCGATTGCAGATCAGCGACTTGAATCCTTGATTAGTACACACCTCTGTCGCAGCAATCTTCAACTCGCCGATGGTTGCCCGGCTGCATAACAGCAGCGTACCAGCGGGCAATAGCTGAGCAGAGCAGCTTGCCAAACCCTCGCGGGTAATCGAGCGCTCGGTTTCAGCGAGATACTTGCCTGAGCAGCCTGTGATGTCGGTCGGGGTGCACCACTTTACGGTGCCATTCCAGTATGTCGGATTGGATGTCTTTGGCGTTCCGCCGCTAACGATCTGAGCCAAGTTTGCCAACCTCTTCACCTCCCACTCCCCGCTGAACCCCGGCAGGCGGGTCTGGCCGGGGAGGAGTTGCTGCATGGCGGCCTGTTTGAGGTCGCACTTCTTGGCGATGAGTTGCTCCAGGGACTCGATGAAGGCATCCGCATCGCTCAACGCCTCGGCGATGGCTTCTTGTTCGGCCTTGGTGGGCGGGACTGGGATGGGGACTGTCTCGAACTTGTCCTTCGGAAGGTGGGCGATGCTTGTTTGCGTGACAAAGTTCAGCAGAAACCCAGTCGATGCCAACCGCCGAAGAACATTGAGCATCAGCGCAACGTTGTAGCCGCGTTTCGGCCTTAGGCGGTGCAACGCCTTCTGGTAGTAGCACTCCTCAATAGCTTCATTCCAAATCGCACAACGACCGATCTCTCCTCCCTCGCAGACAAGCAGATCGCCGTCTCGAAGCCTGAACCGCTGGAGATCGGAAGGTGCCAGCTTAACAACGCCAATGTCACTTAGATCAAACCGCCCCCATTGAACAGCGCGGTTGCCCAAGAAGGGCTTCGACACTCCAACGTTCTTCTCAGAATCGAGCATCTTTCCCAGCTGGAGAAAGAACTCGTCGCCAACCGCCACGACTTGCCAATCCACCGGAAGTACCCCCACCTCGGTCTGCTTGTAGCCGGGCCTCACTTCCATGAGAACCCCATCCGCTCCAGGTGGCGGTTCACCTTGGCCTCCAACTCGGCCACGCGGCTCACCATCTGCAGCAGCGGGGTTTCGTAGCGTTCGGCCAACTCCTTCACGCGCCGGGTGAGCGCCTGGCTGATGCGGTCCATCTCGCCGTGAATAGCGGCATCGAGCGCGGCGAGCCATTTGTCCTCGACCACCAGCGCCTTGATCTCGGCTTCGCGGAGTTGGCCGTACTTCGCAACAACCTTGGCATCGAGCGCCTTCTGCGCGTCCTTTACCCTCTTGCTTGCGGCGGCTTCCTGCTCGATCAGCGCGTGGTACTGCTCCAACGCCTTGCGCTCGTCGTCGGCGTCCTTGTCGGCTTTGATTTCCTTGAGGCGGTCCTTGACGCTCTTGGCGGTGAGCTTGCTCTTGTCAGTCTTCGCCTCCGCAAGCAGCCCGTCCTCGCCACCGTGCTCTTCGGCCATCTCTTCCATCTGGCGACTGATAGCGTCGCGCCCGGCTTCGAGGTTTTCAATGGCGGCCTGCTCGGCGGAAAAGTAGCGGGCGACGATCAGCGCCTCGGGGATCAGATCGGTGTTGGGCTTGCGCTCCAGCACGGCCTTCCACCCTTCCAGCGCGATCTGCCAAGCGTCGTCCTGCATCGTATCAGCCCAATAGTCCATCAGGTGCTGATAAACGTCGTAGGGGTCGATCAGCGGCGCAGGGCGGAAGGTTTCCAGCAGGCGCTCGGAGATAGTTTCGATCAGCGCCTTGGGGCGGTCGCCCACCTGGATGCCGGTGAGCAGCGGCGTGCTGGCCGCCTTCCACTTCTCGAACAGCGCGCTGACCTGCCGGTTGAAGGCGGTGAACTCGGGATGGCCGAAGATGATGGCCTTGATCTGGCCGGCCTCGATCTTCAGCCGGCTGTAGCCGGGGCGGTCGGCGTGCGTGAAGAGTTGACGGCGCACGGACGGCAGCACCTGCCAGTAGGCGGTGAGGCCGTCGATGTCGCGCTTGGGGATACCGCCTTTCAGGTGCGCGTCGATGTCCTGCAGGTCTTCGGGGGAGGTCGAGTCGATGTAACGCGGCAGGTTGAGGTTGAAGTCGTTGGCCTCGATCTCGGCCAGTGGCACCAGGCGCGAGTACTTGGCGATCTCCACCTGCCGGGTGAAGGTGTCCACGATCTTGTGGATGTCCTGGGCGCGCAGGCGGTTCTTGTTGCCATCCTTGATGTAGCCCTTGCTGGCGTCGATCATGAAGATGCCGCGCCGGCCCGCAGCGCCTTCCTTGTCCAGCACCAGGATGCAGGCGGGGATGCCGGTGCCGTAGAAGAGGTTGGCGGGCAGCCCAAGAATGCCCTTGATGAAGCCCTGTCGGACGATGCGCCTGCGGATGACGGCCTCGGCGCCACCCCGGAACAGCACGCCGTGGGGATGAATCACCGCGCCCTTGCCGGTGCTCTTGAGGCTCGCCAGGATGTGCAGCAGGAAGGCGTAGTCGCCGTTCTTCTTGGGCGGGATGCCGTATTGGAAGCGGCCGTAGGGGTCGTTGGCCGGGTCGATACCGTTGCTCCACGCCTTGTTCGAGAACGGGAAGTTGGCCACCACGAAGTCGAAGGTCTTAAGCCGGCTGTCCAGGTTCTTGAAGTGCGGCGCGGCCAGCGTGTTGGCCTGCCAGATCTCCGCCGTGGGGCAGTCGTGCAGCACCGTGTTCATGCGCGCCAGGGCGGAGGTGGCGTTGTCCATCTCCTGCCCGTAGAGGGCGAGGTCGCGGCCGGTGCGGCTTTTGGCTTCGTCGTGGGCCTTGAGCAGCAGCGACCCCGAGCCGCACGTGGGGTCGTAGATGCTCTGGTCCGCACGCTTAGCTTTGTCCAGGTCGATCACCTGCGCCATGACTCGGGAGACTTCGGCCGGGGTGTAGAACTGCCCCTTGCTCTTGCCCGACTCGGTGGCGAAGTGCCGCATCAGGTACTCGTAGGCGTCGCCCAGCAGATCGTCGCCCTCGGCCCGGTTGCGGCCGAAATCCAGCCCCTCGAAGATGGCGACCAGCTTGGTGAGCCGGTCCACCATCTCCTTGCCCCGGCCAAGCTTTTCCTCGTCGTTGAAGTCGGCGACGTTGATCGCGCCCTTCAGGCTGTCGTTGGCGTCGGCCAGCCGGCCTATGATCTTGTTGATCTTGTCGCCGATCTCCTTGTCGCCCTTGGCCGCCACCATATCGGCGAAGCCGCCGCCCTTGGGGACGGTGAGCATCGGGTCCTTCTGGCCGGCGTACTTGTCCGAGACGTATTTGACGAACAGCAGCGTGAGCACGTAGTCCTTGTACTGCGAGGCGTCCATGCCGCCGCGCAGCTCGTCGCAGGATTGCCACAGGGACGAATAAAGCTCAGATTTTTTGAGGGCCACGGGGGGCTTCTTATCGTTCAGGCGGTTGCGGCTTACGGTCGTCCTCGGGAAACAGCGCCTGCTGTTCCTGGATCATGATGCCGTGGCGCCCGCAATAGTCCCGGATCATTACTTTCGCCATGTTGGCTATGGAGCGGTACTCCCGTTCCGCAGGCGTGCGTAGCGCCTCCTTTCTTCTCGTCAACCATCACGCGGCCATTGCCGCGCCCGCCAAGGGTTTATAGGCATCTGAAGCGAACAACTCAAAGCCCGGTGGTGGAATGAACACGGCCCTGCAGAGCAACCGGAATTGCAGGGGCGCCTCTGGGTTGACCCGTTCGACCGTCAGCTTGACTTCGGTGATCTCCATCACGTGCCGCAGATCCTGGTTTAGATAGCGGGGACAATAACCCACCTTGAGGGACTCTTCGGTTTGCAGCACGAGCGCGTATCGGTCATGGGTGTTATCGTCTTCCCGCCTCAGTCGTAGGCGGTCCGCAGTTTTCAGTTGATCGATGCGTTGTCGTTCCCTCTCGCCAAGGTACCGCAAGCCGTGACTGAAGAAAAACAGCTCGATCTCGCCCCTTGCGTTCGGCTCGGGATGTGCGTAGACGCAGAGCTGATCGGTAGCCCGTTTCCCGCCGGAGCGAGCCAGAAGCTGCATCGAATCGGCCCCCGCTTCCACACCGAGCCATTGGACGTAATCCGGGTACTCGGGGCGCGAGCTGTCGAGTAGCCTATTGGAGAACAGTGGGAACAAGGTCTCCGACACGTAATGCTTTCGCAGGTCGTGCATCCGCCCCAAATAGGTGAATCGCGGCGAGGCCAGCGCGCCACGGGTATAAACGAACCGGTAGTACCCCTGGTCGTAAGTCAGGCGGCCCACACTGTGCCAGCTACGGTTGTTCGGGTCCTGCCAGGCGATATAGAGCGCTTTCATGGCTTGAGTTCCCCGTGGAGTAGTCGGCTCTGATTCAGTTCCAGCATGGCTAAGGCAAAACGCGCCGCCGTCTCGCTGATCTCCGTAGCAGGTATCTGGCCAAAAATGCCCTGGCAGTCGTCGGAGGTAATCGCGTGCAATCTGTCTAGCCAACACCTTGCCGCTGGCGGTCGCTTTCTGGCCGCGAATTGAAAGGCCTCGATAGTCGCAAGAGGCGTAGTGTCCGTCTTCTTGGCATAGATTGCGGAGCGCGCCTTTTGCACATAGCGGCTGATGTGGCGTCCGCGATCATGGGTCGTCAGCCTCTCCCTGCGAGCTTCGTCGGTCTCGTTCTGGCCCAGGGAGGCTGCATGGTCGTACGACGGCGCTAGATGGATGCAGCCCTGATAGTTGATCATACCCCAGTTTTCGTGGTGCCGATCCTGGTTCGCGATCCAGGCATCCAGCAACAAATAGCCGATGAACACATCGAAGGCACTGCGAATGGACGCATCCGGCGGCTCCCACTCCAATGGTAGCCGGATTTCGTCCAGGCTCAACAGGGCTTGGATGCGCCCCAGGGTATAGTCCCTGACCCGGCGGATTTGGTGAGCCGGATAGTCCGTATGGATCCCCGCAAGCAGTTCGTTGCCCATGATAAGGCGGCCATCCCGAGGTACGAAGGCGGGCGAGAGCACGCCCTTTTCGTGCTTCCAGACCGCAAGTTCGTAGTAGGCATGAGGTAGGCCAAGCAGTGTGCAAAGCTCCGCGGCAACCTTCTCTGCCCAGTTTTCCCCGGTTCCCGGCCTCCCGATCTTGAACAGGTAACGCTGTTCCCCGATATGCAACCAGAACTTCCGTTTGGTCCCCAGCTGCTCCGGAAGCTCGGGGGCATCGTCTTCGATTGAAATGATCGGATACATCCCGAGCCCGGCACTGTCGCTCCAAAGCTAAACGACGCACGGTCAGAATTGTCCTTTCTTGATCCCTTCACCCTAGCCCTCTACCGGACGGAGAGGGGATTTAAGGAGGAGATTTGTGGTCGTGGCCAGTATAGACGGAGAACATCCTCTTGTTAGTTTCGAGCAACAACGCTACCGGTGTGCCGCCCGGTTGAAGTGCGCTCGTGCCCGGGCACGGATGCGGGGTGGTGAAGGCTTCGCCGACAAGGTCGGGCGCCCCGGTGAAGTTATTCGCAAACTCCGAGCTTTTCCCGCAACAGCGCATTCAACCGCTGCGGGTTGGCCTTGCCGCGGGACTTCTTCATGACCTGGCCGACGAAGAAGGCGAGCACCTGTTCCTTGCCCTGGCGGTACTGCTCGACCTGGCTCGGGTTGTCGCGGAGGACCTCGTCGATGAGCGTGGCGATCGCGCCTTCGTCGGAGATCTGCTTGAGGCCGCGGGTCTCGATCACGGCGTCGGCATCGCCTCGGCCCTGCCACATGGCCTCGAAGACCTCTTTGGCGATCTTGCCCGAGATGGTGCCATCGGTGATGCGGCGCACGAGCCCCCCGAGCATGGTCGGACTGATCGGGCACTGGCCGATCTCCTTTCCCTCGCGGTTCAAGGCGCCCAGGACCTCGACCATGACCCAGTTGGCGCAGGGTTTGGCCTGCCCGCCGCTCGCCGCGACGGCGGCCTCGTAATAGTCGGCGAGCTCGCGGCTCGCGCACAGCACCGCGGCGTCATAGGCCGGGAGCACGTATTGGGCGATAAAGCGCTGGCGCTTGGCATCGGGAAGCTCGGGGAGGTCTGCCCGCAGCGCCTCGATGAGCTCTTCCGAGAGCACCAGGGGGAGCAAGTCCGGGTCGGGGAAGTAGCGGTAATCGTTGGCCTCCTCCTTTTCGCGCATGGGGCGGGTCTCGTTGCGATCGGGATCGTAGAGTCGCGTCTGCAAGACCACGGTGCCGCCCGCTTCGAGAAGCGCTATCTGGCGTTCGATCTCGTGATTGATAGCGCGTTCGACGAAGCGGAAGGAGTTGAGGTTCTTGACCTCGGCGCGCGTCCCGAGGCGCGCCTCTCCCGATCTTCGCACCGAGACGTTGGCGTCGCAGCGGAACGAGCCTTCCTGCATGTTGCCGTCGCAGATCCCGAGGTAGCGGACCAGCGTGTGGATCTTGCGCATATAGGCCACCGCCTCCCTGGCCGAGCGCAGATCGGGCTCGGAGACGATCTCGAGGAGCGGGGTCCCGGCGCGGTTGAGATCGATGCCGGACCTGCCGTGGAAGTCCTCGTGCAAGGACTTGCCGGCGTCCTCCTCGAGGTGGGCGCGAGTGATGCCGACGCGCTTGGTGCCCCCGTCCTCGAGCGTGATCTCGGTGTGGCCTTCGGCCACGATGGGCAGCTCATACTGGCTGATCTGATAGCCCTTCGGGAGGTCCGGGTAGAAATAGTTTTTGCGCGCGAACACCGAGCGGCGGCTCACCCGGGCCTCGATCGCGAGCCCGAACCGGACCGCCATGCGCACCGCCTCCCGGTTCAAGACCGGTAGGACGCCGGGCAGCCCGAGGTCCACGGCGCAGGCCTGGGTGTTGGGCGGGGCGCCGTAGGCGGTCGAGGCACCCGAGAAGATCTTGCTGCGGGTCGCGAGCTGGGCATGGATCTCCAGCCCGATGACCGGTTCCCAGCGTTTGTCAGTCACGCTCGCGTCCACCGGTCCTAGCCGATGTCCGGCGGGGCGCGCCGGTGCCAGTCGGTCGCCTGCTGATAGCGATGGGCGATGTTGAGGAGCCGCGCCTCGCCGAAGTGCTCGCCGATGAGCTGCAGGCCGACCGGCAGCCCCTCCGCGAAGCCGGCCGGGATGGACATCCCGGGCAGGCCGGCCAGGTTGACCGAGATCGTGTAGATATCCGAGAGGTACATCGTGATCGGGTCGCCGGTCTTCTCCCCGAGCTTGAAGGCCACGCTGGGCGAGGTCGGCCCCATGATGACATCGACGCGCTCGAAGGCGCGCCTATAATCGTCGCCGATGAGGCGTCGGATCTGCTGGGCCTTGAGGTAATAGGCATCGTAGTAGCCGGCCGAAAGGGCATAGGTCCCGATCATGATGCGGCGCTTCACCTCGGCCCCGAAACCCTCGCCGCGCGAGCGGCAGTAGAGGTCGTGGAGATCGGCCGGCGCGGCGCAACGGTAACCGTAGCGTACTCCATCGAAGCGCGCGAGGTTCGAGGAGCATTCCGCCGGGGCAACGACGTAATAGACCGGGATCGAGAGAGAGGTGTTCGGCAGCTCGATCTCGATCACCCGTGCGCCCAGTGCTTCGAGCTCTTTGATCGCGGCCTCGATGACCCGGGCGACGCCGGGATCGAGCCCGGCACCGAAGAACTCCCTGGGCAGACCGATCCGGAGCCCGCTTAGCGGGGCGTCGAGACCGGCGGTGTAGTCCTCGTCGGGACGCTCGGCGGAGGTGGAATCGCGCGCGTCGAAGCCGGTCATGGCGTTCAATAGGAGCGCCGCGTCCTCTGCTGTCTGGGTGAGGGGGCCGCCCTGGTCGAGGCTGGACGCGAAGGCCACCATGCCATAGCGGGACACACGGCCATAGGTCGGCTTGAACCCGGTCACTCCGCATAAGGAGGCCGGCTGGCGGATGGAGCCGCCGGTGTCGGTGCCGGTGGCAGCCGGGGCGAGGCGTGCGGCCACCGCGCACGCAGACCCGCCCGAGGAGCCCCCCGGCACCCGCTCGCGGTCCCAGGGGTTGCGCACCGGGCCATAGAAGCTGGTCTCGCTGGAGGAACCCATGGCGAACTCGTCCATGTTGGTCTTCCCGAGCATCACCATGCCCGCGGCCTGCAGGCGCTCGACCACCGTCGCGTCGTAGGGCGAGATGAACCTATCCAACATCTTCGAGCCACAGCTGGTCTTGACCCCCTCGGTGCAGAAGATGTCCTTATGGGCCATGGGGATACCGGTCAGCGGCCCGGCCTGGCCGCGGCGGCGTGCGGCATCCGCGGCCCGCGCTTGCTCGAGGGCGCGCTCCGCGGTCACGGTGACGAAGCTGTTGAGGGCGGGGTCGAGGCGCTCGATGCGGGCCAGGAAATGGCGGGTCAGCCCCTCGCTCGTGGTCGCGCCGCGGTACAGGGCCGCCGACAGCTCGGCGAGCGTCAGGTCGTGCATGCGGGGCCCGAAGTGATAAATAGAATATTGAAAAAATAGAATATAAAAACTAGCCGATGACCTTGGGCACCAGGTACAGTCCTGCCGCCACCTCGGGCGCCCCGGTCTGGAATGCCTCGCGCCGATCGGTCTCGGTCACGACGTCCTCCCGGATCCTGAGCGCCAGCTCGAGCGGGTGTGCGAGGGCCTCGATGCCGCTCGTGTCGACCCGGTTCATCTGATCGACGAGCTCGAGGATCCCGGAGAGCTGGCGCGCAACCTCCGGGACATCGTGTTCGGCCAGTTTCAGCCTCGCGAGCCAGGCGATCTTTTGGACGGCGGCGTGATCGATGGACATGTCGGGCGGCTAGCGCGGGGACGGATCCCGAAGATTATACCCTCGATAATCGGATCCCGGGCGCGGTCGGGAACCTGCTTGCCCTGATAGCGACCCGCTGCTAGAGTGGCACCGCAGCAAACCCCCCGCCCAGCCCAAAGGGTCGCGTCCTTCTCGTGAGCTTCCCCGCCCCGAAGAACCTGGCCGCACCGGCGGCGGAGCCGATCGCCTACTCGCGGCAAGAGTCGTCCGCGCCCGGTCGGCGAACCATCCCATACCAGCCTTCCAGGCCCACGGCCGGCCCACGGGTTTGACAGGCGCACACGCGCTCCGCGGGCCGGCCCCCGACCGGCACCTGGATCCCTCAAGAATTTAGGTTATTATTTTATTATGTTCAGTCGCTTGCGTGGCCTTTTTTCCAACGACCTTTCAATCGATCTCGGGACCGCGAATACGCTCATCTATGTGCGCGGCAAGGGGATCGTGCTGAACGAGCCCTCGGTGGTCGCGATCCGCAAGGGGTCGAACCACTCCAACCACCAGAGCATCGCCGCCGTCGGCACCGAGGCCAAACGCATGTTGGGGCGCACGCCCAGCAACATCACGGCCATGCGCCCGCTCAAGGATGGGGTGATCGCCGACTTCACGGTGACGGAGAAGATGCTCCAGTACTTCATCCACAAGGTGCACGGCAACCGGTTCCTGAAACCGAGCCCGCGGGTGCTGGTGGGTGTGCCCTCCGGTTCGACGCAGGTGGAGCGCCGGGCCATCCGCGAATCGGCCGCGGGCGCCGGGGCGCGCGGCGTTTATATCATCGAAGAGCCGCTGGCGGCGGCCATCGGGGCGGGACTCCCGGTCAGCGACGCGAGCGGCTCCATGGTCCTCGATATGGGCGGCGGGACCTCGGAGGTGGCGATCATCTCGCTCAACGGGATCGTCTACGCGGACTCGGTCCGCATCGGCGGCGACAGGCTCGACGACGCCATCATCAACTACGTGCGGCGCAATTACGGCACCTTGATCGGCGAGGCCACCGCCGAGCGCATCAAGCACACCATCGGCTGCGCCTATCCAGGCAACGAGGTCCGCGAGATCGAGGTGCGCGGCCGCAATCTGGCGGAGGGCCTGCCGCGCAGCTTCACCCTGAACAGCAATGAGATCCTGGAGGCCATACAGGAGCCGTTGTCGGGGATCATCACCGCGGTCAAGACCGCCCTCGAAAAGACGCCCCCGGAGCTGGCCGCCGATGTGTCGGAGCGCGGCATGGTATTGACGGGTGGCGGGGCGCTGTTGCGCGACATCGATCGGCTCTTGCAGGAAGAGACCGGGATCCCGGTGATCGTCGCCGAAGACCCGTTGACCTGTGTGGCACGCGGCGGCGGGCGCGTGCTGGAATTGATCGATGAGCTGGGCCCGGAGGTGCTGTCGCTCGAGTAGGGCATGCGACGAGTCGGTAACGGGCGGGAATATGTATAAAGTTAGGGGCAGGGGCGTGGCTTATGCACGCGGAGATCGGCAATGAAGACCTTGTTTCGTGAGGGCCCGGCGCTGGGTTTCAGGCTCACGGCCTTGCTCCTCGCCTCGCTCCTGCTCATGACCCTCGACCACCGCTATGAGCGGCTCGAGCCGGTGCGCTCGATCCTGTCGGTGGTGGTGTATCCGCTGCGCTACCTCGTGCACCTGCCGGCCATCTTGGCCGACTGGTCGTCGGAGTCGGTGGTGACGCGCCGGTCGCTCACGGATGAGAACCGCCGCCTGCGCCGCCAGAACCTGTGGCTGAAGACGCGCTCCCAGCGCTACGCCGCGCTCGAAGCCGAGAACCTGCGCTTGCGGGTGTTGCTGGAATCTTCGGTCGAGCTGGGCGACCGCGTGCTGGCGGCGGATGTCGTGGCCATGGAGCTCGGCTCTCCCACCCGCGAGATGCTCCTCAACAAGGGCAGCCGGCACGGCGTCTATCGCGGCCAGCCGATCATCGACGGCAACGGGGTGGTCGGTCAGGTGGCCCACGTCAACCCCATCTCCTCGACGGCGCTGCTCATCACCGATAGCAGCCACGCCTTGCCGGTGCAGGTGGTGCGCAGTGGGGTGCGCGCGGTGGCCGCCGGTACGGGGGCCGGGGACGCCCTGGATCTGGCCTATGTGGCACCGAACGCCGACGTGAAGCTGGGTGATCTCATCGTGACCTCGGGGATGGACGGGCGCTTCCCGGCTGGCTATCCGGTCGGCGCGGTGGGGGAGGTCGCCCTCGACCCCAACGAGCCCTTCGCCCGCATCCGCGCACAGACCAGCGCCAAGCTCAGCCAGATCCGCGAGGTATTGCTGGTGTGGACCACGGAGCCGGACCGGCAGCCCGGGACGCCGCCCGGAGAGCGCGTCGTGCAGCGATGAGCGCGCCCGGTGTCGACGGCGTTCTCATCATCGCCGCGACCTTCTTCCTGGCCCTGTTCCTCGCGGTCCTCCCGCTCCCGGAATGGGCCGCTGCCTGGCGCCCCGCCTGGGTGGCGATGGTGCTCGTGTACTGGTGCATGGCGCTCCCGGAGCGCGTCGGGGTGGGGACCGGATGGCTCATCGGTTTGCTCTTGGACGCGCTGCACGGCACGCCGCTCGGTCAGAACGCCGCGGCGCTCGCCATCGCGGCCTATGTGACCGTCAAGAACTACCGGCGTCTGCGCCTCTTCCCGGTGGTGCAGCAGGCGCTGTGGGTGGGGCTCATGATCTCCGTCAATGCGCTCCTGACGTGGTGGGTCCGGGGGATCCGGGGTCTCGAGGCGGACCCGGGCTATTACTGGCTGCCGGTCCCGACCAGCATGCTCCTCTGGCCGTGGGTGTTCCTGGTGTTGAGCGAGGCGCGACGCCGCTATGCCGGGCCGTAGGGACTCGCGGGTGCCCGATGGCAGGGCTGCTGTTGAGCGAGGCGCGACGCCGCTTGCCGCACCCTGAGAGCTTGTGAAAAAATCGTCGCGAGCGAAGGGAGGTCGCGGTCCGCCGGAGCACAGGAACCGGAGTGTATGTTGAAATACATGAGGATTCCGAGCACCGCCGGGAAGCCAGGGCCAAGGAGTGGCCCTGTTTGGCGCGCCGAGGATGCAGCGCGAGATCCCGAGCGCA
>JBQTJM010000389.1:0-3444 GCA_052387115.1 Gammaproteobacteria bacterium | reverse complement strand
ATATCAATCTGACACATTTCCCCTCAGAGGTTGAGAAAAAACCTACTGCGCTCGGTCTCGCGTTACATCCTCGGTGCGCCAAGCACGGCCACTCCCTGGCCCTGGCTTCCCGGCGGTGCTCGGAATCCTCATGTATTTCAACATACACTCCGGTTGCTCGTCTCATCCGTGAGACTCGCCCCTTCGGGGCTAAAGCTCCGTTTCGCTCCCGGCGAAACGGTCCTGCGCTCCGGCGGGAAGCCAGGGCCAGGGAGTGGCCTTGCTTGGCGCGCCGAGGATGCAACGCGACCTCCCTTTGCTCGCGACGATTTTTTCACAAGCTCTTAGGGTTTCATGAGGGGCTCATGCCCTGCGCGCGTAGCGGCGCTCGACGTACTCCTCCACGATGCGCTGAAACTCCTCCGCGATGCCTTCCCCGCGCAGGGTCATGGCCTTCTCGCCATCGATGAAAACCGGGGCCGCGGGCACCTCGCCGGTGCCGGGCAGGCTGATCCCGATGTCGGCGTGCTTGCTCTCCCCCGGCCCGTTGACTACGCAGCCCATGACCGCCAGGCTCATGTCCTCGACCCCGGTGTAGCGCTCGCGCCAGATCGGCATCTGGCTGCGGACGAAGGACTGGATCTTGTCGGCCAACTCCTGGAACACGGTGCTCGTGGTCCGGCCGCAGCCGGGACAGGCGGTCACGAGCGGGGTGAACGATCGGAAACCCATGGTCTGGAGGATCTCCTGGGCCACGATCACCTCCGTGGTCCGATCCCCGCCGGGCTCCGGGGTCAGCGAGATACGGATCGTGTCCCCGATCCCCTGCTGCAACAAGATCGCGAGCCCGGCCGCCGAGGCCACGATCCCCTTCGATCCCATGCCGGCCTCGGTGAGGCCGAGATGCAGGGCGTAATCGCAACGCGCGCTTAGATCGGCATAGACGGCGATGAGGTCCTGCACCCCGCTCACCTTGCAGGACAGAACGATATGGTCGCGGGCGAGGCCGATCGCCTCGGCACGCCGGGCGCTTTCCAGGGCCGAGACGATCAAGGCCTCGCGGGTCACCGCGCGCGCGTCTCTGGGCTCGCTTAGACGGGCGTTGTCGTCCATCATGCGCGTCAGGAGCTCGCCGTCCAGACTGCCCCAGTTGACGCCGATGCGCACCGGCCGGTCATAGCGGATGGCGGTTTCTATCATGGTTGCGAACTGGCTGTCGCGCTTGTGCTTGAAACCGACATTGCCGGGGTTGATGCGGTATTTCGCCAGGCCCTCGGCACAGTCCGGATAGCGGGTGAGCAGGAGATGGCCGTTGTAATGAAAATCGCCGATCAGCGGGACCCGGCAGCCCGCGGCATCGAGCAGCTCGCGGATCCGACCGACCTGGCGCGCTGCTTCCTCGGTGTTGACCGTGATGCGCACCAGCTCCGAGCCCGCCGTCGCCAGAGCCTGCACCTGGCGCACGGTGGCGAGGGCGTCGGCCGTGTCGGTATTGGTCATCGACTGCACCACGATGGGGTGGCCGCCCCCGATGGTGACGGCGCCCACCTTGACGCCGACGCTCTGGCGCCGCCCCGGAGCGGGGTCTAGCACGGAACGATATTCGGCCTCGGGACTCGCCCTCTCGGGGCTGGTGCCAGGGAGCTCGGTGCCAAGGAGATCGGTGCCAGGGAGATCGCTGTGGCGGGCTGGTTGCATAAGGACTCCGGGGGCGAAGGACGAACGGGACCCGCGATCTCGCGGCGCGGGCACCCCTCTTGGTATCGCCTAATGGTATCGTAGTCGGGCGACGCCGCGCAAAGCGTGCCAGATAGTCAGGCGCATGGTGCGGGGTCCCGGGTAGGAAGCGATATGGACTCCACCGATGTCCTCGCGGCGCTCCTGAGCTGGGCCGTAACCCTGTCCCATTACCCCGCACCGCCGACGCCGCCGGAGCTGCGCTACGTTGGGCAGGGTTTCTTCGTCATGCACGCCTGCGGGGGCCGCAAATGCTCGGCGCTCGGCTGGTACGACAACGACGGACACATCTACATCGACGAGCGCCTGCGCGATCACGACACCCCCTTCGTGCGCAGCATCATCGTCCACGAAATGGTGCACTATCTCCAGGATCTCAGCGGCAAGTTCGACCCGGCCGCGTGCGAGGACTACAACCGCCGCGAGCGCGAGGCCTACGCCGTGCAGCGCGAGTTCGTGGCGCGCTCCGCCGGACACGCGGCGTTCCTGCGCATCGAGCTGGGCGACTGCGGGGTGGAACCCAAGGGTTGACGACCCCCATCCCGGGCCCCCAAGGCCAAAAGGGAGCAGCCACACGGTCCTGGCGCGGCGCCTGAGCCCGACCATCGCGCACAAGCTTCTTGAGCACCCGGCTACGCCCCACGGCGCAATGAACCTATCGATCCTTCAAAGGCGGCGACGGCGAGGGGTAGCGTTGCTGCGGTAAGCATGTTGTGCCAGATCGGAGTCGCGAAATGGAGGCGGTGTCGGCTTCAGCACGATGAGTCCACTGGCAACCATGCCCAACAGGGTTTCGAACCCATGATCGAGTACGATGACTCCCGGATGATTCTCTGCGTGCGGATAGTCCCTCTCAAAACAGGCAAGACCCAGCGGGTGACCTTCACGCAGCACATCATTGATGGCGGCATAGCGTTCTGTCATCGTGGCTCCCTGCCGTTGGAAGGCGAAGTGCGCGTAGAGTCGTGAAGTCGCGTCCAGATGACTTGGATCCTCCAGCACGCAGCCCATATCCGTACTGCCTTCACCGATCATAAGTATACTATCAGGCGAAAGCTCATATTGTTCATGAACGGCCGTAAGAGGCCCCACGAAAGGCTTACAACCCTTGTAGGGCCGCAACAGATTGACAAAGGTGAGTTGTGCGGCAGTGGGGTTGTCCCAGTCGAAGTGACCGGCAAGTTCTTGATAGTGGCCGGTGCGGCTCCAGATCTCCTGTACCAGTTCCGGGTTTTCTCCAGCCCTGATCATACGGTCGACCGCATGTTGCGGGCACGTGGCGGTGTAAATTCCGAACGCGGTTCTGGTGTCATGGGCGCGAATAAGAAAATCTTGCGCCCCAGGAAAAAGCCTGAACGATTCCTCACAAGCTTCTAGAAGCCCGGGGATCGATGCCAGAAAGTGTTCACTCAGCACCTGTGATACAAGGTGGGGAGCTTTGTCCTTGGCATAAGCCTTGGCTACATCATGCAATGTATCTTCTGGATAATGGAGCAAGGTCTCTGTGCTTGCGTGTCTATGAACATGAGCCGCAAGATCGCTTACGACATCTTGGTTGCTGACACTGGGGGCACTCTTGAATCGGTCATAGAACCAGTCCGTCAATAGCTCAAGGGCATGAAAGGCGCTGTAAGATGACATCCGCGTCCCGTCGAGATCGGCGAGAACATATCGGATGATCCACGGGTCCTCGCGGGTCGGTGGCCTGGGATCGGTCAGGAAAGTATT
>JBQTJM010000388.1:0-9653 GCA_052387115.1 Gammaproteobacteria bacterium | reverse complement strand
ACACCCACCCGCGCACCCGGCGCTCGCGCCAGAGGAGCCAGAGAAGGAACGGGCCGCCCACGAGCGAGGTCAGGATCCCGATGGGCAGCTCGGCGGGTGCGATGAGCGTGCGCGCGCCCAGATCCGCGCCGACCAGGAGGGCCGCGCCGAGCAAGGCGGTCCCGGGTAGGAGATGACGGTGATCGGCGCCGAGCAGGAGCCGCAAGACGTGCGGCACCACGAGCCCGACGAAACCGATGACCCCGGTGAGCGCGACCGAGGCCCCGACGGCGAGCGCGATGCACAGGACGATGCGGCGCTTGACGCGCTCGACATCGACGCCGAGCCCTGCGGCCTCGGCCTCGCCGAGGAGCAGCGCGTTCAGGGCCCTGGCGAGACGCGGCAGGAGCCCGAGCGCGGCCACGAGGAACGGCAGCGCCACGCCGACTGCTTGCCAGGTAGCCCCGCCCAGGCTTCCCATGCCCCAGAAGGTGAGCGTGTGGAGCTCGTCGTCGTCGGCGTAGTAGATGACGAGACCGGTGGCCGCTCCCGCCAGTGCGTTGAGCGCGATCCCGGCGAGCAACAGCCCCGCGATCGAAGTCCCCTCCTGCCCCTGGGCTAGGCGGTAGACGACGATGGTCACGCCCGATCCGCCGAGGAAGGCCGCGATCGGCAGCGCATAGAGCCCCATGAGCCCCGCGAGGCCCAGCTCGTCACCGAGCACGATGACGAGCACGGCGCAAAGGGCGGCGCCGCTCGCGATCCCGAGGAGGCCGGGATCGGCTAGCGGGTTCCGGAAAAGCCCCTGCAAGGCGGTCCCCGAGACCGCGAGAGCGGCCCCGACCAGGCCGCCCAGGACTACCCGCGGGAGGCGCAGATCGAGGAGCACCATGCGCTCCGAAGCGCTGTAGACAACGGGCAGCCGGAGCCCGATCGGCTCCATGAGGATGGCCAGTGCCTTGGCCGGCGCGATCGGCACGGCGCCGGTCCCGACCGCCCCGAGCACGATGATCCCGAGCCCGAGCGCGAGCGCTACGAGGATGCCTTCGGCCCGGCGGCGTGGACCCACGAACAATCCACCTATCCGCACCGCCTGGCTCTGGCCGGGAAAGGGCCCCAAGGTCTCCGCGCTAACCGCCACGCGCGCCTCGCTCGGAGTGGTTCGTGAGAGCACTGGGCGTGCAGGCCGAGGGCTCCCGCAGGGCTTGGGCGAGATCGGTGACGGCCTCCCCGAGGCGCGGCCCGAAGCCCAGGAGGTAGAGACCATCCATGAACACGAGCCGCCGGTTGCGCCCCGCGCAAGTCACCTCGATGCCCGGCCGGCTCAGGATCCCCTCCGCACCGCCCATAGCACCGAGCGCGTGCTCCGGGACCAAGAGCACCTCGGGCCGCGCCTGGGCCAGGGCCTCGGGAGAGATGGGGCGATAGCCCGAAAAGCCCCGCAAGGCATTAGTACCACCGGCCAGCTCGATCATCGCCTGCGCCGAGGTGCCCGCACCCGCGGCGATGAGCGCGCCTTGCTGGAGGCCCATCAGGAACAGCACCCGCGGGCCCGCGCCCGCCGGTATTCCCGCCAGGGCGCGCTCGACACGACTTCGCAGCGTCCGCACCATAGCCTCGCCCTGAGTCTCGAGGCCGAGGGCACCTGCCACGCCGCGGATCTTGGCCTCGGCCCCCGCCACGTTCGGCTCGGCGGGCAGGATCAAGAGCGGCACACCGGCCTCGCGGAGTTGCGAGAGGATCACGGGCGGTCCCGCATGGGTGGTGCAAAGGACCAGCGTTGGGGCGAGAGACAGGACCCCCTCCGCGGACAGATTCCGCATATAGCCGACCTTGGGCAGCGCGCGGGCGGCGGCCGGCCACCGGCTCGTGGTATCGACCCCGACCAGGCGCGCCTCGGCGCCGAGCGCGTAGACGATCTCCGTCAGCTCGCCGCCGACCGCGACGATCCTTTGGCCCTCGGTCGCGGCGGTCTCCGCCCCCACCCACATCGATCCGAACAACGCGATCCAGAGGCCAAGCAGGAACGCACCGAGCCGCGCGCCCCATTGCCGAGCGCCGCTCGCGACCGCTCGGGCCAGGCGTTTGGGAGGGAGTGTGGCCGCCATGGCTCAGGCCGACGGCTGCTCGCCGCACAGGCCTTCGACGATCGGCCGCCAACCCGCGCACTCCGTTTGCCCCGGCTTGCGCTTCCCGAACACCTGGACAGCGCGCCGAAACTGGGATCGAGACGCACGGCGCTCGTGCCGCAGGCGCTCGCCACGAGCTCCGTCTCGCTCGTGCAGAGCTTCCGGGCGGCCTCGCGGGCGCGCACGCCGGAGATCCCAGGGTCTTCCCATCGACAATACTTCGTTCATACGGCCTCCTCCCAGAGGTTTTCTTCCAGGGTTTGATGCGCGGCCCGCCTCGGACACGGGAGCCCGTGGATCGCACGCACCTGCCAGCGCGCCGCCATGGTCCGGTAGAGGGGCCGCAAGCCCCGGTCGGGCAGCTCCTCGTGCTCGGCGATGATCCGCAACTGGCGGCTGATGCGGAGTGCGAGGCAGGGGCGGACCGCATCGTCATGGCAATCGAGGTAGTGGGCCATGAGCACCCCGAGCCCCGCGTGCAATAGCTCCAGATCGTTGATCAATACCGAAGGTGTCGTGGACGGTGCGCGCATCAGGGATCACCTCCCCGTTAATACCGATAAGAGACCGCGACTTTGAAATTGCGCCCGGCCTCGTCGATGAGTGAGAGGTGGCGGCGGTACGACTTGTCGGTCAGGTTATCGATCCCGAAATCGACCCTCAGACCCGAGTAGCCCGCCGCCTCCGGCAACCAGCTCGCATAGAGATCGCAAACACCATAGCCCGGGGTTACGGGAACCCCGGCCGGCACCTCGTCCTGGCGTTTGACGAAACGGCCGCGCCCGGTGAAGACGAGGCCAAGCTCGGGTAGGCGCAGGCCGAGTGTCGCCACGAGCTTGTCCGGGGGGACGGACGTGAGTGGCGCGCTACTCGTCGTATCCCTGCCCCGCGTCTCCGAATAGCCCAGGGCCGCGAAGAAGCGGGTGGCGTCGTACCCGAGCTCGGTCTCGAAACCGTGGAGCTCGGCATCCTGGATATTGTCGGGGCGGGTCGTCCCCGCGACGATATCCACCTCGAGATCGATGAAGTCCCGGGCGTCGGTATCGAAATAGGCGGCTTCGAGGCGCAACCGGTCGCCCTCCATCAAGAGATGATCGAAACGCGTGCGCACGCCCGCTTCCGAGGTGCTGGCGGTCTCGGGCTCTGCGGCTGCTCCGATTCGATGCGCTCGAGCCCGACAATGCTCACCGAGGCCGGGATCTCGAAGGCCGAGCGCTCGGTCTTGGTGGCCGTGACCGTGATCACCTCGAGCTCGATGACCGGCTCATCCACCGGAGGCTCCTCCGCGCCGGCGGCTGAGATCGACCACATCAAGACGGGCACAGCGACTCTTCTCGACACGTGACAGCCTCCCATAGGTTCCGGGCTGGCTGCCTCGTGCCGTCGGGCACGCGGTGGCTGGCGTCTCGTTGGACTAGAGGTTACTACTTGGTCAGGATCAGCTTCCCGGTCCGTGTGTGGTGCAGGTGGTATTCCTGCCCGGCATGCTCGATGATGACCTCGTCATGGCCGGCCAGGAGATCGCGGCTCGTCAGCCGCCGCTTCGGGGCCGCCGTTTCGCGGGTCCCCGCGCCTTTCCAGGAGCTTGACCGCCGCACGGGTCTGTCGGGCCTGCCCATGCTACAAATGATAATGCTTCTCATTCGCGTGTCAAGGGGTCCCTGCCTTGAACCCAGGGGCACCGGCGTCCGCCGAGGGGGTCGAGGGGACCTGCCATCACAACACATGCCGCGTGAACCTTGTAATCCTGTCATAGATTGGCATAATTGCGAGGATGACCGCCACGGCCAGCTTCCGGTGGCGCCAGACCTTCATCCGCAACTATCTGGAACGCGAAGTTCCGCAACACGGCCCACGCATTCCGGCCGTCACCCTGCGTCGCCTATGGACGATGCTGGCCCATCAACAGGGCGGCCAATTGAACATGACGCAGTTGGGGGCCAGCCTGGATCTGTCGATCCATACCGTCAAACGCTACACCGAATTGCTCGAAGACCTGCTGCTCGTGCGCACGTTGCGCCCGTGGTTCGGCAATATCGGCAAACGCCTTGTGAAGACCCCGAAGGTCTATCTCCGCGACAGCGGCATCATGCATTGCCTGCTGGGCCTCTCCGCGTTGGATGACGTACTCGGACACCCCAGCGCCGGTGCGAGTTGGGAAGGGTTCGTCATCGAAAATCTCCTGACGGTGCTTCCCGACGATGCTGCGCCATGGTTCTACCGCACCTCCGCTGGCGCCGAGGTCGATCTGGTCATCGAACAGGGAACGCGTCGCCGAATCGCGGTGGAGATCAAGCGCTCGACCACACCGCGTGTCGGGAAAGGCTTTCATCAAGGGTGTGAGGACATCCGTGCCACGCACCGCTTTATCGTTTATTCGGGCCAGGAAGGGTTTCCGCTTGCGAACAAGGTTATCGCACTGTCCCTCGGCACAATGATGAATGAATTGCGCCGGCTAACACACGTTTGATTGCAGAGTGCAGGTCATTGGTGGTCGCGCGGGGCGGGCAATGCAGGGGTGGGCGATCACCGCACCACCGTAACGGGGCGTTGCGGATCCTGTCCCCGGGTCCGGCGCTCCGGGATCCAGTGTTAAGATGGCCACCCCCCAACGGCCGGAGGGCAGGTGCATGAAGGTGACCATCTACCATAACCCGCGCTGCTCCAAGTCACGCGCGGCGCTCAAGCTCTTGGAGGATCGGGGCATCGAGCCCGAAGTCATCGAGTATCTCAAGACCCCACCGGACCGCAAGACCCTGGAGCGACTCCTCAAGCGCCTCGGGATCGGGCCGCGCGAGCTGCTGCGCAAGACCGAGCCGGTCTATGCCGAGGCCGGTCTGGCCGATCCGAATGTCGGCCGCGAAGCGCTCCTCGATGCCCTGATCGCCCATCCGATCCTCATCGAACGCCCCATCGTCGTGGTCGACGACAAGGCCGTGATCGGCAGGCCGCCGGAGCGCGTGCTCGAGGTCCTCGGGATCCAGTGACGCCCTTCTTCGTATGATGGAGGTCCTGGTCCTCTACTACAGCCGCTACGGCAACGTCGCGCACATGGCGCAGTGCGTGGCGCGCGGGGTCGAGCGCGTGCCGGGATGCGCGGCACGGCTGCGGACCGTACCTGCGGTCTCGACGGTGTGCGAGGCGAGCGCGGAGGAGATCCCGGAGAGCGGCCCGCCCTACGCTACGCGCGCGGACTTGGTCGAATGCGCGGGGCTGGCACTCGGCAGTCCGACGCGCTTCGGCAACATGGCCGCACCGCTCAAATACTTCATTGATGGGACCTCGGACCTGTGGCTGTCCGGGGCACTCATCGGCAAGCCGGCTGCGGTGTTCACCTCGACCGCCAGCCTGCACGGCGGGCAGGAGACGACGCTCCTATCGATGATGCTGCCACTCCTGCACCACGGGATGCTGCTCATGGGCTTGCCCTATAGCGAGCCCGAGCTATTCACGACGCAGAGCGGGGGCAGCCCCTACGGGCCCACGCACGTCGCCGGCACGGACAGCGATCTGCCCCTGGGAGAGGAATAAAAGCGGCTCTGCATCGCGCTCGGCCGGCGGCTGGCCGCCACGGCACAGGCGCTGGCGGGCACCGACCGCTAGTCTAGTGCGCCCTGCCCCATGTGAAAAAACCAGCGCCAACTCATTCCCTCCCCCAGCAGGGTGGGGGTTGAGCGCCGCGGGCTCCGTCATTCCGATCGGACGCGCTCAACCCCCATCCTATCCTTCCCCCTTCCAGGGGGAAGGGATGGAAAAGGGAATACAATTTCAGCTATTTTTGGATAGGTCTCTTCCCACACCCTCAGGCTCGGTGAACAGCGATTTGTAGCTCTGGTAGCTGGCGCAATAGGCCACCGGGATCACCACCAGGAAGCCGAGCCCCAAGGTCAGGACTGCCCCGAGCGCCAGGACCGTGAACACCCCGAAGAAGGCCAGCAGCACCCGCCGGTTGTTCCAGCAGGCCTCGAAGCTCGTCATGACCGACTCGATGCCTTCGACAGGCGTGAACAGCACCAGCGGGCTCGAGTAGATGATGCTCATGCCGGACACTGCGAAGACCATGGCCACCAGCAAGACCCTGAGAAACAGGTTGAGCCATTCGGCGAGGCTCCTGACGTGGTCGGGATCGGTAAGTCCAGCCCCCATCTGCGATCCCGCCCCGAGCACCAGGAACAGGATGACCAAGGCCGCCAAGGTGACCACCCCGATGGTCAACAGCCGCCCGCGTTGGTCCGTTTCGAGCAGGCCTTGGAACAGGTGACGTACGACGGGTGTCCGGCCGTGTTCCAGCTCCCGCGCGGCGAGGAGGTAACCGCCATACAGCGCTGGCGTCATCACCCACCAGGCGATGGGACCGATGAGCGGAATCGGCAACAAGACGACCGCCAGCACCAGCCAGATCAGCGTGAACAACACCCAGACGGCCGGATTTTTCTTGAACAGCGCCCAGCCGGCCCGATACCACTCCGCCACCTGTTTGACTTCCACGTGGCCTGCGTTCATAGATCTCCACCTCGCAAGTCTTCTAATATATTCCGCACGAACGGTACCGTGATACGGCGCTGTGCGACGAGCGCCGCGTCGTCCAACCGGTCCAGCAACCGGCAGAGGTCCGGCATCCCGCGCGGATAACGGCACAGCAGGTACTCCACCACCTCGGGTTGCAAATCGATCCCCCGTCCCTTGGCCCGCAGCACCAAGGCCTCGTGCTTGTCGCGATCCTCCAGCATCTCGAGGGGATAGACGAGCCCCCAAGCGAGCCGGGATTCGAGATCGGGGAGCGTGAGGCCCAGGCTGCCCGGGCTCCCTCGCCCGGCGAGTACCAGCGCCGCGCCCGCGTCCCTGGCCCCATCGTAGAGTCCCATCACGCCGCGTTCCCAGGCCGAACGCCCGGCCACCTCCTGAACGTCGTCGATGCACAAGAGCTCCAGCCCTTCCATCCACGTCGGGCGCGCCACATCGCCGACCCGCAGCGACCCGAGCGCCATATAGGCGGCGCGCCCGCCGCGCTCGATGACCCGCGCGCAGGCGGCGGACAGGAGATGGGTCTTACCGTTCCCGCTCGGCCCATGGAGATAGAGGCTCACGCCGGGCGCGCCTCCGGCTAGCGACAGGAGATACTCGAAGGCCTCCCGGTTGCGCCCCGGTACGAACGCCTCGAAACCCGGCCGGTCGGTTGCGAACGGCAAGAGCAGCTGTCGAGCGCCGGCGTTGGCGGCCCGGAAGGGGACCGATATCATGGCGACGAAAGCTGATAATGGCCCACCTCTGTACCGGTATCCAGTGCCTGCAAGGTGGTGCCCAAGGTGATCGCGCGGCTCACGGCCTCGGCGCCACCGCGGGCGCTGAGATGGAACTCGGCCCGGCCCGGCTCGAGTCTTTTCACGTCCACCTGGCGCACCGGGTCGAGCGTGCGCAGGTAACGCTCTACGCGGGCATATTGATCGAGGCTGGATACACCCTCCACCACCACCGCGACCAGGCCGGGTTCGAGCGTGTCCCTGGGACCCCCAAAGTGGGCGTGCAGGGCGTCCACCGCCAGGTCTATCCCCTCGTCCAACGCCACCTCGGGCAGATCGCCCTGTGTCGACCAGGACTCGTTCCGGCCCTCGGCGAACAAGGTCCACTCGGCCTGCCACAAGGCCGGCGAGATCCCGGCCAACTGCCCGGCGAGGACCGCATCGGCGCCGTAGCGACGCGCGGCCGCGGCGATCTGCTCGCTCATGGGCAGGGACACGGCGATGGCCTCGGACCACGCCTCATCGGTGGTATCGAGGACCGGCAACACCAGGGGCACGCCGCGCTGGCGGGCACGCGCGTGCAAGGCGTCGCGATACGCCAGCATCTTCTGATCTCGGGGATCATCGCGGCTCAACACACGCCGGTCGCTTCCTTCTTCGACCTCGAGCCACAAGAGCAACGCGGGACGCTCGCGGCCCCACACCGGCGCCCCCGCCTGCTCCAGCCCGCGCTCCAGCGCCTCGGGGTCGAACTTCACCCACAAGACCTGCCCCGGGGTCCCGGATCCGTTGCTCATACCTTCTGACTGCCGATAGCCGTACTGCTGCACGAACGCCTCCGGATTCTTGATGAGACGATCGACGCTCGGGCGGCCGGCCGCGTTGCGGTCGCCGGTGAGCTTGACGAGCACGAGGCGCAGGGCCGTCTGCATACCCTGCGTCTGAGCCGCCGGGTCGCGACCCGTGACCGGGACCTCGGCCTCATAGAGGTCCTTGAGGCGCGCACCGAAGGCGGGGATAGCGGGAATGAACACCAGGCAAATCAGAAAGACCAAGGTCCGGCGCATGGCCGGCACGCTATGCGAAGACCCGTGTAGGCGTCAAGGTTTGCCGGGCCATCAAGCCATTTATTAGTAAAACTGTGCGGGCATCGTTACCATGATGGCATGGGCAAGCCGCCGCGCAGCTATCAGGATGCCGGTGTGGACATCGAACGCGGCAACGCCCTGGTCGAACGCATCAAGCCCCTGGCCCAGGGTACCGTGCGCGCCGGGGTCATGGGCGGTGTGGGCGGCTTCGGGGCCCTGTTCAGCCTGGCGGGGCTCGGCTATCGAGACCCCCTTTTGGTGTCCTCGACCGACGGCGTGGGCACCAAGCTCAAGCTCGCCGTCACGCTCGATGTTCACGACACCATCGGCATCGACCTCGTGGCCATGTGCGCCAACGACGTGGTCGTCCAGGGCGCCGAGCCGCTCTTTTTCCTCGACTACTTCGCGACCGGAAGGCTCGACGTCGAGGTCGCGGCGCGCGTCATCGCCGGGATCGCAGCGGGCTGCAAACAGGCCGGGGCGGCGCTGGTAGGCGGGGAGACCGCGGAGATGCCGGACCTCTACGCCGCGGGGGACTACGACCTCGCCGGCTTCTGCGTCGGTGTGGTGGAGGCCGGCGCGGTCATCGATGGGCGCGGGGTGCGGGCGGGCGACGCGCTCATCGGGGTCGCGGCCAGCGGCCCGCACGCCAACGGTTATTCCCTGATCCGGAAGCTCATCGAGCACCGGGAAGCCGACCTTGCCCAGCCGCTCGACGGGGGGACGCTCGCCGAAGCCCTTCTCTTGCCGACCCGCATCTATGTGCAACCGATCCTCGACCTCGTCGGTCAAATACCGGTCCGAGCGCTCGCGCATATCACCGGCGGCGGGCTCTACGAGAACCTCCCGCGGGTGATGCCGCCCAACACCCGCGCCGTCATCGACGCCCGTGCCTGGCCCCGCCCGCCGGTCTTCGACTGGATCCAGGGCCAGGGTGCCATTGCCTGGCGCGAGATGCACCGCACCTTCAACTGCGGCGTCGGCATGGTGGCGGTGGTCGCCGAGCCCGACGCGGCGCAGGCCATCGCGTTGCTATCCCGCGCGGGTGAGACCGCCTGGCAGATCGGCACCATCGCCGCCCTCGGCTCAGGGCACGGGGAGCGCGTGGTGATCGAGGGCCTACCACACCCCTGATCGAGGGTCCGCCATAGTCGTCCCGCCTTACGCCCCCTGTGGCAACGCCGCGACCTTGGCCCTGCGGCCCCCAATCTTGCGGG
>JBQTJM010000387.1:0-8308 GCA_052387115.1 Gammaproteobacteria bacterium | reverse complement strand
TGAGCGCGGTCAATAACACCACCGATAGCCCGAACGGCCTGCCCTCGGTGACGAGTACCATCACCCTCAACGGGAACGGCCTCACCCTGCAGCGCTCGACCGTCACCGGCACGCCCGAGTTTCGGCTATTGCACGTGGCGGACACCGGCAACCTCACGCTCAACCGGATCGTGCTGAGGAACGGACGGGCGCCTGTTCACTCTGGAGGGGCGATATTCAGCCGCGGTACCGTGGCGCTCAACGACAGCACCGTCTCGGGCAACAGCGCCTACTACGGCGGCGGCCTCGTCAACGGCGGCACCCTCGCGCTGACGAACAGCACCATCGCGGGCAATACCGCCAACGGCATCTTCAACGCCTCCGGCGGCGGCCTCTCCAACGGCGGCACCCTCAGCCTCACCAACAGCACCGTCTCGGGCAATACCGCCAACGGCATCTACAGCGCCTCCGGCGGCGGCCTCTCCAACGGCGGTACCCTCAGCCTCACCAACAGCACCGTCTCGGGCAATACCGCCGACAGCATTTACAACTACAACGCCTCCGGCGGCGGCGGCCTCTCCAACTTCTACGGCACCGCCACGCTCACCAACAGCACCGTCTCGGATAACAACGGATGTGGCGTCTTGAACCTCGTAGGCGCGGTCACAGCCACTAACAGCACTGTCTCGGGCAACTTCGGTGGGGGACTTTGCAATACGTCCTACCAGGACGAGGGCCCCACTCTCTACGGCACCGCCACCCTTACCAACAGCACTGTCTCGGGCAACACGGGCAGCGGCGTGTACAACCACGGCACCCTCACCCTAAGCAACAGCACCATCTCGGGCAACACGGCCGGCTACGGCGGCGGCGTGTTCAACGGGTACCGGTCCCGCGCCACCGTCACCCTCACCGAGAGCACCGTCTCGGGTAATATGGCGGGTAACAAGGGCGGCGGCGTGTTCAACGGCGGCACCCTCACCTTAACCAACAGCACCGTCTCGGGCAATACGGCCGTGGTCGAAGGCGGCGGCGTGAATAACCCTGGCTCCTATAACTATTCCGGTAATTTCTACGGCGGTATCCTCACAATCGCGCATAGCCTCATCTCCGGCAACACCGCAACAGGTGGCGCGGAGATGCACAACTTTGCCGGTCCCCAGCATAGCAGCACCGTCCACGCCGACAACTTCAACCTCTTCGGCGTAAACGGCGACGCGGGCGTCGTGGGCTTCACCCCAGGCCCAACCGACATCGTCCCGGCGGCCGGGGTGACCCTCGCCGATATTCTCGACCCCCTTGCCGAAAACGGCGGCCCCACCCAGACCCACGCCCTGGTGTTCAATAGCCCGGCCGTCGATTCGAGCCCGATAGATAAGGACTGTGCCGTAACCGACCAACGCGGCGTATTCCGGCCGCAAGGCCCGGCTTGTGACATCGGGGCGTTCGAAGCGGGCGTCGAGCCCGACCCCTTTGTATTGCCCACCCCGACCACGGGCTGCACGGTCAACGGCGTGTCCGATCAACTGTGCCGGGGCACCTCCGGCCCGGACCGCATCCTCGGCACCACGGGCAACGATGTCATGCTAGCCCTGGAGGGCGACGACAACCTGAATGGCAGCAGCGGGGAAGACCGCCTCTTCGGCGGGGAGGACAACGATCGCCTCATCGGCGGGAACGGCGACGACCAGCTCTTCGGGCAGACGGGCGATGATGACCTACGAGGCCGTGCCGGAAACGATTTCCTCGAGGGCGGCGACGGCAACGATCGCCTGAAGGGCCACGAGGGTAATGACCAGCTTCGCGGTGGGGATGGGGACGACGCGCTCAGAGGACTAGAAGGTCACGACACGCTGGAGGGCGGCAATGGCCGCGATCTGCTGCGCGGTGACGGGGGCGAGGACGCCTTGAACGGCGGTCCCGGAACCGACCGGCTCGTCGGGGGCGGCGGCACCGACCGTTGCACGAGCGATGCGGAGGATAATGTCGCCGTGCTCTGCGAGTGATCGGGCGGGGATACCCGACCCATGGCGCGATCCCCGACAAGTAAAGGGTAGCCCCGATACCCAGCCTTGAACCGCCGACCTACCCCGTTTGAAGCGCGCCGCCTCGTCGGACCCACCCGTGGCGTTGCCGGCGCTGTAGGAATGGGCGCCGACGCCGGCGAGCTTGCCGCCATCGACCACCAAGTACTCGTTGCGGATGGGCCGGCCTTCGAACCAGCACTCCAGGATTTCACGCGTACCGGCCGCGTAGCGCGCCTGTGCCGAGAGGCTGGTGCCCGAGATGTGCGGCGTCATGCCGTGGTGGGGCATGGTGCGCCACGGGTGGTCCTCCGGCGGCGGCTGCGGAAACCACACATCCCCGGCGTAACCGGCGAGCCGGCCGCTCTCGAGCGCACGGGCGATCGCGTCGCGATCGCAGATCTTGCCGCGCGCGGTGTTGACGATGTAGGCGCCGCGTTTCATCTTGCCGAGCAGCGCCTCGTTGAAGAGATGCTCGGTCTCGGGGTGCAGCGGGCAGTTGATGGTGACCACATCGCAGACCCGCACCATCGACTCCACGTTCGCATGGAAGGTGAGGCCCAATTCCCGCTCGATGTCCGGGGAGAGACGATGCCGATCGGTGTAGTGGAGCTTGACATCGAAGGGTTTGAGCCTGCGCAGCACGGCGAGGCCGATGCGCCCGGCGGCCACGGTCCCGACCGCCATGCCTTCCAGATCGTAGGAACGCGCGACGCAGTCGGCGATGTTCCAGCCTTTGTCGATGACCCACTGATAGGACGGGATGTAATTCCGCACCAGCGAGAGGATCATCATCACCACGTGCTCGGAGACGCTGATGCTGTTGCAATAGGTGACCTCGGCCACCGTGATCCCGCGTTCGATCGCGGCCTGCAGATCGGTATGGTCCGAACCGATGCCGGCGGTGACGATGAGCTTGAGCTTCGGCGACTTGGCGATGCGCGCCGCGGTCATGTAGGCCGGCCAGAAGGGCTGCGAGATGACGATGTCCGCATCGGGCAACTCCCGCTCCAGGACCGAGTTGGGCCCGTCTTTATCGGATGTCACGATGAGCTGGTGACCGTTCCCTTCCAGGAACTTGCGTAGGCCTAGCGCACCCGAGACGCTGCCCAGCAACTCGCCGGGCTGGAAATCGATGCCTTTTGGAGAAGGCAGGCTCTGCCCGTCGGGGTAGCGCTCGAGCTTGGGGACATCATCGCGGGCGTAGGATTTCGGGTAGCCGGTGACGGGATCGTCGTAAAGCACGCAAACAACCTTGGCCATGATAGGACCTCTCGGGTTCTTGGGATCGTTGAAGACTGCAGGGCCTGGGCCCGTCGTCCGTCCCGGCGCGGCCGGTAACACGAGATCCTCGGGTGCAAGGGGCCGGCTAGTCCAATCGTTTGTTTGAATGGGTCAATTTGCGGGACTTATCAGCGTGTCGAAGCGGCTCTGGAGATCGAGGCCCGCGAACACCTCCCAGGCCGCGGCAATGAGCGGGGGCGGCGGCTCGTGGCCGAGCGCGATAAGCCCAATAGGCCGCGACAGCTCCGGGGACAGGGGGATCGCGGTGACCTCCTCGCGCATGTCGAGGAGGAACAGGATGCTGTGGGGCACGATGGTGTGGAGCCCGGCGCAGCGGACGTGGGAATAGAGCGCAAAGGCGGAGTCGGTCTCGACCGCAACATTCGGTGCGGTCCCCGCCTGCCAGAAGGCCGCGTCGATGATACGGCGGTTCTGCATATTGGGGGTGAGCAGGCAAAGTGGCAGCTCGGCGGCCTCGGACCAACTCATCGCCGCCCGTTCGCGAAACGCCCCTTGGTTCGGTGCCAGCAACAGGTAGCGCTCCCGGTACAAGGCAAGGACCCGGAAACCACCCAGCCGTTGGTCTTCGAGGTAGGTGAGACCGAGGTCCAACTCGAAGCCGTCGAGCCGGCGGATGATCTCTTCGGCGGACAGCGAGAAGACCGCCTGGTGAATCCCGGGATGGGCCGCCCGGCTCTGTGAGGTCAGCAGCGGGACGACGGGCATGGTGGTGGGGATGGCGCCGATGCGCAAGGTGCCGGTCATCTGCCCGCGCGAGCGCGCCGCCTCCTGCCGCAGTCCCTCCCAGTCGGCCAGGACGCGCTGCGCCCAGCCGAGGAGCCGCTCGCCTTCGGGGGTGAGGCCCTGGAAGCGCTGGTCGCGGCGCACGATGGCGATGCAGAGCTCCTCCTCCAGGCGCTGGATACCCGCCGACAAGGCCGGCTGCGAGACGTGGCAGAGCTCGGCCGCGCGGGCAAAGTGACGCGTCCTGGCCAGCGCCACGAGGTATTGGAGTTGGAGGATGAACATGGTTCCTGGGAGGAGATCGGGGCGGGATCTCACCGGTCGAGGCGATGCGTAGCACCTTGCCTACGAGGACATGTAGATCGCACGCGGCATCGTTCAAGTCGGCGCAACCAAAGGGAGGGGCATGGTCGCACTTGCCGTCGCCGACGCTGATGTACAAGAAGCCGTCTTTGCCGAAATGCAGGTCTCCGGCGTTGTGATCGCCATTCGGTGACCCACTACGCCTACGATGCCCGCAATCGCCAGGTCTTCAGCGATTATCCGGGCACCACCCCCGATGCGGCGACCACCCAGATCTCGAACGGCGCGAGCGTCATCGATTATCCAGCCACACCAGGCCGCCCGGAGGCACGCGTTACGGGGCGATCGACGGCCAGTGCCGCTTCCCGTTATCTGAGCTTGATCGCGATGGGGCCAATGCTGAGGGCGGTCCCGATCGCATTGCGGATCTCAATCACGGCCCTGAGCTTTTTCTTTCGGGTCTTGCTGACGATCTCCTCGCCCTTCTTGGTCAGCTTGAGTCGCACGTTCCCGGTCCTTCCCGGCGGCACATTGGCGGCGCCGGCGGCAAACGTGATCGGTCTTTTCGCCTTGACCGGCGCACCATCGCTCAACCGGGCGGCGTTGGCAGCCACCAGCAGTCTGATCCTGACCCGGATGTCGCAGCGTATACCCTGTGCCGGAGGGAGATTGCAGGTGACGGGGACCTTCTTGCACCCGGTCGTCTTGCAGCCGATCTGCATGGCGGCGGGCTCGGCCTCCGACGCCGATGCGTCGAACACATAGGCCGATCCCTGAGAGGTATTGCCGCCGATAGCGTCGCCGGGCGCCCCCGCCACCAGGGTGTTGCCGCTCAGTGCCAGCGATAATCCCAAGCCGCCCGTCACCCCGCTGTCCGAGGCGGTGAAGGTCGCGCCTGCCGTAACCGTTCCCGCCCAACCGCCGGACGGCCTCCGGTAGACTTGGAGCGGAATGCCCGACGCCACCACATCCCCGCTGATGGCCACCCGAAAATTACCGAGATTCAGCTTGGCTGACTCCGCCAGCACGCCCGCCCAACCCCCGGCCGGTCTTACGAATACGGCGGCGGGGAACCCTGCCACCACCGTGTCGCCGCTCACGTCGACGGAGAACCCAAAAAACGTTGTACTTGCATCCGTGGTGATTAGCTTGGCGTTCTCCATGAGCTGGCCTAACCAGCCTCCGGTCGGCTCCACGAAGACGTAGGCCGCGCCTTGATTGGAATCGCCAACGGTTCCGGTGGGCGCCCCTATCACTATCGTGTCGTGACTCACGGCCACAGAGAAGCCAAACCGGTCATCTGCGGCGCCGTCCGAGGCTGTCAGCACCGCGTTCTCACGTAGCGTTCCTGCCCAGCCCGCCGGCGGCTTCACGAAGACAAAAGCCGAGCCTTGATTCGAATTGCCGCCGACGTCATTGAACGCCCCCCCCACCACCACCGTATCCCCACTCACGGCGACTCCTTCATCGAAGAAAGCGAAAGACGTCCCACCGTTCGATGGGATCAGCTTGGCATCCTCCTGCGTAAGTTGCCCAGCCCAACCTCCAGGAGGCTTGACGAACACATAGGCGGATTCGAGATTTCCCACTACGATTGTGTCCGCGCTCACGGCCACCGATGCACCGAAGAAGAGGGTACGCGCTGCGTCCGAGGCGGTCAGCCTCGCGTTTTCTTGCAGTGGCCCCGCAAACCCCCCGGCCGGCCTGACGAACACATAGGCCGCGCCCGCGCCGGACCGACCGTCGATGTCTTTCAGATGCGAGCCCACCACCACAGTGTCGCCGTCCACAGCGACGGAGAAGCCGAAAAAGTCATTACCTGCCCCGTCGGAAGCCGTGAGCTTGGCCTGCTCGATGAGGGGGTCGATGGTGACGGGATAGCGGGCCTCGGTATCGTCCACCCTGAGCCGGACCTCGCGTCCCACGCACTGCCACCAGACGGGCAGCTTGCGGCCCGTAGCGTCCCAGGCGGCCAAGCCACGATAACGCAGCACCGCCGTGCCGTCGCCGCGCACGAGGTCCATCCCCTCAACGACGGGCTCCGGGCGTAACTCGCCACCGACGTGCAGGGCGAGCATCAGCGCCTCCCCCGTAATTCGCCCCGGGGGCTCGCTCAGGATGAAACCCTGCTCAAGCCCGAGCGGGCCGTTCACGTACCACTCGGTCAGGCCCTCGCGCCGGTATTCGACCCGGTTCACCGATGCCTCGGGCTGGGTTGGGATGATGGCCTCCCGCCGTGCCCCACGGCCCGCGCCCCGGAAGTGCAGTCGCAGACGAGCTCCGCCGCTTTGCACCTCGATGCCTTCGGCGCTGAACAGAGCCGTCAACGCGTGGCGGGGATTATCGAGCCGCAGGACCTCGCCGTCGGCGCGAGCATGGTAGATTTCTTCATCCCGCCCGAGCACCGCCGAGATGCTCGCCTGAGACTCGATCGGCAGGGTCGCGCGGCCCTCGCGCGCCGCGGCGTCAGCGTTTGTGACCTTCCCATAGGCCGAAGGGAACGCGATGAGCCCAAGCAGAGCGAACAGGAGCCGAGGAAAGATCGGCACGCATCGTCTTTGGAACATGGCTGGATTCTCGTCCCCGGGTGGGGATCCCCGGCCGTGTGGTTCTCCCCGACCCGAGTATACATTACAGCGGCGAAACAGCGGCGAACGGAGTACAAGGGCGGCGACGCGGGTGGGTCGCTAGTCTGGCCTGCGCCCCGTCTCGCTCGGATCGGGTCAGGCGTTGGCCTGACCGACGTCTGTGGCATCGATAAACCCGGCTTTCGGAGGGTAAATGACAATGGCAAGCGCGGCGATACCGGCTCTGTCCCCGATAGGTCGATCCATTTACTCATAGCATCCTCACGATCACGCGCCGTCCCGTCGCTCGCGACGTTTTTTTAAAGGCGCTCGGTGTCGGCGATCAGCGCTGCGTCGCGGTCAGGCGATAGACGTTCCCATCGAGCGTCGTCACGAACAAGACGCCGGTCTCGCTCTCGCCGAAGGAGCTGATCGGGAGGTCCGTCTCGACCATCAAGACCTTGCGCTGCCGCGCCGAGCCCTTTGCGACCACGGACCAGATCTCCCCGGAGCAGACATCGGAGAAGAGATAGGCCCCACGCAGAACCTTGATCGGCCCGCGGTACACGTAACCGCCGATCACGGCGCAGCCCTCCGAGTGGTCGTAGACCGTGAGCGGGGCCTGTTTGCCGGCCCGGTTGCAACCGCTCGGAGGTTGGAAACACGCGCGGCCCTCCAGGACCCGCCAGCCGAAGTCGACGCCGCGCCCCCCGCCGCTCGCCTGGGTCGCCCGGTCCACCTCCTCGAAGCGGCGCTGGCCGACGTCCCCGATCCAGAGATCCCCGGTCCGGCGGACAAACGAAAACCGAACCGGGTTGCGCAACCCGAGGGACCAGATCTCGCGTTGGAAGGTCGTGCTCATCGCAAACGGGTTGGTCGGGGGAATGCGGTAGGCGAGCCCGCCCGAGCGGCTATCCACGTCGATCCGGAGGAGCTTCCCGAGCCGACTGGTCCGCGACTGGGCGTTGTTGTCCGGATCGCCCGCCGCTCCCCCATCGCCGGTCGCGATGTAGAGCAGGCCATCTCTACCGAACGCCAGCATCCCGCCATTATGATTCTGCCTAGGGTGGGGGATCCGCAGCAGGCGGCGGAACGAGCCCGGGAGCGCCCGGTCGCGGTTCCTCGCGCTCGCGCGCATCTCGGCGATGATGAGATCGCCGCTCCCCCGCTCGGTGAAGAAGAGATAGAGCTTGCGGTTCCTGGCGTGCTCGGGATGGAAGGCGAGGCCGAGCAGGCCCCGCTCTCCTCCCGACACGACCCTCGATCGGAGGTCGAGGAACCGGCGGGGCAGGACCCGGCCGCGCTTCGAGATCTTGACGACGCCGCGTTGCTCGACGATGAACAATCGCCGCGATCCGTCACCGGCATTCGTCAACAAGATCGGATCGATGAACCCCGTCATCGCGG
>JBQTJM010000386.1:0-9531 GCA_052387115.1 Gammaproteobacteria bacterium | reverse complement strand
CACCGCTTGATCGATCTCCTCCCCGGCGCTCTCGGCCGTACCCTTTTCCTCGCACGCTCCGAGTCCCAGCACGATGGCCGGGAGGCTCGCTAAAAGTATCTTGTGAACATTCATGATTCTTCTCCTCAATGATGCCATCTATACGACATGGCCTGGTTGATACCTCACGCCGATCTCTGCCAGCTCGCGCACGCAGCCGCGCAAGCGAAAGGCAAAGTCTGTCAATACCTGGATGCCAGTGGCCTCCGCCTGCCTGCACCACCACTCCTGGAGTGCGTGCAGCAGAGTCTCCTGGCGAAGATTCGAGCCCTTCCGAATCTCCTGGAGCCGCTGTTTGTGGCTGTAAACGGCCTCCAATGACTGGCTGCCGCGCAGCACCATGACCTCGATTTGTTATGGCGCCTCGTCACGTGCGGTTATCGAGGCATCAACCCCAGTATACCGACGACAATCAGATACACGGCCACGAGATAATTTAATAACCGTGGTGCAAGCAAGATTAATATGCCTATCACAAGCGCAAGGACGGGCTCGATAGGTACATTGATGATTGGGACGTTCATGGGAGGACTCCTTTTACCGCCTAGCGCCTAGGTAGCAAGCTACTGGACCGAAAGAGAGCCGTCTGTAAGAGCCGCTAATTCCCGGTCTCTGAGCTTGCGAGTCCCACTAGAAGCTCACTTCGAGCCCGGCCGTGGGCACCGCGTTGGAGCGCAGACCATCGTCATTGAGCGGGAGGAAGACGGCAGCGAATCCGACCACCGACTGGGCAAAAGCGGCCTTGAAACCGATCGCGAGGTCGACGATGTCCGTGCGTAGCCCCTGGGTGATGGTCTGGCTCCCGACTTCATCCGCCCCGACAATGACGGGTACGGTGACCGAGAGGTCCTGCTCGGTGAGGTTCGAGCTGCCGATGATGTCGATGAGGAATGCCACCCGCTCGACCAATTGGGTGCTCAAGCCGATCCCGTAGCGGGCGCGGCTGCGCTCGGTGTCGTCGGCGTTGATGTCGAACCCCGCTTGAAAGTGGAAGTCGAATCGGCTCCATTCCTGGGACAGCGCCAGAAATGGCGTCAAGACCACATCGTCCAGGCCCTGAAAGTTGTCCTCGTCCCCGGTCGGCAGCCGCAGCGTGAGGCCCGAGGCCAGGTTGAAGCCGTTGGTGCTCAGAAAATGATACTTGGTGCGCAACAGAAGATCCCCTACCCCGGTCGAATCGTCGTCTACGGTACGAGTCTGCACATCGGCGCCGCCCGGGAACTCGTGAACCAGGTCATCGGGATCCGGGGTGAAGTCATTCAGGGTGTCGTTATTGAGCACCGCGCGCGCGCTCACGTCCAGGGATGTGAACATGATGGGGACCAATACGTTGACGTCCCAGCGATCCGTGATTCCGTACGTCGCATACAGCGAAAGCACATGCGACTCTAGATCGAACTGGTCGAAGATGAGGTCGGCCGTGTCACGTTCGAAAGGGGGGTTCCCTGGGGTATTGGGTCCGCTACAGCAGTCGGCATGCGCCAGACGGAAGGACAGGCCGTCCAAACTGGCACCGTCCAGCTCGTCGAAGTCCTGGAACAGGTACGAGAAGCCGATATCGAGCTTCCCGCGACCGACCGTCTGCGGACGCTCGACATACACCGGTCCGAGCGATCCCGAGGAGCGCTCGAAGGCCTGCAGCTCCGGGTCATAGCGAAACGTCAAGCCCGGTACGGTGGAAACCGCCGGAAAGTCCGCCGCACCCGGCGCGAGTTGCTGCACCAATAGGCCGAGCGTCGACAGGCTGTCGCTCGTGAAGTGGGCGAGGTGAAATGCATTGGTCTCGAGTATGATCCCCCTGGGCCCGAACAAGGAATTGAATTGCTGCGCCAAGCCGTCGGCGTACACCCGCGGGCCGGTCCCACATGCCAGCAACGCCGTCAAGACCCCTGTCGCGAATCGGTATGTGCTCATGGTGATACCCCCTTCAGTCTGCACCTGGCCCTGCGGCCCTTGTAATGAAGTGACGTGAAAAGTCGCGAATTGTTGGTGCCACGTCAGGGCTTCTTTGCAACACGCGACTGCGCGGGCAACGGGGCGCGCGCCCGGATAGTAGCCAGGCAACCCCCCCAAGTCAATGAGATACGACGGCGTAGCGGGGCTGGCACGGGCCTCCCACGCTGTTGCTTTGATGCAACTGGTCAGCCCTCCTTTTACTTACGCCGCATGAGGCGCCCGTTGGCCTGCTTCTCGAGCAGGACCTCCTTGAGACCCGGGTGTGGAAGGTTCTTCCCGTCGATCGTGTCCTCGCGCCGGAACGTGACCCTGGCCGAATCGGCATCGATGCGGATCGTCAGGTCCTTGACTTCGACGCGGAAATCGTCGTATCCGGCCAATGTCCCCCGCAATTGGGAAGCGCGCTCGCGCGTGACCTCGCCAAGCTGGAGCAGGAGATCGACATCCTTGCTCTCCCAAGCACGCCGGTAAAGCGCCACCCAGTCACGCACCTCCGACTCCGCCAGTGCGGTCTTGGTGTCTTTGGCCTTGACCTCGATCGTCCAATCGCGCGGCGCGCTCTTCAGGCCCTCCGGGCTCACCGCGACGACCGTGAGCTTGTGGGTCCCGGCGGGCAGCGGCGGCAGGCGAAACTGCCCGGTCGTCGTGCCGCGGCTCGGGCCGGTGTCGACACGCCATTCGTAACTCACGGCGCCCTTGCGCGCATCCGCGGCCAGGCTCGCCACCGCGCTGAAGTCCAACCCGCCGTCCGTCTGGGCGGTGATGCGCTCGGCCGCCGGCGTTACCGCCGTGATCGAGGGCGGGCTCGCGGGCTCCGCGACCGCGACCGTCCAACGCTGCGTTGCGGTCTGGCCCGATTTATCGCTCACCTTGACCTCAACCCCGTGCTGTCCCGCGGGGACCTTCGCGTCCATCTCCCAGGCGCTTCCCTTCGCGAGCGGCCGCCCATCCAGGAGCCAGCTATACGCGAGCGGATCGCCGGCGTCGGCGTCCGTCGCCTCCACGGTAAACCTCTGGGCAGTGCCCCTCGCGACCTCTATGCGGGTGTCGGTCGGCGTGAACGCGACGATCGCCGGGGGACGGTTGGCCGGATTGACCCGGATCCGCCAGAGGTGCTCCAAGGCAGGACCCCCGCCGCCGGATACGACGACGCGCAGCTCTTGGGCCTTGGTGCGGCTTGCCGAGGCACGGGCCTTGTAGGTCCACCGGCTAGTAGTCGCCTGCTTCTTCCCATCCAACTGCCAGACATATTCCAGCGCGGCGGGATCCCCACCCGCGACCTCGATCGAAAACCTCTGGCTCTGCCCCTCTATAAGGACCAGATCTTGGCCCGGAGCGAGCTTGGGACTCGCCGCGCGGATCGCGAGCGGAGGCAACGACGGTGGCGCCTCCACGGCGATCTCCCAGCGGCGCCGTTCCGATAGTCCGGCCCGATCGATGACGGCCACCTCCACCCGCTGGCGCGCGCCCGGGGTGCCCGACTTGAGCTCGAAGCGCTCGCCTTCGCCCATCCGTGCCCCGTCGACGTTCCAGACATAGGCGAGCGTATCATCACGATCGGGATCCTCACCCTGGACCGAAAAGCGGACCGTTTCTCTCGATTTCACGGTCAAGGTCTCGGTGGTCGGCATCGCCACCCGGAGGTGTGGCGGCCGGTTGGTGTCCACGACCTCGACCCGCCATCGCATCTCGGCCTGAGCGGCCTCCGCGTCGCTGACGACGACCTTGATCTCTTTCAGGCGTTCACCGGCGGTGTCGAAGTCGGGCGCATACGACCACGTCGGCCCCTCCCCTTGCCGTCCGGTCCCCTGGGGCACGTCGTCCAGGAACCAGGCATAGCGCAACGGTCTCGAGACCGTACCTTGGACATCGATCGCAAAGGTCTGGGACGCCCCCTCGGCCAGCGCGATCGGCGCGCCGCCATCGGGCCTCGGCCTGAGCCTCAGTGGTTCCGGGAGCGGTGGAGTCGGCGAGACTCCCGGCGGCGCCGTCGCCTCCGGGACCATGGAGGCTGGGGGTTCGGACCTCGGGGGTTCGATGGGTAGGGGCTCTCGCTCCGCCCGCAGGAAATAGAACGCGACGCCGGCGGCGAGTGCAACGAGTGCGAGGAAGGGAAGCGCTTTGGCCCACGGCAGCGCGAGGCGGGGCTCGCGCCGGCGTCGGGCGGCAACCTGTAACCGGGCCTCGAAGCGCGACGCCGCTTTCTCGAAGCTGGCTCGGGCCTCCGCGTAGCTCGCCGCTTCGAACAGGCGATGCCCGCGCGCCAAGGCGCCCTTGGCGAGGGCCATGCGCCAACCGCCCGCGGCGCCGATGTCGCGCTGCAGACGCAGCGCATGTGCCCGTGCCTGCGCGGCGCCCTCCCGCGCCTGATGAACGATCGCCTCCTCGCGCAGTTGCCGGAATCGGGTGGCGCTGTTGTCGAATCCCGCGCGGGCGTCCTCCCAGCGGTCGTCGGAGCGGGCGGTCTCAGCCTCCGCGAACAAGGCCTCCGCTTGCTCGATCCGGGCACCGAAGGGCCTCGGAGCGCCGGCTTGCTGCAAGGCGGCCCGCGCCGCCCGGGCCCCCTCCAGAGCCGCCTCCGCCGCCGCACGCGCCCGGGCGCGCTCCGCCTCCGCCCGGGCCCCCAGGTACAGGCGCTGGGCCTCGGCGTAGTGGCACCGCGCGTCCTCCCAATGTCGCGCTTGAAGGCCATGGGTCCCTTCCTGATGCGCCGCCGTGGCCTGGACGAAGCGCGCCTGGGCGAACTGTGGGGCCCCTGCCGCGCGCGCAGCGCTCTCGGATTGCTCCGCTTGCGTTCGGGCCTCCACCGCCTGTTGCTCATCCCGGGTAGCCTCGGCCGCGGCACCGGCCTCGGTATAGGCGCGCAGGGCCCATTCGTAGAGACCGACGGCCTCCCCGTAGCGTTGATTCTGCCAGGCGCACTCGGCTTCTTGTGCCGATTGGTCGGCACGCGCCCAGGCATTTCCCGCCCAGGCCCGCAACGCGGCCCCTTGGGTCCGCGCCACAGCGAGTCGTTCCCGCGCGGCCCCGGCCTGTTCCTGGGCCAGCAGTGCCTGGGCATCCTCCTCCAGTCGCGACCAATGCTCCGCGGCCTGTGCGTAGGCCTCTGCGGCGGCGACATATGCACCGGCCTCTTCCTCGGCCACCGCCCGCGCCAGCCCGTCCAGCGCCTTCGCGAAATCTTTCGGAAAACGCTCCCCGGCTTGCACCGCCCGCGCGCGCGCCTCCTCGGCCCGCCGCCGCTGCCAGGACGCCGAGGCCTGCTGGAAGCGCGCCCGGGCCGTCGCATACGCGGCCGCCGCCGCCTCGAACGCTTGCGCGGCGAGGTGGCCTTCGCCCTCGCGTTGCGCCTCCTGCCCTTGCCGATACGCCGCCTCCACGTGCGCGCCGGCCAGGGACGCCAGCGCTCGCTGAACCGCGTCCGCTTCGGCTTGGACGGCCAGCGCCGCCTGTCGCTGCCGCTCCCGCTGTGCTTGCCGGCATGCCCCGGCGTATTGTTCGACTGCCGCCAGATAGAGGTCGCGCGCCGCCGCGAAGTCACCCTGCCCGATCGACGTGTCCCCGCGCCGCTCGGCTCGCACCGACTCCCAGAAGGCCTCTGCCGCATGCTCCTCGACGCCTTCCCGGACCGCGACCTCGCATGCTTCCCGCGCCTTGATCGCCGCCGCCTTGGCCTCGGCCTCCAGTAGAGAGCGCTGGGCCAGCCCCTGGGCGTCCTCGAAACGGCTGAGCGCCTCCCCGTACAGGTCCCCTGCCTCGCGGTACGATTGGTTTTCCCACAACGCGTCGGCCTTTGCCTGTAACATCAGGCCGTTTCGATAGACCGTCTGCGCCCGTTCCGTGGCCCCGTAACGGTCGGCCTCGACCTTGGCGGCCGCCGTCTGGGCACGCGCCTGACCGGCCTGTCTCTGCAGGCCCTCGCGCGCTGCCTGCTCGGACGCGTCCTTGAAACCCGCGAGCGCTTGTTCCAGGTTCCGGCATGCGGGCCCGAATTGGTCGCCCTTCGCTTGCGCATGGGCGAGGTCTTCGGCGGCGCACGCGGCCGTAAACAGATCCGGGACCAGCTCCGCCGCACCCTGGCGAACGGCCATGTCCTTGTGTTCCGCGACTTGCTCCTCCAAGCGCCGGATGTGCTGACGCTGCCGCTGTTCGCTGAGCCCCCGGATCTTCTCCTCCCGGGCTGCCGCGGCGACCTCGGCCGGTTCGCCGGGCAGGCCCGCGGCAGGGCCGCGGCCCGGGCCCGGTGCGGGAACCGCGCCCGGCGTGGTCTCGCCCAGCTCGAAGGCGCAGGCATCGATGTCCCTCAAGAGCTCCGCCATCGTCCGGTAGCGTCGCGAGCGCTCCTTGCGGACCGCTTTGCTCATCAGCGCTGCGAACGACGCGGGCGTCCCGGGCGGGAAGGCGAAATCGTGTTCTTCGGGGGACGTGACCCGGGCGTAGACCGGATACTCGGCGAGGTCCGCGAACGGGTGGTTGCCGAGGAGCGCTTCCCACATCACCATCCCGAGCGCGTAGATGTCCGCGCTGCCGTCGAGCGCTTCATGGCGGAGCTGCTCCGGCGGGGCGTAGCGCAGGGTCCCGAGCATGGTCCCGACCCTGGTCATATCGATGTCGCCGAGGTCCTTGGCGATCCCGAAGTCCATGACGACGACGCGCTGCGAGCGGTCCTCGATCATGATGTTGGTCGGTTTGATGTCTCGGTGAATGACCGGCGGGTCGTAGTGGTGCGCAAAATCGAGCGCGGCGGCCACTTGTCTGGTGATGACGAGGACCTGCGCGATGCCCAGGGGCCCGGAGTCCCGGAGGTGGTCGCGCAGGGTCCGGCCCTCGATGAACTCCATCACGAAGTAGTAGAACTTCAGTTCCTCGTCCCGCTCGATGTCGATCACCCGCACGATGTTGGGATGCCTCAGGCGGGCCAGGACCCGGGCCTCGCGGTAGAAGCGCTTGACCAGGTCCGGGTCGTCTCCGAAGTGGGTGGACATCACCTTCAGGGCAGAGACGGACTCGAGCGCGGTGTGGCGGACCTTGTACACCACACCCATGCCGCCCTCCCCGAGCTGGCTCAGCACCTCGTACTTCTTAGAGATGATCATGGCTTGTCCTGGGCAGCGCCCGGCTGGCGAGATGTCCTCACAAGGTCGGGCGGCTCTGCGGGCGCTGTAGACAGGTTCAAGTGTTACTTATAGGAAATTCAACGCCTCTTGGCAATCTAGCGCAGCGATTATGATCCGATGCCGGCCTCGCCGGTTATCACTGCGATCCACCATGGCAGAACGGCGGGTCGGTCGAGGGTGACTCAAAGCTCCGCGTCTCGGGTCATCGATGGGGATGAGCCCTGTGCGAGTCTCACACTGGAAGGCGGCGCACCCGCGGTGGATGCGTGCAGCGCGGACCGCGGAGCGAGCCAGGTGACGTCACCCAGGGCCCTGGAGACCGGTCAATCGACAACTGGGGTTAATTTGCATACGCTTACCTCGCCGACCGCCTAGTCCATCCAGAGCGGCCGGCTTGCACGTAGTGCTCGGCGCTCGGGGAGATACGATGGCGCGTGTGTTCATCAGCTACCAACATGTGTACCCGGACGAAGGGATCGCCCGGGCCGTGGAACACGTCCTGACCAAGGCCCGCCACACGGTATTTCTCGACACCGAGATCGATCTCGCTTCGGCATGGGGCGCGACGATCGAGGCACTGATCCGAAGCGCCCAGTTCTTCATCGTTCTGCTCTCCGCAGAATCGATCCGCAGTGACATGATCCGGCGAGAGGTGAATGTCGCGTACGAGCGGTCTCGACAGGGGCAACTCAGGATCCTGCCCATTCACGTCGCGTTCGAGGGCGCACTCCCTCATGACCTCGCGGGCTACCTCGTCCAGCTGCAATATGCCTCGTGGCACGACGGCGAACCGGTCGATTCTATTGCGTCGAGACTGCTTGAGGTCATCGAGGGTGCCGCGGAGCTCAATCATGCCGGCGCCGAAGGCGAGGACAAGGGTGTGCAGATCAGAGCGCTATATGACGTGACGGAAGCCAAGGGCGCCCCCATGCCGGTGGTCGATCCGCGCGTCATAGCCCTGGGACCGGAGAGCGGAGCGATACGGCTGGATTCGCCTTTCTACGTCCTTCGCGAGACCGACGCCGAGCTCGAAGATCAGCTGAAGCGCCCCGGTGACACGACTATCATTAAGGGCGCCCGTCAGATGGGGAAGAGCTCACTCTTGGCCCGTGCGGGCGTATTCGCGAGAAACAATGGCTCTGCAGTGAGCTACATCGATTTGCAGCAGATCGATGCCCCTCGGCTCGACTCTCTCGATGGCCTCCTGCGCTACCTCGGCAGCCGCATGGGACGGGACTTCAAGGCCACGCTCAAGGCACAAGACTACTGGGACGATGCGCTCGGGCCGAAGGACAACCTGACCGACTTCATCGAAGACGCTATCCTAGCGGGCGCCATCCCGTCCATCGTTCTGCTATTGGATGAGACCGATCGGGTCTTTGGATTCGATTACCGGGACGACTTCTTTGCCACACTACGGTTCTGGCATAATCGACGCGCTACGCATCCCTTGTGGCAGCGTTTCAATCTCGTCCTTGCCCACTCCACCGAACCGGCGCTGTGGATTCAGGACATCAATCAGTCGCCTTTCAATGTCGGTGTAAAACTGCGGCTGAGGGACTTCACCGTAAAAGAAGTCGATCATCTCAATACGCGCTATCAAAGCCCGTTGCGAACCGATGGCGAGATCGCGCGCCTGCACGTCTTGGTCGGCGGGCAGCCTTACCTCACGCGCCAGGGATTGTATTGGATGGCGTCCCAGAAGGCGTCCTTCGCCGAGTTCGTAAAGACCGCGATCGATATTGCAGGCCCCTTCGGTGATCACCTGCGCCGCTTGATCTGGCTGGTGCAGCAGGAACCGGGCTTGAAGCAAGCCGCTGCTCAAGTTCTCCGCGACGGCAGATGCGACAGCGAGACGTATTTCCAGCGCCTGTCTTCGGCGGGTATCGTGATCGGTCCGTCGCGCGACGAAGCCGGCCTCCGTTGCTTCCTGTACGAACGACACTTCGCAAGGTTTTTGTGAACGCCTCGGGCCCGGTTGGTAACGGGTTCTTCCAAAGCGGCGGAGCACTTCGGCCGGACTCGCCGAGCTATATCGAGCGGCTCGCCGACCGCGAGCTGTACGAGTGGCTCACGGCGGGTGATTTGTGCTACGTGCTCACGCCGCGCCAGATGGGCAAGTCCAGCCTCATGGCCCGTACCGCTGCGCGCCTGCGCGGTGCGGGGGTACACCGAGCGACGATCGATCTGACCCGCATCGGCGGTGACAGGAGGGTCCTCTCGGCAGGACAGTGGTACTACAGTTTTCTGAATGCCGTGCGGCGCGAATTGGATCTACGGCTGGATCTAAAGGCCTGGTGGAGTGAGCGCGAGTTGGCCACTCCGCTCCAGCGGCTCACCGAGTTCTTCGAGGACGTCGTACTCGTTCAGATACAGGTCCCCGTGGTCGTATTCATCGACGAGATAGACACGACGATAG
>JBQTJM010000385.1:0-59718 GCA_052387115.1 Gammaproteobacteria bacterium | reverse complement strand
CGAGCAGGTTCGGCAGGGAGAAATACGAGACTCGCACGAGTAGCCGCGCGACCAAATAGCTCAGCGCCGCCATGCGGTAGGTCACCACCATGGGCCTGTGCGCCAGCACGCACTCGAGGGCGGCCGTGCCCGACACGGTCAGCACCGCATCCGCCGCCGCGATCACCTCACGCGCCCGCCCGAGGATCACGGTAGCCGGAAGCCCGGGGGCCAACCGGGACAATGCCTGTTCGAACACGGTGCGCGCCTCTTCGGATACCGCCGCCACCGCGAAGCGCAGTCCCGTGTGCCGATCGTATAGCCAGGCGGCGGTCTCGATGAAGGGCGTCACGTGGTAACGCCATTCGTTGCCGCGGCTGCCCGGCAGCATCGTGAGGAGCGGGCCGTTTCGTTACAGTCCTTGGGCCTCGCGCAGGCCCGCCCGGTCGAGCGCCGCGGTCGGTCCCTCGGCCAGCGGGTGGCCGACGTAGCGGCCCGGGATCCGGTGATTTCGGTAATAGACCTCCTCGAAGGGAAACAGCACCAGCATGAGATCGACGGCGCGCGCGATGAGCCTCACCCGCCCCTCGCGCCAGGCCCATACCTGCGGGCTCACGTACTGCACCGTCCGTATCCCGCGCGCGCGCAGACGCTCCAAGAGCCGCAGGTTGAACTCCGGGGCATCGACTCCGATGAAGCAATCCGGGGGGTGGGCGGTGAAATGCCCGATGAGCGCGCGCCGCATGCGGGATAGCTCGGCATAACGCCGCACCACCTCCGGGATCCCCATCACCGCCAGCCGTTCGCAGGGGTAGAGGGCCCGACACCCCTCTGCGATCATGGCCGGCCCGGCGACGCCCTCGAACTCGAGCGCCCCGCAGCACGCGCGCAGGGCGGCGATGAGGCCGGCCGCGAGCCGATCGCCGGAGGCCTCGCCGGCGACTATTCCGATCCGGATCATGACCCGGAGTTCGGCAGCCCGGAGTTCGGGCTCAGAGTAAAAACTTGTGCCAGATAAATGGATCGGTCTCCATCTGATAAGCCAGTTCTTACTCTGACCTCGAACTCCGGGCGCGCGCCGCCGTTCAAGGGCGCTGTCGCGCGAAACCGCGCGACGAGCCCTGGATGAACTCCACCCACTCCCGCACCAGCGGGGACGGCCACTCCGCGAGCGCCGCCAGGGCCTCGCGCGTGGTTCCCGCCTCTGCGAACAAGCGCTGGAAGGCGCGCTTGAGATCCGCAATCGCCTCGGGGGCCACGTCGGCGCGCTTGAGCCCGACCTTGTTGAGCCCGACCACCCGCGCCGGGTTCCCCGCGACCAGGGTGAAGGGGAGGCAGTCCATGGTGACCCCGGCGAGCCCGGAGACCATGCACAACCGCCCGATGCGGCAGAACTGATGGACCGCGACGGCAGCCGACAGGAAGGCGCGCTCCCCGACCGAGACATGCCCGCCCAGGCACGCCCCGTTGGCGAGCACCACGTGGTTGCCGACCGTGCAATCGTGGGCGACGTGGGAATAGGCCATGAGGAAAGTGCCGTCACCGATGCGTGTGCAATGGCCCTCGCGGGTGGCGCGATGCAGGGTCACGCACTCGCGTATGGTGTTGCCGTCGCCGATCTCGAGGCCGCTGGTCACCCCCCTGAAGGCCACGTCCTGCGGCGTCCCGCCGAGCACCGCGTGCTCGTGGACCCGGTTGCCTCGGCCCATCCGCGTGTAGCGTTTGATCACGGCATGGGCCGCGATCCGGCATTCGGGTCCCATCTCGACGTCGGCCTCGATGACGGCGTACGGGCCGACCTCGACGCCCTCGGCGAGGCGCGCGCCGGGATCGACGATGGCGCTCGGGTGGATGCGGGGGGAATAGGGGTCAGACTGATATTTATTGACGACCATGATGCGGCGCGTGTTTCTGCAATAAATATCAGTCTGACCCCTATTCCCCCCTATTTGCCCGGATGGCCTCGGAGATGGCGAGCGCCACCGCCAGTGCGGCACGCCCGTCCTCCCCCGAGACGGCCGCCGGCGTCCCCTCGCGAACCGCCTGGACGAAGGCCTGGATCTCCATGAGCAGGGCATCCTGCTTCTCGAAGCAGAGTTCCTCGGTGGTGATCCGAAAGGCCTCCGGACCGCCCTCCCGGCGGCACACAGCGACCTTACGGGAGAGGTAATCGATCGAGACATAGCCGTCGCGTTGGAACACCCGCACCTTGCGCAGCGGCTCCCGGCTCACCCGGCTCGCGGTCACGTTGGCCACGCAGCCGCTCGCGAATTCAAGCCGCGCGTGGGCGATGTCCACCTCCCCGCTCAGGACCGGCAGTCCCGTGGGGCGGATGGCCGTCACCGGACTCTTCACGATGTTCAAGATGATATCGATGTCGTGGATCATGAGGTCCAGGACCACGCTCACCTCGAGGCCGCGTGGCCCGAAGGCGGCGATGCGATGGGACTCGATGAACAGCGGTTGCTTCAAGACCCCGCCAAGCGCGAGCAGGGCGGGGTTGAAACGCTCCAGGTGTCCGATCTGCAACACCAGGCGCGCGGCCCTGGCCAGATCGATCATCCGGTCGGCCTCCCAGAGACTCGCGGCCATGGGTTTCTCGACCAGGACATGCACCCCGGATCCGAGGAGCGCGCAGGCGATGGGGAAATGGGCCTCGGTCGGCACCACGACCGAGGCGAGATCGACCTTGCCGAAGAGCGTGCGGAAGTCGGTCGTGGCATGCGCCCCGTGTGCCGAGGCCAACGCCTCGGCGCGCCCTTCGATGACATCCACCACCGCCACGAGCTCGACTTCGGGCAGCGCCGCGTACTTCTCGGCATGAAAACGCCCGAGGTAGCCGGCCCCGATCACCGCAGCCTTGAGCCTTTTCACCGGATCATTCCCTCCCCATGGCGGGGGGAGGGCCAGTGGGGGGGTTGAGCGTCGCATAGTTCTGAGAGACTCAACCCCCATCCTAGCCGTCCCCCTTCCAGGGGGAAGGAATACAGAAGAGCATACAATTTCAAATATCTTTGGCTAAGATTTTTTCACAAGCTCATCAACGGATGATGCCGCGCGTCGACTGGGCCACGAAATCGACCAGCCTTTGAACCTCGGGGCATTCCGCGACCATCTCGCTGAGGCGCGCGAGGGACTCGGCCACGCTCAGGTTTTCCCGGTACAGGATGCGGTAGGCGCGCCGCAGGAGGTCGATGGTCCTGGGACTGCAACCGTGGCGTTTCAAACCCTCCCGATTGAGGCCATGGGCCTTGGCCGACTCGCGGGACACCATCACGTACGGGGGGAGGTCCTTGGCGATGGTCGAGGAAAACGCCGCGAAGCTGTAGGCGCCGATCCGGCAGAACTGATGGACCAGGGTGAAGCCGCCCAAGGTCGCGTGGTCTTCGACCACCACGTGACCGGCGAGCGAGGCGCCGTTCGCGAACACCGTATAGTTCCCGATGATGCAGTCGTGCGCGATGTGGACATAGGCCATGATCCAGTTGTCGTTGCCGACCTTGGTCACGCCCCCGCCCTGCACCGTCCCGCGGTTCATCGTGCAATATTCGCGGATGGTGTTGCGGTCCCCGATCTGAAGGCGGGTCTCGGCCCGCTCACCGCGGTATTTCTTGTCCTGCGGGTCGTCGCCGAGGGAGCAGAACTGATGGATCCGGTTGTCGCGCCCGATGCCCGTCGGGCCGTTCAGGACCACGTGCGGGCCGATCCAGGTGGCCTCCCCGATCTCGACGTCGGGGCCGATGACGGAGTAAGGCCCGATACGGACACCGGCGGCGATCCGGGCGTCTGGATCGATAACCGCGCGGGGGTCGATCCCCGCACTTGTGTCGATGACCGTGCGGGGATCGTCGTTCGCTTGCGGCTCGATCAACGACAGCGGGTCGTGCAACGGGTCGATTAATGCCAGGGGGTCGATCAACGCGGGCCGGACGCCTGAGTGGCCATGATCTCCGCGCTCGCGACCAGCTTGCCATCGACTCTGGCCTCTGCTTCGAAGCGATAGATCCCTCGGATCTCGCGCGTCAGCCGCGCCTCTATCAGCAACTGATCACCCGGTACCACGGGCTTCTTGAACCTGGCCTTATCCACCCCCACGAGATAATAGAGGGTATCGGGCCGGGATCCCTCGGGTTCGGAGCCGAACGCCAGCAAGGCCGTGCTCTGGGCCATGGCCTCCAGGATCATGACCCCGGGCATCACCGGACGGCCGGGGAAATGCCCGGAGAAGAAGGGCTCGTTGTAGGTGACGTTTTTCAGCGTGCGAATGGACTGGCGGCTGCGACACTCGAGCACCCGATCCACGAGCAAAAACGGGTAGCGGTGGGGGAGACGCTGGAGGATCTGCTGAGTATCTAGCGACATCGCCGCGGGGTGTTCGAATAGTTCTGAATGTCTTCGTCAGCGAGGGGGGCGAAGGCCCGCCACGGATCAATCGTCGTCGGCCGCGGGAATCATGGGCGTACGCTCCGGCGAATCGCCAGCACCGCGGCGGCCGAGACGGTTGAAGCGCCCGACGCTACGGCGCCATTCCAGGGCCTCTCTGGCCGCCCATACCGACGAATAGGTTCCCGGTTTCCGGATCGATTTGGTCACCGAGGTCGCACCGCCGATCACGACATCGTCGCAGATCTCGATATGTCCCGCGAACCCCGCGCCACCGCCGATCGTGCAGCGCTTGCCGATGCGTGTGCTGCCGGCGATCCCGACGCAACCGGCGATGGCGCTATGCGCACCGATGTGCACATTATGGCCTAGCTGGATCTGGTTATCGAGCTTGACCCCGTCCTCGATCACCGTGTCTTTCAAGGCGCCCCGGTCGATGGTGGTGTTGGCCCCGATCTCGACGTCGTCTCCGATGTGCACGCTGCCGATCTGGGGGATCTTGATCCACACCCCGCGCTCCCGTGCCAGGCCGAAGCCGTCCGCGCCGATCACGGCGCCGGGGTGGACGAGGCAGTGACGGCCCAGGGTGGCCTCGGCCAGCACCGTCACCCTGGCGACCAAGCGCGTATACGCCCCGATGCGTACCCCAGGTCCGATGACGCACGCGGGCCCGAGGTCGGCACATGCCCCGATGATCGCGCCCACTCCCACGATCGTATAGGCGCCGATGGCGGCGCTGTCGTCCACCTCGGCCCCGTTGCCCACCTCTGCCGTGGCATGCACCCCCGGCACCACACAAGGGCCGGGATGGAGCAGGGCGGCGGCCCGTGCATAACCGAGATAAGGGTTCTCGGTCACGAGCGCGGCCGCGGGACACGACGCCAGATCGGCACGTCCCAGGATCACCGCCGAGGCGCCGGTCACGGCTAGGAACTTCCGATAGCGCCGGTTGAATAGAAACGAGACATCGCCCCGACCCGCGCTATCCAGGGTTGCGACGCGATGAATGAGCACATCGGCATCCCCGTGCAGCTCGGCCCCGAGGTGCTCGGCCAGCGCTCCGAGGCGGGTAGGCATGTGCGTACGGGGGACGCCGATAGACTAGTGACAAGTTCGGGGCAGGCCCCGGGTGTCAATATAGATTACCTCGGCTTGCCGCCGCGCTTCAGCCGTTCGACGACCTTGGCCGTGACATCGACCTTGTCGTTGGCATAGACGACGCCTTCTCCCACGATGATGTCAAAACCCTCGTCCTTGGCGAAGGCCTGGATGGCCTCGACCACCTGGCGCTGGATCTTGCCAAACTCTTCATTGCGCCGCACGGTGAAGTCCTCGCGGAACTCGTCCTGATCGCGCTTGAGCTCGCGTTTCTCGTTGATGAGGTTGCGCTCCAAGGTGCGGCGCTCGGACTCGCCCATGCCGGGCCCGTCCTTGGCCAGCTTGTCCTCCAGGCCCTTGACCTTCTTTTGTCCCGCGACGATGGTCTTGTCGCGCGGCTGAAACTCGCGCTCCAGGCGTTTGCGCGCATCGTCGGCCTGCGGTGCGGCCTCCAGCACCTTGATGGGATTAACGACCCCGAGGCGGAAGTCGGCGGGCTGGGCACGGGTCGGATACGCGATGCCGGCCCAGGTCAAACATATCACCACACACCAAAGATCCCGTGACTTATTCAAGATCAGGCTCCTGTTAGAAGTTTGTACCGAAGGTGAACTGGAAAGGCTGGGTGTCGTCGCCATCCTGGTCGTTGAAAGGCTGGGCGACGCTCACGGTGAGCACCCCGAAAGGCGATACCCACAGGCCCGAGATCCCCGCTGAGTATCTGAGGTCCCCGAGGTCGATATTCTGGTTTTCGCCGTAGACGTTGCCCGCATCGACGAAGGCGGTCACGCGTACCGACTTGAGGTCCTGCAGGAAGGGCACAGGGAGGATCACATCGGCGTTGCCGACCAGGAGGAAATTGCCCCCGATCGACCGGCCCTCGGAGTCGTCCGGCCCCAGGCTGTTCTCTTCGTAGCCACGCACCGTGCGCGGTCCGCCGGCATAGAAGTTCTCGAAGAACGGCAGCCCGGAGGTGTCGCCATAACCGTCCCCGTAACCCACCTGGCCCTGCAAGGCGAGCACATAGTCTTCGACGATGGGATAGAACCAGCGGGATTCGTAGTCCACCTTATAGTACTGCAACTCGGCGCCGGGCACGGCGACCTGGGTCCGGAAGCGTTGAAAGGTGCCCCGATCGGGCAGGAGGGCCTTGTTGCGGGTGTCGTAGGCGAAGCTCCCGGTCAGCCGTATCTCATCGAAATCGTCTCCGTTGTCCCGAATGAAATCGCAGATCTCCTGCGCCGTTACGGTTCTTTCCGGGTTCAGATCCGGGGGGCAGTTCGTGCCGCCGATCTTGGTCTTCTCGTAGGACATGCCGAGGTTCAGGAAATTGAATTCGGATACCGGGATGCCGAAGTGGACGCCCGCGGTCGCGACCGTAGAATCGAATCTCGTGATATTGGAACTGGAATTGCCGGAGTCGGTGTCGCGATAGGAGAGGTCGAAGCCCTGACTGATGCCGTCGATGGTGAAATAAGGGTTCGTATAGCCGAGGGCGAACACCCGGTTGACATCGCTGTTGTTGAAGGTGAAGTTGACGCGGTTGCCGCTGCCGAGAAAGTTGTCCTGGACCACGCTGGTGTTGAAGATGAGCCCCTGGTTCTGCGAAAAACCCAGCCCGAGCAGGAGGTTCCCGGAGGGCCGCTCGGTCACGGCGAAGTTGGTATCTACCTGGTCCGGCGTGTCGGAGACCGCCGGGGTTTCGACATTGACCTCCTCGAAGTAGCCGAGCTTCTGCAGCCGCACCTTGGAACGATTGACCTTGCTGGTCGAGAACCATCCCCCCTCGAGCTGGCGCATCTCGCGCCTCAGCACCTCGTCGCGGGTCTTGGTGTTGCCGGAGAAGTTGATGCGGCGGACATAGGCGCGCTTGCCGGGGTCGATGAAATACGTCAGGGCCACGGTCTTGCCCGCATTGTCGATCTCGGGGACGGGGTTGACGTTGGCGAAGGCATAGCCTTCGTCCCCCAGGCGGTCGCTGAGATTGGTGCTGGTCTGGGTCACCTCCTTGCGCGAGAAGATATCGCCGCGCTTGGTGGCGACGAGCGGAAACAGATCGTCGGCCGGGACGATCAAATCGCCGGCCAGCTTGACGCTCGCCAGCGTATAGCGGTCGCCCTCGGTCACGTTGACGGTAATATAGACCTCGCTTTTGTCCGGGGTGATGGCGACCTGGGTCGAATCGATGCTGAAATTGACGTAACCCCGGTCGAGGTAATAGGAGCGCAAGCTCTCGAGATCCCCCGCGAGCTTCTGTTTGGAATACTGGTCGGATTTGGTGAAGAACGAGATCAGGGTGGGGGTCGTCAGCTCGAACTGCTTGACGAGATCGTCGTCGCTGTAGGCCTTGTTTCCGACCACGTTGATGGATTTGATCTTGGCCGCGCGCCCCTCCTTGATGGTGATGCCCACCGCCACGCGATTGCCGCCCAGAGACTCGACCAGGGATTTGATCTCGACCCCGTACTTGCCCTGAGAAAAGTACTGGCGCCGAAGCTCCTGCTCCACCCGATCGAGGACCGAACGATCGAACACCTCGCCTTCCGCGAACCCGATCTGCTTCAAGGCCGTGAGCAGGTCCTCGGTCTTGATGTCGCTGTTGCCGGTGATCGATATCTGCGAGAGGGTCTCGCGCTCGGAGACGATGACGATCAGCACGTCGCCGTCGCGCTCGATACGGACGTCCCGGAACAGTCCGGTCTTGAACAGCGCCCGGATGGCGTCGCCCGAGCTGCCTTCGTCGAACTCGTCACCGATCTTGACCGGCAGGGCGTTGAACACGGTGCCGGGCGACAGCCGCCGCAAGCCCTGCACGCGGATGTCCTCGATGACGAAGCGCTCCGCCCGGCGATCCAGCTGCCCGAATACAGGATATGCCCAAAGCCCGATTAGGAAACCGAGCGCCGCAGTACCTCCCCTTTTCGTCTTTCCCAGAGACACGCTGTGCTATCCAGATCGTTATTAATGGAGACACTCGCGCACCCCCTGCGGCCGTGAACGAGTCCTAGCCGAGCATGCGCACGATGTCGTTATAGATCGCGATGATCATGAGGCCGGCCAGGATCACCATCCCCACCTGCTGCGCCACCTGCTGCATGGCGACCGACACCGGTCGGCGACTGACGAGCTCTATAAGGTAATACAACAAGTGCCCGCCATCCAGTAGCGGGATCGGCAGGAGGTTCAGCACCGCAAGGCTGACGCTCACGATGCCGAGAAATTGCAGAAACGGCACCACCCCGAGGCTCGCCGACTGGCCGGCGAACTGGGCGATGCTGAGGGGGCCGCTCAGGTTCTGGACCGAGGCCTGTCCGGCCAGCATCTTCCCGAACACTTTGAGGGTGAAGGCCGACACCTCCCAGGTCTTTTCCACGCCCCGTACCAGGCCCTCCCAGGGCCCGTAGCGCTCCACGGCGAACAGCGTGCGGTCGGCATCGAAAGGGGGCCGCGGGCCCGCACCGATGCGGCCGATGACCCGCTCGCCGGCCTTCTGGGGTTCCGGGGTGAGTGTGATGCCGAGCGGCCCTCCGCCCCGCAGCACCTCGACCTGGATGGGTCGGCCCGGCCGCGCCTGCACGTACTCGACCCAGCGGTCCCAGGACTCGATCGCGACGCCGTCCGCCTTCAGCACCTCATCACCGGACTTGAGCCCGCTCTTCTCGGCTGCTTCGCCCGCGACCAGGTCGCCGATGATGGGTGGGAGGGCCGGGCGGTATTGCCGGATGCCGAGCCGTTCGAGGAGGTTGCCTCGGTTCAGATCGTCGACGCCCAGCGAGCCGAGGTCGAGGACGAGCCGCCGGTCCGCACCGCGTGCGTCGCGCGCGGTGACGGCCAGGGCCCCGCCGTCGATGACCTTGGGGATCCCGGCGTAGACCACCGCCTCCCAGGTCGGGGTGGGCCGAGACTCGACCGCCACGACCTCGTCACCGCCCCGGAGCCCAGCGCGCTCGGCGATGGAGCCCGCCGTGACCTCGCCGATCAGGGGCCTGAGCCCCATGATGCCGATCACGAACATGGCCCAGTAGGCTAGAACGGCGAACAGCAGATTGAAGAGCGGACCGGCGAACACGATCGCGGCCCGCACCGCGAGCGGCTGGCGGTTGAACTCGCGGTGGGCGTCGGCCTCCGGGACCGGGCCCTCGCGCTCGTCGAGCATCTTGACATAGCCCCCGAGCGGCACCGCCGCCACCACGAACTCGGTCTCGTCGCGGCCCAGGCGCCGGCCCCACAGCGGCCTGCCGAATCCGACCGAGAACCGCAGGATCTTGACCCCCGACAGGCGCGCCACCCAGAAGTGCCCGAATTCGTGCACCACGACCAGGAGGCCGATGGCCACGATGAACGCCAAGAGGGAGTATAAGAACCCGATCACAGCGGCCGCGCCCCGACCGCCGAAGTGGCCGCGGTTCGCGCCGCGGCATCGGCCGCCAACACCGCCTCCAGGGAGGACCCCGCGTGGTTCGGCACCCGCGCCAGGGTGTCTTCGACCACCGCGGGGATGTCGAGGAAGCTTAGCCGCCGGTCCAGGAAGGCGGCGACGGCGACCTCGTTGCTGGCGTTCAGGACCGCGGTGGCGGTGCCGCCGGCCGCGAGCGCCTCGCGCGCCAGCCGCAGGCAGGGAAAGCGCGCGACATCGGGGGGCTCGAAGTCGAGCCTGGCCACGGTGAAGAGATCGAGGGGGGCGACGCCCGAGGGGATGCGCTCCGGCCAGGCCAGCGCGTGGGCGATGGGGGTGCGCATATCGGGATTGCCGAGCTCGGCGAGCACCGATCCATCCGTGTACTCGACCAGCGAGTGGATGATGCTCTGGGGGTGCAGCACCACCTCGACCCTGTCCGGGCCGATGTCGAACAGCCAGCAGGCCTCGACGATCTCCAGGCCCTTGTTCATGAGCGTCGCGGAATCCACCGAGATCTTGCGCCCCATGACCCAGTTGGGGTGGGCACAGGCCTCGTCGGGGGTCACCTGACGGAGCGCGGACAGCGGCCGGGTGCGAAACGGTCCGCCCGAGCCGGTCAACAGGATACGCCGCACGCCGGCGCCGCAGAGCCCTCCACGAAGGCCTCGGGGCAGGCACTGAAAGATGGCGTTGTGCTCGCTGTCGATGGGCAGGAGCTCGGCGCCATTGGCGCGCACGGCCTCCATGAACAGCGTGCCGGCCATGACCAGCGCCTCTTTATTGGCCAGCAACACGCGTTTGCCGGCGCGCGCGGCGGCCAAGGTCGGCAGGAGCCCCGCGGCGCCGACGATGGCGGCCATCACATAATCGGTCTCCGGGGCACGGGCGACCTGTTCGAGGCCGGAAGCGCCGCCGAGCACCGTGACCTCGGGGCAGGTGGGGCGCAGCGCGGCATCGAGCGCCGCCGCGCAGTTTTCATCGGCCATCACGGCGTAGCGCGGCCGCCAGCGCTCACACTGGGACTTGAGCCCGTCCACGTCCCGGTGCGCCGTGAGCGCCACGACCTCGAAGCGATCCGGGTGGCGGGCCGCGACATCCAGGGTGTTCACCCCGATGGAGCCGGTCGACCCGAGCAGGGTCAACCCGATCACAGCGGCACCCCGACCACCACCATCCCGAGCGCGAACACCGGTGCCGCCGCGGTCAGGCTGTCGATGCGGTCCAGGAGCCCGCCATGGCCGGGCAGCAGGCTGCCGCTGTCCTTGACCCCCGCCTGCCGTTTGACGAGGCTCTCGAAGAGATCGCCCAGGACCGAGAACAGCACCGTGACCAGGCACACGAACACGAACAGGAGCCGCTCGTCGGGTCCGAGCGCCAGGGGTGCCGAGCACAGGAGGGCCACCGAAGCACCCGCCAGGAGCCCGCCGATGACCCCCTCCCAGGTCTTGCCGGGGCTCACCCGATCCGCCAGCCGGTGGCGGCCATAGCGCCGGCCCACGAAGAACGCCCCGGTGTCCGCGGACCATACGATCAAGAGCAGCAACACGACCAGATACCCGCGTGCATCGAAGGCCCCGTGCAGGCACACGATCGCCGCCCAGGCGGGCACCACGACCAGGAGCCCCGCCATCGCCAGGAGCGGCCGCGACCGCGGGATGCCCAGGCCGTGGCGCTGGTAATTGAACAACCAGTAACCGCAGAGGCCCCACCACGCGAGCAGCAAGGCCGAAAGACCCATGAGGCCGGCGGAGTCCCAGGGCAAACGGAGCAGGGTGTAGGTTACCCACAGGCACGCCCCGATCACCAGGCAATACAGGACCCGCCAAGACGGCTCCGACCACCCCGCGAGACTGGCCCATTCCCAGGCGCCGATCCCCGCGAACACGGCGAACACCACCGCGATGGCCGGGGTCGGCAGCAACAGGAGGCCGGCGAGCAGCGGCGGTATGAGGCAGCCGGCCGTGATAATGCGGTGCTTAAGCATGTTGGGCGGGCTCCAGTTGGTCGCCCGTGCGCCCGAAGCGGCGCTGGCGCGTGGCAAAGGCGTGCAGCGCGTCCTCGAGCTCGGCGGGACCGAAATCCGGCCACATGCACTCGGCGAAGTACAGCTCGGTGTAGGCGAGCTGCCACAGCAGAAAATTGCTGATGCGTTGCTCCCCGCCGGTGCGCACGAAGAGGTCGGGCTCGGCAAGCCCGTGGAGGCACAGCTCTGCGGCCAGTAACGCCTCATCGATCGCCTCGGGCTCCAGATCGCCGGTCGCGGCCCTCCGCGCCAGGGCGCGTGCCGCCTGGGTGAGGTCCCAGCGGCCCCCGTAGTTCGCCGCGATGTTCAGCAGGAGTCCGCCGTTCCGACAGGTGACGCGTTCGGCCTCCTCGATGGCTTCGCGCAGCCTTTGGGGGAAAAGCGTTTGATCGCCGATGAAACGCACCCGTACGTCGTGCTCGTCCAGACGGCTCGCTTCTTCCTGCAGGCTTGTCATGAACAGCTCCATGAGCAGGCCGATCTCACGTTGCGGGCGCCGCCAGTTCTCGCTGCTGAAGGCGAACAGCGTGAGCACCTCGACGCCGCGCTCGGCGCACGAGTGCACCACCCCCCGCGCCGCCTCGACCCCCGCTCGATGGCCGGCGATCCGGGGCAGCCGGCGCCTTTCGGCCCAACGGCCGTTGCCGTCCATGATGATGGCGATGTGGCGCGGGGGCCCGGAACGGTCCCGGGGCGCACGCGTGGTCACGGGGTCCCGGTCGCGCACGGGGGATCACGGGTGAGATCGCGCGCGACGAATGGGATCACGCGTGCCGGATCACGTCGGGGGGGATACCGAGATCGGACCGACCCGTCGAGCCGAGTGCCACGCGCTAGATCTCCAGGAGCTCCTTTTCTTTGGCGGCGAGGGTCGCCTCCACCCGAGCGATGTGTTCGTCGGTCATGCGCTGGGTCTTTTCCTGCGCGCGCCGCTCGTCGTCCTCGGAGACGTCCTTGTCCTTGGCCAGCTCTTTGAGGTGTTGGTTGGCGTCGCGCCGGATGTTGCGGATCGCCACGCGCGCCTGTTCGACTTCGTGGCGGACCACGCGGATGAGGTCGCGACGGCGCTCTTCGGTCAGGGGCGGGAGCGGGATGCGGATCACATCCCCCGCGACCGCCGGGTTGAGCCCGAGGTCGGACTGGCGGATGCCCTTCTCCAGGGCCTTGGTCATGCCTTTGTCCCAAGCCGATACCGAGAGGGTCCGGGCATCCACGACCGAGATGGTCGCGGCCTGGCTGATCGGGACCTCCGAGCCGTAGTACGCGACCTTGATGTGGTCGAGGAGGCTCGCGTGGGCGCGCCCCGTGCGGACCTTGGCCAACTCGTGCTGCAAGGCCTCGATAGCCTTGTCCATGCGGTTCCCCGCATCGCGGAGGATGTCGTCGATCACCTCGCCCCCTCCGCGTGGGCTGTGCTCGTGACCAGCGTGCCCTCGGGCTCGCCCATGACCGCGCGCATCATGGCCCCGGGTTTGGTCATGTCCAGGACCCTCAGGGGCACGGCGTTGTCCCGGCACAGCACCACGGCCGTGGCGTCCATCACGGCGAGCCGGTCCCTGAGGACCTGGTCGTAGTCCAGGCGCTCATAGCGCCTGGCCTCGCGATCCTGCCGCGGGTCCGCCGAATAGACCCCATCCACCTTGGTGGCCTTGATCATGAGATCGGCGTCGATCTCGATGGCCCTCAAGCTCGCGGCCGAATCGGTGGTGAAGAACGGGTTGCCGGTGCCCGCCGCGAACACCACCACGCGCCCCTTCTCGAGGTGTCGGACCGCCCGCCGCCGGATGTACTCCTCGCAGATCTGGTGGACGCGGATGGCGGACATCACTCGTGCGTAAAGACCGATGCGCTCCAGCGAGTCCTGCAGCGCCAGGGCATTGATCAATGTCCCCAGCATGCCCATCTGGTCGGCCGTGACGCGGTCCATGCCCTTGGCCGCGAGCCCCTGCCCGCGCAACAGGTTGCCGCCGCCGATCACGATGCCCACCTGAATGCCGCAGGTGACCAGGTCCTTGACCTCCTCCGCCAGACGCTGAATGACGTCGGGGTCTATGCCGTAGTCGCTCGCCCCCATGAGCGCCTCGCCGCTCATCTTGATCAGCACCCGCCGATAGACCGGGACCTGCGCGCACGTGGTAGGTCCGCCCAAGCTATTCGCCCCGGGCCTCTGCCATGACCTCGGCCGCGAAGTTATCTACCTTTTTTTCGATGCCCTCGCCCACCTCGAAGCGCTCGAAACCCCGCACCACAGCTTTAGCGTCGGCCAGCACTTTGCCGACCGATTGCTCGTCGGGATCCTTCACGAATGGCTGGCCGAGGAGTGTGACCTCTTTCAGGAACTTCTCGATTTTTCCGGCCACGATCTTTTCCACGACCTGGGGGGGCTTGCCGGACTTTTTGGCGGTCTGGGCGGCCTGGGCCCTGAAGATCTCGCGCTCGCGTTCCATGAGCACCCGGGGTATATCGGTCTCAGCGACGCACACCGGCCGGCTCGCGGCGACGTGCATGGCAATGTCCTTGGCGAGATCGGCGGCTAGATCGGTATTGGCGCCCGCAAGCGCTACCAGGACCCCGATGCGCGTGCCGTGCCGGTAGACGCCCAGCCGGCCGTCCTCCGGCGTACTCATGACGGCGAAGCGCCGCACGGTGATGTTCTCGCCGATCTTGGCGATGAGCCCGCCACGCGCCGATTCGACGCTGTCACCACCCTCCTCGAGCGGCAACGCCAGGAGGGCCGCGATGTCGGCCGGCCGGTGCCGGAGGACGCAGGCGGCCACGGCCTCCGCGAAGGCCTGGAAGTCATCGCCGCGGGCAACGAAGTCGGTCTCGCAGTTGACCTCGACCATGGCCGCGAGGCCCGGCGCCCCTTTTTGATGATCGTGGCTCAGCGCGATCACTCCCTCGGCGGCGATGCGGCCGGCCTTGGTGGCGGCCTTCGCGACCCCCGAGGTGCGCATGAGATCGATGGCCTTTTCGATGTCCCCGGCCGTCGTGATGAGCGCCTTCTTGCACTCCATCATCCCCGCCCCGGTGCGCTCCCGGAGGGTCTTGACCGTCGTCGCGCTGATCTCCATGGCCCTGTGCTCCTGAACTAACTAAGCGCCGGCGGGTAGCGCCGGCTCACCGGCCTCTGCCACGGTCTCGGCGCCCCAGGCGGCCTCGCTGCCGGCGACGTCGGCCGCGGCCGCTTCCGCGGCGCCATCACCGGCGGGCCCCTGTGCCGCGGCCGCGCGCCTGTCGATCACGCGCCTGCGCACCGGGGGCTTCTTGCGGACCGCGGCACGCCCGTCCTGGTCGTCGGGACCCACGATGGGCTCGCCGGATTCGTTGAGCTCGACGAATTCGTCGCCGCCCCCCTCCATCGGCTCGGGGATGGACTCGCGCCCGTCCAGGATCGCGTCGGCCGCGCTCCTGAGATAAAGCTCGATCGAGCGGGTGGCGTCGTCATTGCCCGGGATGATGTAATCGATGCCCTCCGGGCAACTGTTGGTATCGACCACCGCCACGACCCGGATACCGAGCTTGCGCGCCTCGGCCACGGCGTTCTTTTCGTGCATCACATCGACGACGAACATCGCGTCGGGTCGCGCCTCCATGTCCTTGATGCCACCGAGGCCGCGTTCCAGCTTTTCGAGCTCGCGCCGGTATCTCAAGAGCTCTTTCTTGGTGAGCTTGCCGGAATTCTCTTCGCCGCAGATCGCCTCGAGCTCGCGCAGGCGCTGCGCGGAGCGCCGTACCGTGCGGAAATTGGTGAGGGTCCCCCCCATCCAGCGCCGGTTGACGTAAGGCATACCGCAGCGCGCGCCTTCGGCCTTGACGACTTCCTGGGCCGCGCGCTTGGTGCCGACCAGGAGGATGACCCCCTTGCGCGCTGCCATCTTGCGCAGAAAGGCCATCGCCTCGTTGAAGAGGGGCAGGGTCTTCTCGAGATTGATGATGTGGATCTTGTTGCGTTCCCCGAAGATGTACGGGGCCATCCGGGGGTGCCAGTAGCGGGTCTGGTGGCCGAAATGGACACCCGCCTCCAGCATCTGGCGCATGCTGACGTCTTTCATGAACGACTCCGACGGATTAGGGTTAGACCTCCACACTCGGTGCATCGACCCGCCTTTATTACATTGGGGCCGCCGGTCTCGGCCCTCGGGCACCCGGATGCACGTAAACGTGTGTGAGTGGTTTGCTACGAAAGCCCGCGCTTTATACCATACCTCCCTGCCGCCAACAATTCGGCATCGGACCAGAGTCACCGCTCACCATCGAGCACCCGGAGCCCACAGACCCCCCTCCGGGCCCGGCCAATCAATGTTGATGGGTCCCATGGCCTATTCCATCAAGACCGGCGAAGAGATCGACAAGATGCGCACCGCGGGGAGGCTGGCCGCCGAGGTCCTGCGCATGGTCGAGCCCTATGTCGTCGCCGGTACCACGACCGCCGAAATCGACCGCATCTGCCACGACTACATCGTGGATACCCAGGCCGCCACCCCGGCACCGCTCAACTACCGCGGGTTTCCGAAGTCGATCTGCACCTCGGTCAACCACGTGGTCTGCCACGGCATACCGGGGGACAAGACCCTGAAACCCGGGGACATCGTCAACGTGGATGTGACCGTCATCAAGGACGGCTACCACGGCGATACCAGCCGCATGTTCTTCGTCGGCATGCCGCCGCTGCGCGCCCGCCGTCTGGTCGAGGTGTGCCGCGAATGCCTGGTGCGGGGCATCCAGGCGGTGCGGCCGGGCGTCCGGCTCGGGGACATCGGGCATACCGTGCAGCGCCACGCCGAGGTCAATGGTTTCTCGGTGGTACGCGAGTATTGCGGCCACGGCATCGGGCGCGAATTCCACGAAGAGCCGCAGGTCCTGCACTACGGCAAACCGGGGACCGGATTGGAGCTGGTGCCCGGCATGGCCTTCACCATAGAACCCATGATCAACGCTGGCAAGCGTCACGTGAAGCTGCTCCCCGATCAGTGGACGGTGGTCACCAAGGACCGCAGTCTCTCCGCCCAATGGGAGCACACGGTGCTCGTCACCGACACGGGTTGCGAGGTCTTGACCCTGCAACCCGGTGAGCCTATCTAAAACCATGGCAGCCACTTTGGAATGATGCACTTGGCCGCGCCAGACCCGGCGCTCTTCGACCCCAGGCGTTTGGAGGACGAGATCCGGCGGGGAACCCCCCCGGTCGCGGCCTACCGCGAGGCACTCGCGCTCGGGCGCGAGCACTTGAGGCAAGGCTTCGACATGGGGGCCGGGATCGACGGGCTCTGCGCCCAGCGCGCCTGGCTGATCGATCAGATCCTCCTGTGCGCGTGGCGAACGGCGGGACTCGATCCGGGGCGTTTCGCCTTGCTGGCGGTGGGTGGCTACGGGCGCGGCGAGCTGCATCCCGGCTCCGATGTCGACGTCGCGATCGTGACGGGCAGAGAGACCCTCGAGGAAGAGCAGCTCCGTATCGCGGACTACGTGCGTTTCCTGTGGGACATCGGCCTGGACGTCGGTCACAGCGTGCGCACGGTCGAAGACTGCGAGACCGAGTCGAGGTCCGATATCACGGTGATGACCAACCTCCTGGAGGCGCGTTTCCTGTCGGGCTCGCCCGCACTGTACCGGGGCATGCGCGAGGTCACCGCGCCCGACCGCATCTGGCCGCCGGCCGCCTTCTTCGAGGCCAAGCTCGCGGAGCAGACGGCGCGACACGCCAGGTTCCATGGCACCGCCCACAACCTCGAGCCCAATATCAAGGAAGGGCCGGGCGGGCTGCGGGACATCCATACCATCGCTTGGGTGGCGAAGCGCCGGTTCGGGGCCGAGTCCTTGCGGGGGCTCCTCGATCACGGCTTCCTGAACGAGGACGAGCTCAGGGTCCTGACCGCCGTCCAGTCCTTCCTGTGGCGCGTACGCTTCGTCCTGCACCTGCTCGCGGGCCGCCGCGAGGACCGCTTGCTGTTCGATTACCAGCGCCATGTCGCGGCGCGCTTCGGGTATGGCGACCAGGAGGGCGTGCAGCTCGGCGTCGAGCGTTTCATGAAGCACTACTACCGGATGGCGATGGAGCTCAGGCAACTGAACGAGATGCTCCTTCAGCTGTTTCGGGAGGCGATCCTGGAGTCCGGACGGGAGGCCCGGATTGCGCCGCTCAACAAGCGCTTCCAGGTCCGCAACGACTATCTCGACGCCTGTCACGATCGGGTCTTCCAGCGCTACCCCTGTGCCCTGCTCGAGGTGTTCCTGCTCCTCCAGCAGCACCGCGAGATCGAGGGCGTACGGGCTAGCACCATCCGCTTGATCCGCGACCACCGTCATCTCATCGACGACAAGTTCCGCAAGAACCTCAAGTCGCGCGCGTTGTTCATGGAGATCATCCGCCAGTCGCGCGGTATCGGCGATGAGCTGGCGCGCATGCACCGCTACGGGGTGCTGGGCGCCTACCTGCCGGTATTCGGCGCCGTCGCCGGCCTCATGCAGTTCGATCTGTTCCATGTCTACACCGTCGATGTCCATACGCTCTTCGTGGTGCAGAACCTGCGGCGCTATTCCGATCCAGAGTCCGCCGAGGCCAGCCCCATGTGCCGGCGCATCATGGCCCAGCTCCCCAAGCCCGAGCTGCTCTACGTCGCCGGGCTCTTTCACGACATCGCCAAGGGCCGGGGGGCCGATCATTCCGAGCTCGGGGGGCGCTACGCCGGCGAGTTCTGTAATGATCACGGGCTCAGCCACTTCGACGCCCGGCTGGTGGCCTGGCTCGTCGAGCACCACCTGCTCATGTCCATGACCGCCCAGCGCCGCGACATCACGGACCCCGAGGTCATCAACGAATTCGCGCGCGCGGTCGGGGATCGGGTGCGCCTCGATTACCTCTATCTGCTCACCATCGCGGACATCCGCGGTACCAACCCCTCGCTCTGGAACAGTTGGAAGGATGCCTTGCTGACCGAGCTTTACGACGGGACCCTGCGGGCGCTCCGGCGCGGGGTGCGGAACCCCCTGGAACGCGAGGAATGGATCGCGGAGACCAAGGGCGAGGCCCTGGCATCCCTCATGCGTTCGGACCTGAGCAAGGAGGCGATCCTGTCGGTGTGGCGGATACTCGGCGAGGAGTATTTCCTGCGGCACTGGCCCGACGAGATCACCTGGCACACGGAGGCCATCGCGCGGGCGCGGAAAGAGGAGCTGCCGCTGGTCCTGATCCGCGAGATGACCCCCCGCGGCGGTACGGAGATCTTCATCTACGGCAAGGACCACGATCACGTATTCGCCACCACCACCTGGGTGCTGGACCGCCTAGGGCTCACGATCATGGATGCCCGCATCATGCGCTCCCCAGACGGCTACAGCCTCGATACCTACATCGTGCTGGAAGCGGCGACCCACCAGGCGATCCAGGGCGAAGCCTATAGCCGGGAGATCGTGACGGTCCTCCGGGAACGACTACGCGGCGCTGCCCCCGAAGGGCTCAAGGTCAACCGCCGGTTGGAGCGCCAGCTCAGGCAGTTCCGCATCCCGACCGAGGTCTCGTTCGGCGACGACCCGGCCAATGCCCGCACCGCCATGGAGGTGATCGCGACCGACAGGCCGGGGGTCCTGTCGCAGATCGCGAGCGCCATGCGTTTCTGCGGCGTCCGGCTCCAGAATGCCAAGGTCGCGACCTTCGGAGAGCGGGTCGAGGACATCTTCTACATCACCGACGCCCATGACCGCCCCGTCGACGACCCGGTAAAGCTCGAGTGCCTGCGGTATTCCATCACCACCGCGCTGGCACAGCCGTGACGCTATCTCTCCGTGTTACTCTGAGACCATGGCCGCGGTACTGAACCTCAAGCCGGCGCCGGCCGCGCGCATCGACCAGCGCGTGTGCCTGCACGGGGTGAGCTGGCAAGACTTCGAGGCGCTCTTGGCCATGCGCGGCGACAACGGCGCCGTTCGCGTCAGTTATCTCGAAGGGGAGTTGGAGCTCATGGCACCGTCGATTGACCACGAGAACCTGAAGAAGCGTCTGGCGCGCCTACTCGAGGCCTATGCCGAGGAGCGCGGCATCGAGCTGGAGGGTTTCGGTTCCTGGACGCTCAAGGCAGAGGCCCGGGCGCGCGGGGCCGAGGCGGACGAGTGTTACCTGGTCGGTTGGCGCGAGCCCATGCCGCGGGTACCCGACATCGTCATCGAGGTGATATGGACCTCGGGCGGTTTGGACAAGCTGGCGATCTATAGGGGCTTGGGCGTGCCCGAGGTCTGGCTCTGGCAAGAGGGAGGCTTGTCCTTCTACTTACTCGATGCGGGCGGCTATACCGTCGGGCCGCGCAGCACCCGGCTCCCCGATCTCGACCCCGAGCTCTTCACCCGCTGCATGGCCGAGTCCACCACGCAGACCGCGGCCGTGCGTGCCTATCGTCAGGCCTTGCGCGCCGCCGCGCCGGGTGGTGCTTGAAGTCGGATGGGGGTGGTGCGGGCGGCGTCAAACCAGCAATGCCGGATGGCTGATCACAGCCGTACGGCGCTACGGGTGCGCCGGAGCACGCTGCGCACCCGCGCCATTACCCTATTTCTTTCCGCCTCCTGCTTGTTTACAACGGTTCTCAGAAAGGGAGGCCGACTTTGACGTTAAAGCCCGAGCTCGCTGTGCGAACCAAGGCGAACCAGTTGCAGCGCTCTGATATCGGGCTTCCGGTAGATCAACAAGAGGTCGGGCTTGATACGGCAATCTCGATGGTCTTTCCAGTCCCCGGTTAGCGGGTGGTCGTAGAGGTTGCGCGGCGGTGGAATGTCCGCTGCCAACAACTTCAATACTTCGAACAGCCGCAAGTCGATGTCCCGATGTTGTGGCGTCGCTTTGACGCGCTTGTAATCACGTTTGAAGGTGGTGGTGCGTTCAATCCTCCGCATTCACGTCCGCCAACAATCCTTCTACATTGGCGAACGAAGGCAGATTACCCCGGCGAGCCTCTTTCATGGCCTGTACGGTTTCAGCATTGGGAACCAGAGGCTCGAACGGCAACGCCTTTTCGCGGGCCACGCGGGTCAGCATGATACGCAAGGCGTCCGACACGGTAAGCCCCATGGCGGCCAACACCGCGGTAGCTTCTTCCTTGATATGCGCGTCGATGCGGGCGCGCACGACCGAATTTGCAGTCATGATCTCTTCCTCCAGACGAATGAGCTACATTGTAGCCCAATACCAGCGACCGACCGGCCCGGGGTCCTATGCCACATCGCGAGGGCCATGCGTTTCTGCGGCGTCCGGCTCCAGAGCGCCAAGGTCGCGACCTTCGGAGAGCGGGTCGAGGACATATCTTCTATATCACCGACCCCCATGACCGCCCCGTCGAAGGCCCGGTGAACCTCGAGTTGCCTGCGGTATTCCATCACCACCGCGCTGGCACAGCAGTGACGAGCGACGGGCCGTCGTGCAGCTACCCCAGGTCGGTCGTCAAGGTTTCCCGTCGTGCGTCACGGACGACGTGAAGATGTACCCGGCTGCACGCACGGACTTGATGAGCGCGGGCCGTTCCGGGTCCGACTCGATCTTCCGGCGCAGCCGCCCGACCTGCGCGTCGACGCTGCGGTCGAACGGACCCGCCTCACGGTGGCGGGTAAGCGCCAGTAACTGGTCGCGGGACAGCACGCGATTGGGATGCTGCGCGAAAACCGCGAGCAGATCGAACTCGCCCGTCGTCAGCGCCACTTCTTTTCCATCCGGTGCCACCAACCGGCGGCTCGCGAGATCGAGTTGCCATCCCTCAAAGCGCACCGTGGTACCTACCGTGCCCGCCTCCTGCCGCGCGGCGCCACGGGTGCGCCGGAGCACGCTGCGCACCCGCGCCAGCAGCTCCCGGAGATCGAACGGCTTTGCTAGATAATCATCCGCGCCGATCTCGAGACCGATGATCCGATCGACGGTCTGCCCTTTGCCGGTCACGATGATCACACCCACGTCGGAATGCTCACGCAGGTAGCGCGCGAGGGACAGCCCGTCCTCGCCCGGCAGGCCGAGATCGAGAATGACGAGGTCCACGAACTGCCCGGCCAACACGTCGCGCAACCCCTGTCCGTCCCCGAGGGTGCTGACACGATAACCCTCTTGCGCCAGGTAGGTCCGTATCAATTCCCGGACGTCCGGTTCATCGTCGACGACCAGGATGTGCGGAGCAACGCTCATCATCGTTCACACGGTTTGCATCCGCTGCCGGTTTTCATGGGTCGGGCTCTGTAATGGAGTTACACACCGTTACTCAATGACGACGCCGGGACATCAAGCGGTTACACCCGTCAATTACCCTATTGCCCGGCGTTGGAACGATCCGGCGTGTGCGACGCGGAGGCATTGTGCCGCAACAGTAGGTCCCTGTGAACCGCGCGAGGTATACCACGATGGGAACTGCCAAGATGGGAACTGTGGTCCGGCTTCTCGAACCGGTTGCCCGCGGGCGGCATGCGGATGGGGGCGTGCCCGCCGGGCCCGGCGTTGCCACGCTGACCCCGTGGTGGCCGGCCGTGCTGGCCTTTGAATTCTGGTCGCGGCTGCTCGCAGCTGACGCGACTGCCTGGCACTGCTCGCAGGCCGGGGAAGCCTCACCCGGGCACGCGGAAATAGCCGGGGAGCGCCATGCTTTGGCAGGCGGAAAGGTAGTGCCGATGGCCGAATTCAAGGCCCGGCGCGTCTCGTCGTGAGCGTTTCGACGGCTCCTCGGGATGACCCCCGGGCGCGCGGCTGCCCCGTGTGCGTGGTCGATGATGAACCCGGGGTGCGCGAGCTGCTCTCTGCGCTGTGCGAGTCGGCCGGGCTTTGCGCCGAGGCCTATGACTCCGCCGAGTCGTTCTTGGGCGCCTACCGCTGCGAGCCTATCCGGACCCGTTGCCTGGTGCTGGACTTCTGTTTACCGGGAATGAGTGGTCTCGATCTCCTGAAGGAGCTCCACTCGCAAGGGGTTCGCCTCCCGGTGCTGCTGATGAGCGGCCGCGCCGAGAGCGCGACGGTGGTCGACGGTTTGCGGCTCGGCATCGTCGATTTTTTCCCCAAACCGTTCGAGATCGAGGCGCTGTTGGGTCGCATCCTCGAGTTGACAGGGCACCAGCATCGGCACCGGTCCAGCTTCCAGCCGCTGCATGACGATTAGTCACGGGCTAGCACGCGGCGGGGGCTAACCCGGGGTCAGGTCCGGCGTCAGCCCGGTGGGGCATCCAAGATCCCGCGCACGGCCCGCGCCAGGTCTTCGCGCCGGTAGGGTTTCATCAAGAGCCGCGCGCCCTCGTCGAGTTCATCTGCACGCAGGATGGTAGTCCTGGGATAGCCCGAGGTGTAAAGCACCCGGAGAGCCAGTTGGCGCTGCATGGCTTGAAGCGCGAGCGCGTGCCCGTCCATCGTCCCCGGCAGCACCAGATCGACAAACAGCAGATCGATGGCCTCACCGTCCTCGAAGAGGGCCAGGGCCGCCTGGGCCTCGACGGCCTCCAGCACCTGGTAGCCGAGCTCGGACAGGTAGGTGACGGCGAGCGCCCGCACGTCCGCATCGTCCTCGACCACCAGGATGGCCTCTCGGCCCCGCAAGTGTTCCAGGGGCAGGGGGTCCTGGGCGACGGCAGCGGCCAGCGCGTCCTGGGCCCGCGGCAGGTAGAGCTGGACGATGGTGCCCTTTCCGCGCTCGCTCCAGACCTCCACGTGCCCGCCCGATTGCCGGGCAAAGCCGTAGACCATGGAGAGCCCCAGCCCGCTCCCCCTTCCCGCCGTCTTGGTCGTGAAGAACGGCTCGAAGGCGTGTCTCTTGGTCTCCTCCGACATCCCCTCGCCGGTGTCGCTCACGCACAGCAGCACGTAGTCACCCGGCGTGAGCTCGGCCTCCGGCGCCGTGGCGTCCTGGCCCAGGGTGCGGTTGGCGGTTTCGAGAACGAGCCGGCCGCCTACGGACATGGCGTCGCGCGCGTTCAAGCCGAGATTGAGGAGCGCCGCCTCGACCTGCCCGCGATCGGCGAGCGCCGCCCACAGGTCCGCGCCCGGCGCTAGCGCGATCTCGATGGGCTCCCCCAGGGTCTGGCGCAGCACCGGCACCATCCCGGCGACGATTTCATTCAAGTCGACGGCTTGCGGTTGCAAAACCTGCCGGCGGGCAAAGGCCAGGAGCCCGTGCACCCGCTCGGCCCCGCGCTCGGCCGCCCGCGCCGCTGCATCCCGCAGCGTTTGCCCGGCAGGGTCGTCCTGGAGTCGCGCCTCGAGGAGCTGTAGATTACCCCCGATGACGGTGAGGAGGTTATTGAAATCGTGCGCAATACCGCCGGTCAGTTGGCCTACGGCCTCCATCTTCTGGGCCTGCGCCAGGGCCTCCTGCGCGTGCACCAGGTCGTCGATGTCCGAAGACACGCCAAACCACTTGATCACTCGGCCGCTAAGGTCGCGGATCGGGCGGCCACGAGTCAGGTGCCAGCGGTAGCCGCCGGCGGCGCTCTGCAGGCGGTATTTGATCTCGTAAGGCTGCTCCGCCGCAAGCGTTTGCCGCCAGCGGGATTGATCCCGCATCCAGTCCTCGGGATGTAAGGACTCCGTCCAGCCGAAGCCGTCCGCCGCACCGGGCGGAAGACCCGTGAGCTCGTAGAACCTCGGGTTGGTGTAATCACTGAAGCCGTCGGGGCGGTGCGAGAAGATGATGTTCGGCACCGTCTCGGCCAAGGTGCGGAACCGCTCCTCGCTCTCGCGTAGCGCCTCCTCGCCACGCTTGAGCTCGGTGATCTCGGTGTAGATCACCACCACGCCCTCGATGCGGTCCTCGTGGGTCCGATAAGGCAGCACCCGCTGGATGTACCACTCTCCCCCCACCGTGCGCACCTCGCGCTCGATCGGGGTAAGGGTATCGAGGACCTGTTGGGCATCGGATAACAGGTGGCCCTCGGAAAACCTATTGGCGATATCGGCCACCGGCCGATTGAGGTCCGAGGGGATCAGGTTGAACAAGCGGGTGGAGGCGGGCGTGTAGCGCTTGATGCGGAACTCGCGGTCGAAAAACAGCGTCGCGATGTGGGTGCTGGCGAGCAGGTTATCGAGATCGGTGTTGGTGCGTTCCAGATCGGCGACCTTCTCCTCGAGTTGGGCGTTGACCGTGGTGAGCTCTTCATTGAGGGACTGCAGCTCCTCCTTCGAGGTCTCCAATTCCTCATTGGTGGATTGCAGCTCCTCGTTCATCGACATGGCCTCTTCGTTCGAGACCTTCAGCTCTTCGTTGGCGCTCTCCAGGTCCGCGACCACGCCTTCCAGCTCTTTCTTGACGCCGGCGAGCTCTTGTTCCAGGTGGCCCACCGCCGCCGACTCCTCGATGGCGCGGGGCGCCGGCTCGGCCTCGGCCGCCGGTGGTGCCGAAAAGGTCACGAGCCACAGCCCCACGCCCTGCCTCTGGTCCTCCACGGGTGTCACCGTCACCCGTACCGGGAGGGAGGCGCCGCCCCGTTTCACTTGGGTCACCACCACCGCCGGCTGCTCCTCCCGCATCGCCCTATGCAGGGCGGCGCGCAGCTTGAGGCGCAGACCCTCGCGGGCAATGGCCAAGAGGTCGTCGGTCGGTTCGCCCGCGGGATGCACCAAGTAGTCGTCGGTCTGGCCATGGAAATAGAGGGTCTGGCAGTCACGGTTGACCAGCACAGCGGCCGGGGCATAGCGCGCCAGCAGGAGCGCCCGGATCAATTCCCCATGGTCGCCGGGCCTGGGCGGGGGTGGCCGCGGCCCGCCCGGGCGCTCGCCGGGTAGGGCCTCCGGGAGGAGCGGGAAGTCCGCCGGCACCTGCCGGAGCGGCCCGCTGCGCCGGTAGATCCGCCACTTCTTGGAGAGGGGCTCGAACAGGCTCAGTTGCCGGCCGACGGTCTCGGACTTGCCCAGGAATAGATAGCCGTTGTGGTTGAGGGCGAAATGAAACAGCGCGATGAGCCTCTTTTGCAGCTCGGGCTCGAGATAGATGAGCAGATTGCGGCAGATGATGAGGTCCAGGCGCGAGAAGGGGGCATCGGTGATCAGGTTCTGCGGTGCAAACACCACCGCTTCGCGCAGCTCCTTTTTGACCCGGTAGCTATGGTCGGACTTGGTGAAGAACCGGGTAAGACGCTCCGGAGCGAGGGACGAGGCCATGCCCTCCGGGTAGGTCCCCACGCGGGCGATCTCGAGCGCGTGGCTATCGATGTCGGTCGCGAAGATCTGGAGCTTGCCGTTGCGCTCGCTGCTTGCCACCCGCTCGAGCAGCAGCATGCCGAGGGAGTACGCCTCCTCGCCGGTAGCGCAACCGGTGACCCACACGCGCAGGGGCGCCTCGGGGTGCTTGGCCGCCACCAGCCTTGGGATCACCTCCGCTTCGAGGACCGCCCAGGCCTCGGGCTCGCGGAAGAACTCGGTCACCCCGATCAGGAGGTCCTTGGCCAGGGCCTTGACCTCGGCCGGGGTGTCCGCGAGATACTGGCCGTAGTCGCCGATCGCGGCGATATGATTGAGGCCCATGCGCCGCTGGATACGGCGCAGCAGCATGGCCTTCTTGTAACGGCGAAAGTCATGCCCTTCCCGAGCGCACAACAGGGCCAATATGGGGTGCAGAGGGTCGTGCCGGGGGTCGGCGGGGACCGGGATCGGAGCACCACGCAGATGGGCGTGCTCGACATACTCGAGCAGCGCCTCGGGCATCTGTTCCACGGGCAGCACGTAATCCACGAGGCCGGTGGCGATGGCGCTGCGGGGCATCCCGTCGTGCTCCGCGGTGTCCGGGCTCTGGACCATGACCAGGCCGCCCTCCGCCTTGATCGCCTTGAGCCCGAGCGTACCGTCGCTGCCGGTGCCCGAAAAGATGATGCAGATGGCCCGCTCCTGTTGGTACTCCGCCAGACTCCGCAAGAAGCCGTCGATGGGCCGCGGTATGCCGGGACGAGCCACCGCCGCCCCGAGATGCAGGACGCCCCCCTTGATCGTCAATACCGCGTTCGGCGGGATGATGTGGACGTGCTCGGCTTGGACCGGCGCCCCATCGTGCGCCTGTTCGACCGGCATCGGGGTGTGCCGGCGCAGCAACTCCGGCAAGTGGCTCACATGGGTGGGATCGAGATGCGGGATCACCACGAAACCGAGGCCGCTGTGGGCCGGCATGGCGCTGAAGAACCTCTTCAATGCCTCGAGCCCCCCGGCCGAGGCACCGATCGCGACCACCGGGAAGTCCCTTGGGGGACCTTCCCCAGTCTCATCCGTGTCGGCAGGCGCGTCGGCCACGGCGGGCGCCGCAGGGGTATCCCCGGGAGACTCCAAGCGCTTGGCTGACTGCTTCCTTCGGGTTGCCATCTTTAGCAGGAGGTCATCGGTGACCCTGGGGATCGCGCGTAACAGCCTTCACGTCGCGGGCTTTTCCGAGATCTCGAAACCCAGGCGGGTTGCCGACATCGTCGTCCGCCACGGCGATGCCGGCCCGCCACGGGCTCAGGCGGCTTGGGCCCTCTTGACCTTGAGCGTTCCGACCGGCGAGTCGGCCGGTGGCGGGGCGGGGGCCGGCATCCAGCCGCCTTTACCCGGATCAACCAAGGCCATCACCTCGGCCGAGGTGTCTCGGAGGGAGGCGAAGCCCTCACTGCATCGCTCGTTCAGTGTCGTTACCCACTCCCTGGCTATCTGCGCCTGGCTGGCAGTGAGGGCCGGCAGGTCCTTGCCATTCGTCCACAGCTCGAATTCCCGCTGGCCATATTCCGTGCACAGCCGCAGGAACTGAAGCTGTTGCTCTGTGCATCTCTTCCAGAAGCGTGTGTTGATCTGCTCGTAGTCTTTCATGGCCGTGTAGGCCTTGGAACAGAATTCGTTCATTTGTTCGATGCTTGGCTGTTGCATGGTGACACCTCTATCTCTGACCGTGAACCCACCGGGTCGATCACCACGCTTTGGACGAACACGACAAAAGGCGGTAAGACCGAATCGGACCGATTGCCGGCGCGGAGCGGTCAGTCCCTGATGTCCAGCCGGGAATACCTCTATGAACGACGGTCCCTCCCCCTCGGTCATACGTTCATATCGGCCTAGTCTACAGGTGTTGTGCAGTGTGTCAAAGCACGCTCGAGGCGTGCCGCTGGCGCGTAGCCGGGAAGGGTGGTGCCGCCGAGCTCCTCGGGCTCATCGTCGATGTCCGCATGAAGAAGCTCGGGAACGCCCGTCCGCGGCAAACGCTCCCAACATGTTGTGACACTCTCAATATATTGAGAGCGGGCCCCGCAGATGAGCCTGATCCGTACTCCAGGATCGCGGACCGATGCAGGTCCGGCAAAACCGCTCACGACTCGGCGAAGGGCGTGCGCCGGGCTTGTTTCTTGGTCGCCTGGCGGCGCTTAGTCTCGGCCCGTACCCGCCTGGAGGAGGCGGACGGCCGGGTCGCGATGCGCCGCTTGGGCGTGACCGCCGCCTGACTAAGGAGTCTCCAAAGGCGCGCCAAAGCGTCCTGGCGGTTGAGCGCCTGGGTGCGGTGCCGGCAGGCCTCGATGAGGAGCATGCCGTCCTTGCCGATGCGCCGGCCCGCGAGCGCACACAGCCGCATACGCACGGGTTCGGGCAAGGCCGGGCTGCCGGTGTCGAAACGCAGCTCGACCGCGGTCGCCACCTTGTTCACGTTCTGTCCGCCCGGCCCGGGGGCCCGCACGAAACGCCAGGACAGGTCCTGGGCGCGGATCGCGAGCGGGCCGGTCACGCGCATCATGGGGAGGGGTCGGGGAGGGGCAAAGACCGCCCGGCCCGCCGCGGGGTTCAGCGAGCCGGTCGCATTGGGATAGCTAGTCTTGGGACGCGGCCCGGACGGACAGGGTGTCTTCCGTGGCCCAATTCGGCCCGCGTACCTGCGCGAGCCGTCGTGCCCTCTCGATGTCGCCTGGAGACATTGACGCAGCAACCTGTTTCAGGAGCCCGGCGGCCTCCGGATAGCCGTTGACCTCGGAGACGCTGAGCCACGCATAGGCCTCCACCCGGTCCTGCTCGACGCCGAGCCCATCGACATACAACTGGCCCAGGAAGCACTGGGCGACGCCGTGCCCCGCTTCGGCGGCCATGGCCAGCCAGTAGGCGGCTTGCTCATAGTCCTGGGCCACACCCTGACCGTCGGCATACAAGGCCCCCAGGAAGGTCTGCGCCTGGACCTGACCGAGCCCGGCGGCCTTCCGGAACCAGCCTACCGCCTCCTGGTCGTTGGCGGCGACCCCTTGTCCCTTGAGGTGCATGAGACCGACGTTGTACTGGGCGTTGCGGTCGCCGCTGTCCGCGGCACGGCCGAACTCGCGCAGCGCGGCCTCGTAATCCCCGCTCATGTAGGCCCTAACCCCTGATTCGTAGTCTGCCTGGACCGGAAGCATCAGCCCAAGCAAGATCGCGGTGGCCCACGCCAGCACGCGTCCCCCGGTGTTCATCACTTACCTCTAGCCTGTCGCTCGTAATGCCGCACCCACCCTCGCCGATGCGGCGGCCACGGCCGATCCGCCGATGCAGACGCCCGCGCTCTCCATCACTCTAGCGCATGCACGGGCGGCTGTCTGTGAAAAAGTACCTGCGCGCCGCGACGAAAACAGCCCCTACCGGCTAGGACGGGCCGATTGGGGCACGAGTTCATGGGAAGTCGGGAGACGTCGCGGGTGCTTGTCGCGCGCACATTATCCACTGGCGCGCGACGCAATAACAGGGGTTTGTGAAGATTTTTCGCGTCTCGACCCGCCGCCGGCATGTCTGGGGCAGGGGAAATCACGCGCTCGCCGGGCGCGGGCAGAGACCCCGGTACTCGCGCGCCAGGTAACCGACCGTGACCAGCCACAACACGCACACCGACATCGTGAGCCACCCGAGGCCGACGAGACCCGCGTCGACCGGCAGCCAGCCGATCAAGAGCAGGATCAGCACGGCCCCGATCACCTTGAACACGCGGTATCCGAACATGTCGATCCAGGCCTTGGCCCGGTAGCTCAGGTGGGGGTGGACGGGGATATAGAGCAACTCTTTCGAGGCCCGGTTGATCGAATAGGACAGGCCCCGGTCGCTGACCTTCATTGCGGAACCGAACGCGAGCGTCGGACTCAAGATGAAACCGAAGGTGCAAAAGAACAGCAGGAGCGGCTGCGTCATGAGCCCGGCCACGACGCCGAGGTAGCGGTGCACCACCGGCGTGATGGCCAGGTTGACCAGGAGCGATACCAGCCCCATGGTGCTGAAGAGCCAGGAGATGAAGGCGGTGCGCGCGTCGAGCTCGGTGTAGCTCAGCTCCACCATCTTCATGAATTCGTATTCGACCAGCGGTTCTGCCACCTGGGCCAGGAGCACGGTGGCGCCTACGAGCATGAGGTAGCGGTCCCGCAGGAGCCGCCTTGGTGCCGGCCCTTCCATGTCGCGCGGGTTCGCCGCGGCCCCGTCGAAGACCCCGTAGCGCGCCAAGGCCAGGTTCACGGTGACGACGAGCCCCAGGATGCCCGCCGCCACCAGCAAGAGATCAGGGGTGGTAAGCGAGGTGTGCTTCACGATCAAGGTCGCCGCCCCCGCCCCCAAAAGCCCGCCCAGAACCCCGCCGGTACCCAGGAACCCGTACCAGCGCTTGCCCTGCTCGCTGCTGTAGAGGGTGTTGGTCAGGCTCCAGAACTGTTCGACCAGCACCACGCCGAAGATGTCCACGAACACATAGAACGCCAGCGCCGCCGCCGCGCTGTCCGTCGTGAGCAGTGCGCGGAAGCCCACCAGCATCGTCATCGACAGGACACAGCTTCCAAGCACCAGCCGCAACCGGCTGTAACGCCCGACCAGACGGTGGTAGCCGCCGATGATGAGCCCCAGGAACAAGGCCGTTCCGATCCAGACATAGGGTAGCCGATCGGCGCCCAGCTGCCCGATGAAGAGCGAGCGGCTGGCCGGCTTGATCTGGTAGTATGCCAGCATGATGAAGAAGAAGTTGGCGAACAAGAGGCTCGCGCGTTTGAAGGGATGTCCGGCCATGGTCGTCACGTCCGTTGTCGGGTTCCAGAGGTTCTTTCCTGCACCACATAAATGGTCGCCGTTACGATCCGGCCTGGGGGCTTGCGCCGCATAGGGGGACCGGCCGGATGGGCACCATAAAACACATCATCATTTTCTTTGCATTCGCACTCGGCTTTATGCTGGATGCAATCGGCGCACCGCCCATCCCCGACTTGCGGCGAACCGCCGATCCGGTCCTGCAGCGCCGTCTCGAAGGGGCGATCCGGCAGCTCGGCCTGAGCCGAGCGGTCCGCGACCGGCGCCTGGCGGTGGCCCTGGTCGATGTCACGCGAGTGCATCGACCGCGGCTGGCCGCGGTTAATGGTGACGAGATGCTGTACGCCGCGAGCCTGCCTAAGATCGCGATCCTGTTCGGTGCCTTCGTCGAGATCGAGCGCGGGCGGATCACCCTTGATGACGATACGCGCGCAAGCCTGACGCGGATGATCCGGGTGTCCTCCAACGAGGCGGCGACCGAGATGTTGCGGCGGGTCGGCATGGGACGCCTCGCGGCAATCCTGCGATCCCCGCGCTACGGGCTGTATGACCCGCGCTACAACGGCGGGCTATGGGTGGGCAAGGAGTATGGTCGGGCCCCGGCCTGGCGGCGCGACCCCTTGCACCAGCTCTCGCACGGGGCCACGGCCTTCCAGACCGCGCGCTTCTATTATCTATTAGAGGCGGGGCAACTGGCCTCCCCGACCCTAACCCGGGTCATGAAGGAGGTCCTCTCCAAACCCGCCATCCACCACAAGTTCGTGAAGGGCCTCTCCGATCGACCCCAGTGCCGGATGTTTCGCAAGTCCGGGACGTGGCGCCAGTGGCATTCCGACAGCGCGCTCATCGAGCACGCCGGTCACAAGTACATCGCGGTGGCCCTGGCCGCGGATCCGTCGGGCGGCGAGTGGATGACGCGCCTCATCCGCTCGCTCGATGAGATCATCGTGCCGCCGCAGGTGGCCGTATCGAATGGCGTTTTTCGATGAGGCGGTGGAGGCGAGTGGCGAGCGTCTGGTGGTCCACGGCCGAGTTCTTGCCCAGCACGTTGGACATCAGGGCCACGAGGTAATAGAGCCGCCTCGAGCCCGCCGGGGACTCGACGATGGCCACGGAGTTCATGAAGTTGATGACGGTGCCGTGGTACTTGCGGCACGGAGACCCGGGCGCGCACTTGTAGAGCGAACCGGACTTGAAATACACCGCCGCGTCGCTCAAGGCCGGAGAAGACGCATAGCGGATGCGGCGCTCGGTCATATAAGTGAGCCGTTTCATCTCCCGGCTCGAAAACGCATCGACGAGCCGGCCCTGATCCATGCGCAGCAGGAACTTCATCAGCTCGCGGGCCGTCCCGTAGCTCGGGCCGCTGCCGGGGACGCGGCGCTTGCCCTCGCGCGTGAAGAAGCTGCCCTGGCGCAGGGCGGTCAAGTCCAGGCCGTTGCGGCTGAGGGGCGCCTCGAAGGTCTCGATATAGAGGCGCGCCAGCTCGCCCCGCGGCGTCTCTCGGAAAAAGCGTCCCTGGACCTCCGGGGTCACCGGGTAGGCGGTCTTGAAATGGCGCAGGAGCATGGCCTGCTGCATGACGACGGCGGCCGCCGAGTTCGAGCTCGCCGACAGCATCCAGTCCAGGAACTCATACAGCGAGCCGCGGTCCCCGACGCGCAGCGGGCGGCGGATCAGGGTCTTGCCCCCCGGTTGGTAGAGCCGCACGGAGTGGCTGTCGGTTAAGACGAAGGCGTCGGCCGTGATCATGGAGTCCCGGAGCACCTTGGCGCGGGCGGCTTCATCCTTTGGATAAATGTCGGCCAGTGCCTGGAACACGGCCAGCGCCGCGCACAGTTTCCCCACGCTCCCGGGGTTGCGCCGCACCTCCCCGCCGTGCTCGGCGTAACGCGGCGCCGCCGGATCGGAGACATCCAGGACGGCGATGGCATAGCGATCGGCCATCCTGCCGAGCAGGCCAACCACCTCGCGGGTCAGCTCCGGATCGGACCTCGGCAGGTCCAGGTCTTGGTGTCCCAAGAGACTCAGGTCGACATGGTCCAGGGACAACAGCTCGCCGGGCGGCTGCTTGGGGCCCGGCAGTTGCCCCGCTTGTACGAGGCGCGCATGGGTCAGGCGCCTGATCCCGGTCGCGGCATCGCCGTCGAGCGGATAGGCGGGCGCCGTGGGCGGCGCGATGGCGAGCGCCGGCAGGACCAGCGCAAAGAGATATCGGATCATGGCGTTCCTCCCCCCCGCGGATAACATCGGTGCCGGTTCTGTTCGGTAGCGGGCTGGGAAAGTTTATCTCCTTGGACCCCCATCCACTGCGGCCTGGGGGATTGGTGACGCGCATTTGCAGGGTGCGTCTCCCCTCGATCACGCACGTGGCCAGAGGCGGCGGGGTCTGCTAAGCTCCGCACCGCCGGCATGGACCCGAGATGTTCGGCCGTGGGGAGGGGAGTATGCAGAGAGCCGATGTGCTGCGCACCTATCGGGCTGTTCGGCAAACGACTTGTGCGCTTTGCGAGCCGCTGGAGATCGAGGACTACGTCGTCCAGACCATGCCGGACGTGAGCCCGCCCAAGTGGCACCTGGGTCACACGAGCTGGTTCTTCGAGGCGTTCATCCTGGCGCCGCATCTCCCCGGATTCACGCCTCATCGGGCCACCTATGGCTTCCTGTTCAACTCGTACTACGAGGCCTTCGCGGAGCGCCTGGAACGGCCTCGCCGCGGGTGCTTGTCGCGACCCACGGTGTCCGAGGTCTATGCCTACCGCGCGGAGGTCGATCGGAGAATCGCTCGCCTCGTGGAAACCGTGACCGTGGGGCGGTGGCCGGAGGTCGAGCGCTGCATCATCCTCGGGCTCCACCACGAGCAGCAGCACCAGGAGCTGATCCTCATGGACATGAAACACATCCTCGCCACCAACCCCGAGCGCCCGCCGTACCGGCCCGGTACCGCCATGGCCCATGCCGCGGTTGCCGAGGCGCGCCCCGTCGCCTTCAAGGGCGGGATGGGACGCATGGGGTTCGAGGGCGAGGGGTTTTCATTCGACAACGAGCGCCCGGCGCATCCGCTCCACGTCCCGTCATTCTCGCTATGGGACCGACTGGTGTCGAACCGCGAGTACCTGGCCTTCATCGAGGACGGGGGATATCGGGACTACCGGCACTGGCTCTCGGACGGCTGGGATCGGGTGCGGCACGAGGGCTGGTTCGCGCCGCTGTACTGGGAGCGGATCGGGGAGCGATGGATGATGTATACCCTGAACGGGCTCGAGGCACTGCCGCTCGATGAGCCCGTCTGCCATGTCAGCTATTTCGAGGCGGATGCCTACGCGCGCTGGCTCGGAAAGCGCCTGCCGACGGAGGCCGAGTGGGAGCGGGCGGCGCGCGCGGGCCAAGCCGATCCCGACACTGCCCATCTCCTCGAAGACGGCCGGTTGCGACCCGTCTATCGCGGGCGCGATGGCGGTGATGATTCGCCCGCCCAGATGCTGGGCGATCTCTGGGAGTGGACGGCGAGCGCCTATCTGCCGTATCCCGGCTACCGGGCGCCCGAGGGGGCACTCGGTGAATACAACGGCAAGTTCATGAGCGGCCAGATGGTGTTGCGCGGGGGGTCCTTCGCGACGCCGCGCAGCCACATCCGGGCCACCTACCGGAACTTTTTCTACCCGGGCCAGCGCTGGCAGTTCGCGGGGATCCGCCTGGCGGAGCGCTCTCTGCGGTGATCCACGATCTCCTGAGGTCCGAGGACCCGACCGAGACAATGCGCCTCACCGAGGCCTTTGCACTCGACGTCCTCATGGGGCTGTCCTCGACCCCCAAGCATATCCCCTCGAAGTATTTCTATGACGATATCGGATCACGGCTCTTCGAACGCATCATGGCGCTTCCCGAATACTATCTCACCGGCTGTGAACGGGAGATCTTCGAGCGCCAGCACCGGCGCCTCGTGGAGGTATTATTGGGGGAGCCCTTGCATCTGGTGGAGCTCGGACCCGGAAACGGCGTCAAGACGCGGGTCTTGCTGCGCGCGCTGCGCGAGCGCTCGCAGCCGTTTCGCTATGTGCCCATCGACATCTCCAAGTCCGCGCTCTCGGCGCTTCTCGACAGCCTGGAAACGGCGTTTCCGGGTATCGAGGCCGCGGGCGTTGCGGCGGACTATTTCTCGGGGCTCAGATGGCTCACGCGCGACGCGGATACCCGGACCGTGGTGCTGTTCCTGGGCTCGAATCTCGGGAATTTTACCGCAGCCGAGTCCCTGGTGTTCCTGAAGAGCCTCTGGAACACGCTCAAGGACGGCGATCTGGTCTTGATCGGGTTCGATCTCCGCAAGGACCTCGATGTCATGCGGCGCGCCTACGACGATTCCGAGGGCGTGACCCGCGATTTCAACCTGAACCTCTTGCATCGCATCAACCGCGATCTCGGCGGTGATATCGACGTCGATGGCTTCCGCTTCTATTCCACCTACGATGTGCACGGCGGGTCGATCACTAGCTATCTCGTGAGCCGGGTCGAGCAGTCCGCGTACATCGAGGCGATCGGGCGGCGTTTCCATTTCGGTCCCTGGGAGCCGATCCGGACGGAGCTATCCTACAAATACCTGGAATCCGACATCGAGCGTCTGGCCCAGGACACCGGCTACGCGATCGTCGCGCGGCTCTATGACGCGCGGCGCTACTTCACGGACTCGCTATGGCGAGTCTGCAAGGGGGAATAGGGGACGGCGGGGCAGCCAGGGCCGCGTCGGTGGAAACGCCCGGCGCCCGGTGCGATACTGCACAATGATGTCTTCCCCCGTGCATCGCGTCCGCTATACCTGGGCAGAGTATCTGGCGCTAGAGGCATCGAGCAACGTCAAGCACGAATATCTGGACGGCCAGATCTATGCGATGGCGGGCGGCACGCCCGAGCATGCGGCGCTCGCCGCGGCGGTCATCGGTCTCTTGTTCCCGCAACTGCGCGGGTCACCCTGCCGCGCCCACGACGCCGATCTGCGGGTACGCGTGCCCGAGACCGGCCTCGCCACGTATCCAGATGTGACCATCGTCTGCGGTCCCTGGCAGCGCGACCCCGACGACGGCAACGCGGTGACGAACCCGACGCTCATCGTCGAGGTGTTGAGCCAGAGCACGGAGGACTACGATCGAGGCGATAAGTTCGAACATTACAAGACCCTCCCTTCGCTTTCCGAATACGTCCTTATTTCGCATCGCGAGCGCAGCATCGCGGTCTGGACGAGAGATCGAGAAGGGCCCTGGACCTGCAACACCGTACGCGCGGGAGAGGTAGCCCGCCTCGCATCGATCGCCGCGCGCTTGGATGTCGACGAACTGTACGAGGCGGTAGCCGAGCCGGCCCCCGCTTCACGACCCTATGCGGCGAAGGACTCGACCGTATAGCGCCAGACCCGGAGGTCCAGCCATCCGTCGGCGGGCGGGATGCCTGCCTTGCGCCGCAGCTCACGCAGGAAGGCGGCCGGGTTCGGGAGGGTGTCCCAGACCGCCGGTAGAAACGTCGCGCGCCGCTCCCCCTGCTCGATGACGATGCCATCGACGCCTGGGCGGATCTGGTCACAGAGGTCCTGTTCCGACGCGAAGGCGATGACCGTGGTAGCGGACAGGACGGCGATGTGGACGGCGAGATCGGGAAGCTCCTCGCCGCGCACGGCCTCGAAGCGCGGGTCCTCGAAGGCGGCGGCGTAGGCGTTGGCCGCCACGTCTTCGACCAGCGGGCGGTACGTCTCGATGCTCCCGACGCAACCCCGGAGCGTGTCGCCGCGGTGCAGGGTGACGAAGGCGCTCCGGTGCGCCAGGAGGCGGGGCGGAAATGCCTGGCCCGCCAGATCCAGCGCGCGATGGTGCGTAAGCCCATGACGGATGGACGCCCAGGCGATGTCGGCCAGCCGGCGGCGCAACGGCGCGGCGAGGCCGTGAAATCCGGTGGCGTGATCTCGGGTGGTGTGAGCTCTATTGGATCGCATAGGCCCCATAACCGACGACCTGGTGCCGGGGTCCGGCGGTATCGCCGGAGTTGCGCAGGTCCAGGGTCGTCACCGTGAGCCGCGTGCGCCGCGCGTAGTGCAGGAGACCGTTGATGGGCACCGAGCCGCAGGCCTGCTCGGGCGCAAGATCGGTGCGCCGGGCCTCGATGGCGAGCGTCGTCTCCCGGTCGCGTCGGGTCGCGCTCTCGTAGTCCAGATAATGGCTCAGATCGGAGCTGACCACGACCAAGGTCTCGGGACCCGCGGCCAGCCTTTCGATGACCTCGCTGACCTCGTCGGCGTTGGCTTCTCCCACCACGAGGGGGACGATCGTGAAGCGTTCCAGGACCACCTGCAGGAACGGCAGATGGACCTCGATGCTGTGTTCGGCGAAATGCGCCCGGTCGCTGGGCGTGACGCCTGGGAGCGGCAGCCGCTGGACCGACTCATCGAGCGGTACGTCCCCCAGCGGCGTCCGGAAGAACTCCGCGGTGGACCGCGCCAGGCCCTTGAGTGCGACGCGATGCGAGGGACCCAGGAGCACCACCCGGCGCACGCTGGTCCGGGCGGGGACCAGGGATGTGTAGGCGCTGGCCGCTACCGGGCCGGAGTAGAGGTAGCCGGCGTGGGGCGCGATGATGGCCCTGGGCGGTCTATCGGGCAGCTGACCATCAGGCAGCGGCGCGGCCGCGGCCAGATGTTCGCACACCCGCTGACGCAGTTCCACGGGGTCATCGGGGTAGAAATGTCCGGCCACCGCCGCCAAGCGTATATTCGACATGACGCAGCCTTTTCATCCAGTCTATCCAGTCCAGTATAGCCCCGCCACCGCGGGACGGCGCGCGCCATCCGCTAATTCCGGTAGCCGCGCCGCCCCGCGGAGGGGCGGCGCGTGCGAGTGACTTGAAACGCAGCACCGCTCTTCCCTATAATTAATATCCGACCATTGCGGGGTGGAGCAGTCTGGCAGCTCGTCGGGCTCATAACCCGAAGGTCGCAGGTTCAAATCCTGCCCCCGCTACCAGGAAGTTGAAAGCCCCGTCGTCGGGGCTTTTTGCTTTCGATGGGGTCGGAAGGCGATGGACTTGGTAAGGCCATAACGGTCACAAATCGATCCTTAGATCCCCTCTTCCTCCGGGAGACGGCTAGGGTGAGGGGCATGGTATAGATTGCCCAGCCTCGCGCTGGTGGCGCGTGGGTGCGGGACGGATAGCGGCGGTACCCAGCGGCGACCGGATGGGTGCTCGGGAGCGGGGTAGGACAGAGGCCGTGAGCGATGGGTCAACGAGGGGCGCTGGAACGATTGTTCGAGCCGGCGGTGCGGGCGCTGGGTTACGAGCTCATCGGTGTGGAGCACATCGTCGGCAAGACAGCGCTGGTGCGGGTTTATATCGATAGCGAGGCGGGAATCACATTGCACGATTGCGAGCGGATGAGCCGGCAACTCGGCGGGATCCTGGATGTCGAGGATCCGCTGCGGGGTGCCTATACCCTGGAGGTATCGTCGCCGGGGCTCGACCGACCCTTGTACCACTTGGAGCACTACGCTCGGTTCATAGGCCAGAGGGTGCGTATGGAATTGAAACAGCCGATGACCGGCCGCCGGCGCTTCGTGGGGCTGCTCGCGGCCGTGGAGGGAGACGACGTGCGCATCACGGAGGACGGTCGCGACTATTCGATCCCGTTTGTCATGATCCACAAGGCCCGCCTGGTGCCCGAGGTGCCGTTCTTTCCCAGATTAATTGGCAGGCAGCGCGGACGGATGGTATGAACAAAGAGATCCTGACGGTGGTCGACGTGGTGTCGAACGAGAAGGGTGTCGCGCAGGACATCATCTTCGAGGCCCTGGAGGCCGCGCTCGCCAGCGCCACCAAGCGGCGTTTTCGCGAGGACGTGGACGTGCGCGTCGCGATCGACCGGACGACCGGCGACTACGACGCCTTCCGCCGCTGGCAGGTCGTGGATGACGCGGCCCAGGATCGAGTCGCCGCGCCCCCGCCCCCGCGGGTCCACAGCGGCGACCTCGAAGACGAAGTCGCGGACACGAGCGGCGTGTTCGCTCCCGATCGCCAGATCCTCTTGCGTCAGGCGCGCGAGACCCGAGCGGATATCGAGATCGGTCACTTCATCGAGGAACCGATAGAGGCCTCGGAGTTCGGCCGCATCGCGGCACAGACGGCCAAGCAGGTGATCGTGCAGAAGGTACGCGATGCCGAGCGCGCCCAGGTGCTCGATGCCTATCAGGACCGCAAGGGCCAGCTCGTGACCGGCACGGTCAAGCGTGTGGAGCGCGGCAGCGTGATCCTCGACCTCGGCGGTAACGCCGAGGCCTTGATCGCCAAGGAAGAGATGCTGCCGCGGGAGATCGTGCGGCCCGGCGACCGGCTGCGCGGCTATCTGCGCGATGTGCGGCCGGAGAAGCGCGGCCCGCAGTTGTTCGTGAGTCGGACCGCGACCGATCTACTGATCGAGCTGTTCCGCCTGGAGGTCCCCGAGATCGGCGAAGGGCTCATCGACGTCCTCGGTGCGGCGCGCGACCCCGGGGTGCGGGCCAAGATCGCCGTGCGCAGCCGCGACCCGCGCATCGATCCCGTCGGCGCGTGTGTCGGGATGCGCGGTTCCAGGGTTCAGGCCGTCTCCAACGAGTTGGGTGGCGAGCGGGTGGACATCATCCAGTGGAACGAGAACCCCGCGCAGTTCGTCATCAACGCCATGGCGCCGGCCGAGGTCGTGTCGATCCTGGTGGATGAAGATTCCCACAGCATGGATGTGGCCGTGGTCGAGGATCAGCTCTCCCAAGCCATCGGGCGTAGCGGCCAGAACGTGCGCCTGGCGAGCCAGCTCACCGGTTGGGAGCTCAGCGTCATGACCGAGGTGGAGGCCGCCGAGAAGACCGAGACCGAGATCCAGCGCATCCAGAAGATGTTCATGGAGAGCCTCCAGGTCGACGAGGAGATCGCCAACATCCTGGCTCAGGAGGGGTTTTCCAGCATCGAGGAGGTGGCCTTCGTGCCTGAGAAGGAGATGCACGATATCGAGGAATTCGACCCCGATCTGATCGTGGAGCTGCGCAATCGGGCCAAAGACTGGCTGTTGACCCGCGCCATCGCCAACGAAGAGCGCATGGGCGACATCAAGCCCGCCGAGGATCTGCTGGCGATGGCGGGCATGGACCCCGATCTGGCGTTCACCCTGGCCAGCCACGGCATACTGACCGTGGAGGACCTGGCGGAACAATCGGTGGACGAGCTCTGCGAGGTCGGGGACATCGCCCCGGAGCGGGCCGCCGAGCTCATCATGGCGGCGCGCGCCCCGTGGTTCGCATCGGCCGCAGAGGGGCAACCGGTCGGAGAACGGCTCGATGGCTGACGTGACGGTAGAACAGTTCGCCCAGGTTGTCGGGATCACCGTCGATCGCTTGATCGCGCAACTCGACGAGGCCGGACTGGCCAACCGCCAGGCCGGCGACACCATCACCGAAAACGAGAAGGGTGCCTTGCTGTCGCACCTCCGACAGCGCCATGGGCGGGGTGCCGAAGGCAGCGAGCCGACGCGTATCGTCTTGCAGCGCAAGACCATGAGCGAGATCAAGCTCTCGGTCGAGCGCCGCGGGGCGCGGACCACTACCAAGACCGTGAGCGTCGAGTTCCGCAAGCGCCGCACCTACGTCAAGCGCAGCGTGATGACAGAGGAAGAGACCCAGAAACGCGCCGAAGAGACGGCCGAGCGCGAACGCCTCCTGGCCCTCGAGCAGGCCGCCCAGGCAGAGACTCGCCTTGCGGAGGAACGCCGTCAGGAAGAGGAACGCCAGAGACACGAGGCGGCCGAGCGCGAGGCCCAGGAGGCCGAGGCGCGCGAGCGCGCCCGCGCCGCGGAGCAAGAGGCACGCGAGGTACCCGTGATCGTCCCCGCGCCTCCGCCGCAGCCGGCGGTGCCCGAAGCCAAGCGACCGTCGGCGCGGCGCCAGAAGGGGGACGCCGCACCCGCGCCGGGCCGCCAGGAGCTGCACGTCGCGACCAGCAAGTCGGGGCGTCGCAAGAGAAAGCCGGTGGCGCGGCGGGTGGTGGTGCCGATCACGACCCGGCACGGGTTCGCGATGCCGACCGCGCCCATCGTGCGCGAGGTCGCGATACCGGATCGCGTGACGGTCTCGGAGCTGGCCCAGCGGATGTCGGTCAAGGCCGCCGAGGTGATCAAGTGCCTGATGAATGTCGGGATGATGGCGAGCATCAACCAGATCATCGACCAGGACACCGCCGCCATCGTCGTAGAAGAGATGGGGCACAAGGCCAGGCTCGTGAACGACGACGCGCTCGAGGCCGACCTCGTGCGCAGCAGTTCCGCGGGCGAAGCAGAGGCCGATCCGCGAGCGCCCGTGGTGACCATCATGGGGCATGTCGATCACGGCAAGACGTCGTTGCTCGATTACATCCGGCGCACCCGGGTCGCGGCGGGGGAGGCCGGCGGGATCACCCAGCACATCGGTGCCTATCACGTCTCGACCGACAGGGGCAGCATCACCTTCCTCGATACCCCCGGGCACGCGGCCTTCACCGCGATGCGCGCCCGCGGCGCCAAAGTGACGGACATCGTCATCCTGGTGGTCGCCGCCGACGACGGCGTCAAGACCCAGACGGTTGAGGCCATCCAGCACGCCAAGGCCGCCGGGGTCCCGATGCTGGTCGCCGTCACCAAGATCGACAAACCGGGGGCCGATCCGGATCGCGTCAAGCAAGAGCTGTCCGTGCACGGCATCCTGCCCGAGGAGTGGGGCGGCGAGGTCCTGTTCGCCCCGGTATCGGCCAAGTCCGGCGAGGGGATCGATACCTTGTTGGAGGCCATCCTGTTGCAGGCCGAGGTGATGGAGCTGACGGCGGTCCGGGAAGGCCTGGCCTCCGGTACCGTGATCGAGGCACGGCTCGATAAGGGCCGTGGACCGGTGGCCACGATCCTGGTCCAAAGCGGCACGCTCCGGAAGGGCGATGTGCTCCTGTGCGGGCAGGAGTTCGGCCGCATCCGCGCGATGCTGGACGAGAACGGGCGAGTCATCGACGAGGCCGGGCCGTCGCTGCCGGTCGAGGTATTGGGTCTGTCCAATGTCCCCAATGCCGGTGACGATGCCCAGGTCGCGCCCGATGAGCGCCGGGCACGCGAGATCGCGCAGTTCCGCCACAGCAAGCAGCGCGAGGGCAAACTGGCCCGGCAGCAGGCAGCCAAGGTCGGCAACGTCCTGTCCCAGATGGAGGAGGGCAAGGTCAGCGCCGTGAACCTGCTCATCAAGGCCGACGTGCAGGGCTCCGCGGAGGCGCTCTGCGATGCCTTGACGGGGCTGGCTACCGACGAGGTGCGCGTCGATATCATCGCGAGCGGCATGGGCGGGATCACCGAATCCGATGTCAATCTGGCCGTGACCTCGCGCGCCGCCATCATCGGCTTCAATGTCCGCGCCGACGCCTCGGCGCGCCGGCGGGTCGAGGACACCGGCATCGATCTGCGCTATTACAGCATCATCTACGACGTCATCGACGACGTGAAGGCGGCGATGAGCGGCCTCCTGGCCCCGGAGGTCAAAGAGACGATCATCGGCAACGCGGAGGTCCGCGACGTGTTCCGCTCGTCGCGCTTCGGCGCCATTGCCGGCTGCATCGTGACGAGCGGCGTGGTGCGCCGCAACAGCCCCATCCGGGTGTTGCGCGACAATATCGTGATCTTCGAAGGCGGTCTGGAATCCTTACGCCGCTTCCGCGACGACGTCGGGGAGGTCAAGTCCGGCACCGAGTGCGGGATCGGGGTCAAGGACTACAATGACGTCAAACCCGGCGATCAGATCGAGGTCTTCGAACGGGTGGAGCTGGCCCGCAGCCTGTAATGCGTACTCTGCGCGTCGCGGCCCTCATCCAGCGCACGCTCGCCCCGCTCTTGCAGGCGGAAGCGCGGGAACGCGGCCTGGGTCTTCTCTGCATCACGAGCGTCGCGGTCAGCCCCGATCTGCGGCATGCCAAGGTGTATGTCTCGTCGCTCTCGGGTGGCGATCCCGATCCCATCACCCTCATGCGCCGCGGCGTCGGGCGCTATCGGACGCAGGTCGCCAAGGCGCTGCGGTTGCGGGTGGTGCCACGCCTCGTGATCGTCGCCGATGACACACAGGCGCGCGCGGCCCGGATCAACGCGCTGCTCGCGGGCTCGAACGGCGCTCCCGGCGCTGCGAAGGCGGATCGCGTCCACACCCCCGTGTCTAATTAGTGATCTCGCGCGTCTTGATCTGCTGCGCCGCCTGATCTCGAAAGCCCCCGGATCTCGAACTCATGGTCTCGCGACCACCGTGGCCGCGCCGTGATGTGAGCGGCATCCTGCTATTCATCAAATCGCCGGGGCTCAGCTCGAACGAGGCCCTGCAGTGCGTCAAACGCCTCTATCAGGCCCGCAAGGCCGGCCATACGGGCAGTCTGGACCGGCTCGCCAGCGGGCTGTTACCGATCTGTTTCGGCGAGGCCACCAAGCTCTCCGGCTTCCTGCTCAACGCCGACAAGTGCTATCGGGCGATCGTGAAGCTCGGGGTGGTGACGACCACCGGAGACGCCGAAGGGGAGGTGATCCGCGAGCGGCCGGTGGCGGACCTGGATTCGGGGCGCGTCGCCGGGGTCTTCCGCACCATGTTGGGCGCGCAGACCCAGGTGCCGCCCATGCACTCGGCGCTCAAGCACCAGGGCCAGCGGCTCTACCAGCTGGCCCATCGCGGGATCGCGATCGAGCGCCAGCCACGTCCGATCGTGATCCACGCGCTCGACTTGGTCCGCAGTATGGGAGACACGCTCGAGATCACCGTGTGCTGTTCCAAGGGGACTTATATCCGCACCCTCGCCGAGGACATCGGGGAGAGGCTCGGCTTTGGGGCGCATGTCGCGTCCCTGGAACGAACGGTGGTCGGGAGCTTCGAGGTGCGCGACGCCATGGACCTGGACCGGCTCACCGGGCTCGCATCCACGGGTCTCACGGCGCTCGATGCCAGGCTGCTGCCGCTCGATTGCGTCTTGCCGGGGGAACCCGCAGTCGCGCTGTCCCGGGATGCGGCCTATTACCTGGGGCGGGGTCAGCCGGTCCTGGTGGCGCATGCGCCCAAGGCGGGCCTCGTCAAGCTCTACGACGAAGGGCGCCGGTTCCTGGGGGTCGGCGAGGTGCAGGACGACGGCCGGATCGCGCCACGGCGTCTGCTCAGGACGGCATGAGCGGCGCGTGCCTCGCTTGTCGTTCTCTCCTGGGGATATTAGAATTAGCTGTTTGCGTCAATCACGGACTCCGTTTGCGCCATCACGGACTTCGAGGCATCGATACCAAGGCATCGATATCAATTGGGGGGGATGAGAATAGTGCTGACCGCCGAGGCAAAGAAAGCCGTCGTCGATAAACACCGGCTCGCGCCCGCTGACACGGGATCGCCCGAGGTGCAGGTGGCCCTGCTGACCCGTCGCATCGAGGACCTCGGTGAGCACTTCAAGGCCCACCGCAGAGACCACCATTCCCGGCAGGGGCTTTTGCGCATCGTCAACAACCGCCGCAAGCTCCTGGAGTATCTGAAGACTTACCACCTGCAGCGCTACCGCGATCTGATCGCGGCCTTGGGTCTGCGGAAATAGGCCCGGGGATCGCTCGATCATCGTGGCGGTTCGAGAATCTTCATTGAGGGGGGCCATCGAGTTTGCCCATTGAGTGTACCCATTGAAATTGGCCTGGGAGCCCTGTCATGGCAGCAACAAAAAGAAGCTTCGAGTATGGTCCCCGGACCGTGGTGCTGGAGACCGGAGAGATAGCGCGACAGGCCACGGCCGCGGTGATGGCCAGCATGGGCGACACCGTCGTCCTGGTGAGCGTGGTCGGGAACAAGACGGCGATCCTTGGCCGCGACTTCTTCCCCTTGACCGTCGACTACCAGGAACGCACCTATGCCGCGGGCAAGATCCCGGGCGGGTTCTTCAAGCGCGAAGGGCGTCCCAGCGAGAAGGAGACGCTCACCTCGCGCCTGATCGACCGCCCCTTGCGGCCGCTCTTCCCCAAGGGCTTCCATCATGAGGTCCAGATCATCGCGACCGTCCTGTCGCTGGATCCCGAGATCGATCCCGACATCCCGGCCTTGATCGGTGCATCGGCCGCGGCCAGCCTGTCGGGGCTCCCGTTCGACGGACCGATCGGCGCCGCGCGGGTGGGCTATATCGACGGTCAATACCTACTGAACCCGACCTTCGGCCAGCTCGCGACCTCGGCGCTGAACCTGGTGGTTGCAGGGACGAACAGCTCGGTGCTCATGGTGGAATCGGAGGCCGATCAGTTGTCCGAGGAGGTGATGCTCGGTGCGGTCATGTTCGGGCATGCAGAGATGCAGGTCGCGATAGACAACATCCGTGCCCTGCACGAAGAGGCGGGGGCCAGCTCCTGGACCTGGAGCCCGCCTCCTGCGGATCAGGCCCTGGAGGAGCGTGTGCAGTCCTTCCTGGGCGGGCGACTGCGCGACGTCTACGGCACGACCGACAAGCTTGCGCGGCGCGATTCCCTGGGCGCCCTGCGCAAAGAGGCCGTCGCCGCCCTGGGCGGCGGGACTTCCACGGACGCGCCGCCCGCGTGGACCGACGCGCAGGTGGCCCAGGCCTTCGAACGGAACGAGCATGAGCTGGTGCGGCACATGATCCTGGAGGAGCAGAAGCGCATCGATGGGCGGCCGATGGACGCCGTGCGGCCCATCCAGATCCGGGTCGGTCTATTGCCGCGGACCCATGGCTCGGCGCTCTTCACGCGCGGCGAGACCCAGGCACTCGTGATCACGGCGCTCGGCACCGAGCGGGATGCGCAAATCATCGATGCCATCGAGGGCGAGCGCCGGGATCCGTTCCTCCTGCATTACAACTTCCCCCCCTACTGCGTCGGTGAAACCGGCCGGGTGGGGTCGCCCAAGCGTCGCGAGATCGGTCACGGACGTCTGGCCAAGCGCGGGGTGCTGGCGGTCATGCCGGACCCCGAGGAGTTCCCCTATGTGATCCGCGTGGTGTCCGAGATCACCGAATCGAACGGCTCCAGTTCCATGGCCACGGTGTGCGGGACCAGCCTCTCGCTCATGGATGCCGGTGTGCCGGTCAAGGCGCCGGTCGCGGGCATCGCCATGGGCCTCGTCAAGGAGGGTGACAAGTTCGCCGTTCTGTCCGACATCATGGGTGATGAGGATCATCTGGGCGACATGGACTTCAAGGTGGCCGGCACAAAGGCGGGCGTCACGGCCCTGCAGATGGACATCAAGATCAGCGGGATCACCCGCGAGATCATGGAGGTTGCGCTCGCCCAGGCGCGCGTGGGACGCTTGCACATCTTGCAAGAGATGAACGCCGTGCTGGACAAACCGCGCACCGAGATGTCTGAATATGCGCCGCGCATCATTACCATCAAGATCGATCCCGAGAAGATCAGAGACGTGATCGGCAAGGGCGGCACCACCATCCGCGCCATCACCGAGCAGACCGGCGCCGTCATCGATATCTCCGACGACGGCACCGTGAAGATCGCCTCCGTTGACAACGCCGCCGGGCAGGAGGCGCGGCGGCGCGTCGAGCAGATCACGGCCGATGTGCAGGTGGGGATGATCTATGAAGGCCGGGTCGCCAAGCTCATGGACTTCGGGGCCTTCGTCACCATCCTGCCCGGCAAGGACGGGCTCGTGCACATCTCCCAGATCTCCGAGGAGCGCGTGGAGAACGTTGGGGACAAGCTCCGGGAAGGGGATATCGTCAAGGTGAAGGTCTTGGAGGTGGACAAGCAGGGGCGCATCCGGCTCAGCATGAAGGCCGTGAACGCCGTGGGGCGGGCGAGCGCGTGAGGGATCGGTTTCCGACTGCCGGAGCTCTTAATAACAAGTTCGTGAGGACACATGGTTAGCATTCGTCTCAGCCGTCACGGCACCAAGAAGAGGCCCTTCTATCACATCGTGGTGACGGACAGCCGGAACCGCCGCGATGGGCGCCATCTCGAGCGCATCGGCTACCTGGACCCCTTGGTCGGTGAAGCGGCCGGGGGTTGCAAGATCGATGTCGAACGGGCCAAGCATTGGCGGGACTGTGGCGCCAAGATCTCCGCGCGCGTCGCCGGCCTGCTCAAGAAGCACGCCCCGCCGGCCTAGCCGGCTGTCGGCCGCGGCTGTCGCGGCGCGATGTCGCGGATCACCACAACACAAGAGGTAATAAGAGCGGCTTCCCCAGGCGGCGCGGAGTTCGTAGTCGTGGGCCGCATCGCCGGCTTGCATGGCCTCCACGGGGAGCTCAAGGTGTATTCCTACACCCGCCCCGCCGAGGGGATCCTCGCGTACACGCCCTGGTATCTGGCCTTGGGCGGGGCCTGGCAGGCCGTCGTCAGGACCGATGCCTACGCCCGTCAGAAGCGGCTCATCGCGTACCTGGAGGGCTTCGACGATCGCGATAGCGCGGCCGGGCTCGTGGGCGCGGACATCGCCGTGCGGCGCGCGCAGCTCAGACCTTTGCAAGTCGGTGAGCACTATTGGGTGGACCTCATCGGCCTGGAGGCCTACACCCCGTCCGGCCAGCATCTTGGGAGCGTCGTCGGGATGCTCGACACGGGAGCCAGCGACGTCCTGATTGTGCGCGGCGAGCGCGATCGCCTGGTACCCTACGTGGAGGGGGTGTACGTCCGTAACGTCGATGTGGCGAACCGCCGGCTGGAGCTCGATTGGCAGCTGGATGACTGATCAGTGCTTCGGATCGCGGTGGTCACGCTGTTCCCCGAGATGTTCGGGGCAGTCACGGGCTATGGGGTGACCGGGCGCGCCGTGGCCCGGGGCGACGTCCGCATCGAGACGCGCAATCCTCGGGACTTCGCCACGGGCCACTACCGGGCCGTGGATGATCGCCCGTATGGCGGCGGCCCCGGGATGGTGATGATGTACCGGCCGCTGGTGGACGCCATCGCCGCTGCGCGCGGCGCTCTAGGGCCCGGGGCCAGCGTGATCGCGATGACGCCGCAGGGTCGGCGCCTCGATCAGTCGGCGGTCGTGGGGCTGTCCGACCAGGGGCCCTTGGTGATCGTGGCCGGCCGCTACGAGGGCGTGGACGAGCGGGTGCTCGTGTCGCACGTGGACGAGGAATGGTCGATCGGTGATTATGTCCTGAGCGGGGGTGAGATCGCGGCCATGGTATTGATAGATGCGATGGTGCGCCTGCTCCCGGGCGTCCTCGGGCACGCCGACTCGGCACGCGAGGAGTCGTTCCAGACCGGGCTCCTGGATCACCCGCACTACACACGGCCCGAGGTGATCGATGGGCGGGCGGTGCCGCCGGTGCTGCTCACGGGCGACCACGGGGTGATCCGGCGTTGGCGGCTGAAGGCGGCCCTGGGGCGGACCTGGATCAGACGGCCGGACCTCCTGGCCGAGCGCTCGTTTGGTCCGGACGAGGCCACGCTCCTGGAAGAATACCTTCGGGAGCGCCAATTCATTCCCTCCCCCTGGCAGGGGGAGGGCGAGGGTGGGGGTTGAGCGTCGCATAGTTCTGAGAAACTCAACCCCCATCCTACCCTTCCCCCTTTCCAGGGGGAAGGAATCGAAAAGAGCATACAATTTCAAATATCTTTGGCTAGTCACGGAGAACGAGCATGAGCTTGATCATTCAACGAATCGAGTCGGAGATGATGACCCGCGAAGTCCCGGCGTTTCGGCCCGGGGACACGGTGGTCGTCCAGGTCAAGGTGAAGGAAGGGGAGCGCGAACGCCTACAGGCTTTCGAGGGCGTGGTGATTGCCAGACGCAACCGGGGGCTCAACTCCTCGTTCACCGTTCGGAAGCTGTCGCACGGCGAGGGCGTCGAGCGTGTATTTCAACTCTACAGCCCGCTCATTCACGATATCAGCGTGAAGCGGCGCGGCGATGTGCGCCGGGCCAAGCTGTACTACACCCGCCACTTGAGCGGAAAGGCGGCGCGCATCAAGGAAAAGATCACCGTCCGCCAATAGGTTGCGCATGAGCGAGGGATTTCCTAGCCCTCGGCCTAGCCCAGAACCGGCGCTAGCCGAAGACCTGGGACTCATCGAGGGGTTTCTGGACGCCGTGTGGTTGGAGCGCGGGCTGTCCGACAATACCCTCGCCGCGTATCGCGGCGATCTCACACGGTACGCCGGCTGGCTGCGAGGCCAAGGGTTGGGTGTGCTCAAGGCACAACGTAGCGATGTGCTGGGTTTCCTGGGGGCTGGATCGCACCCGGGCCGCGCGGTGCGGACCATGGCCCGACGCCTGTCGAGCCTGCGTGGCTTCTACCGGCACCTGGTGCAGCGAGGCCGGCTCGGCGAGGACCCGAGCGCGCAGGTGGAAGGGGTGCGTCTGGGACGGACCTTGCCCGCGGCCCTCAGCGAAGCGGAGGTCGATGCGCTCCTCAGTGTCCCCGACTGCGAGACGGTCCTGGGCCTGCGCGATGCCGCGATGTTGGAAACGCTTTACGCCACGGGACTCCGGGTTTCCGAATTGGTGGGGCTCCGGGCCAGTCGCTACAACCCCAGGCAGGCGACGGTGCGCGTCACCGGCAAGGGCGGCAAGGACCGCCTCGTCCCGCTCGGCGGCGGTGCGCTGGATCTCCTCGATCGCTATCTGCGGCAGTCCCGACCCGTGCTCCTGGGGAGCGCGCCGTCCGACTTTTTGTTCGTCACGCGGCGCGCGAGACCCCTGACCCGCCAGGCGTTCTGGTATCTCATCAAGATCTACTCCGTGCGCGCCGGGATCGCAAAGCCCCTGTCGCCGCACACCCTGCGACATGCGTTCGCCACCCATCTGCTCGATCACGGCGCGGATCTGCGTGTCGTTCAACTGCTTCTCGGGCACCGCGATATCTCGACGACCCAGATCTATACGCACGTGGCACGGGCGCGGCTCAAGGCGCTGCACGCAGAGCACCATCCTCGCGGTTGAGGCCGGTCGGATCAGTGCGGTTTGGGTGTCAGGTAGTCGAATACCAGGCTCAGATCGGCGGCGAGGTCGAGGCCGCTACGGTAGCGGCGCCGGCGGTCTTTGGCCATGGCCTTACGGGCGATGCGCTCCAGGATCTCGGGGATTTCCGGCCGCAGCTCGCGCATTGGAGGTGGTTCGTCGTGCAAGACCATGTCGTTGATGGTGGCGATCCGTGCCGCTGCGAAGGGGTGCTTCCCGGTCAGTGCGCGGTACATCACGGAGCCGAGCGAGAACAGGTCGCTCTGGCCGGTCAGGGGTTCACGCCGGATCTGCTCCGGCGACATGTACAGTGGAGAGCCCGCGTGCGCGGGGATAGCGTCGTCCTCCCGATCCGGAACCACGGCGATACCGAAGTCCGAGATCTTGACCGCCTGATCCGGGCCGAGCAGGATGTTGTTCGGTTTGATGTCGCGGTGTACCACGCCCCTCTCGTGGGCGTAGTCGAGCGCCGTGACGCACTTGTGTATGACCTTGATGGCCTCCCCGATCGGCAACAGCTTGCCCGGCGCACAGAAATCGGCGAGGGTCCGCCCCCCCGCCACGTACTCCAGAACGATATAGGGCAGGCCGTGGTCTATGCCGGCATCGAATACCGCGGCGATGTCTTGGTGCATCAACATCCCGGCCGTCTTGGCTTCGTGGAAGAAGAGCCTCTCGTAGTGCTCTCCGGTCCGTGGGCAGGCGAGGCGCTCGGGGAGGGCGATCTTGACGGCCACGTCGCGCTCGATGAGAGCGTCATGCCCGAGGTAGACCCGACCCATGCTCCCCTTGCCGATCTCGTGGAGCAGGCGGTATTTCCCGACAGTGGTCGGGTGGCGCATCACGTCCATGTGGTACAGTACCCAGCCGCGCGGTGTGCGGCTTCGTTTGGTTCGCTGCTGTATCGGCTGCCGGCCGGTGCCGACTTGAGCCCCCGCCTGCAACCCTAAGTCCGTGACGACCACGCCGTGGCAACGGCGAGTCCGATTTTGAGGAGCTCATGACATGCGTTTACCCCTACTCTGTGCATCCGCGTTGACCTTGTCCGGCGTGAGCGCCGCGGCCCCATTGACCGAAAAAGACCTGGCGAACCGGGTCGGCAAGGCCCTGCCGGGGATCGAAGTCGGCGCCGTCACCCGCTCTCCGGTGGACGGCCTCTACGAGGTCGCCTTGGAAGGCGATGTGGTCTACATCAGCGCTGATGGCCGCTACGTGTTGAAGGGTGATCTCTTGGAGCTCGACAGCCGGCGCAACCTCAGCGCGGAGCACCGGGGCCAGTCACGCCTCAAGACGCTCAAGGCGGTGCCTCCCGAAAGCATGATCGAGTTCGCGCCCAAGGACACGCGGCACGTCCTCTATGTCTATACCGACGTCGATTGCGGGTACTGCCGTAAATTCCATCAAGAGGTCGTAGAGCTGAACCAGGCCGGGATCGCCGTGCGCTACCTGGCTTTCCCGCGCACCGGCGTAGGCTCGGAGTCGTTCGCGAAATCGATATCGGTGTGGTGTGCCAAGGACCGGCAGCAGGCCCTGACCGACGCCAAGTCGGGGAAAACCGTGTCCCCGGCGACCTGTGACAACCCGGTCAAGCGCCACTATGACCTCGGCCAGCGCATGGGGGTCCAGGGGACGCCCACGCTGATCACCGACACCGGTGAGGAGCTCGGCGGCTATGTGCCCGCGAAGCAGTTGGTGCAATTCTTCAAGGGGCAGGCGGGCTCGTAATGCCTCCCGGCACCGGCGGGTGGATTGCGTTTCGAGAAGGGTTCTGTGAAGACTGGCCGCCGTGCATGAAATCCTGAAAGACATCTTCACCTGGTGCTGGTACTCCGAGCCGCACGGCTACGACTTCAACGGCTACGTGATCCGTTCTCTGGACGGCAACCTGGCCATCGATCCGGTCCCGATGAGCGACGAAGTGCTGGAAGCGATCACGGCCCTGGGCGTCGCCCGCATCCTCATCACCAATCGCAACCACACCCGCGCCGCCAACCGGCTGCGAGCCGTGACTTCGGCCCCGACGGCGATTCATGAGAGCGATGCGGGGTATGCCGAGGCCCAGGGTGCGCTCATCGACGGCGCCCTCGAGGTGGGGGCGCGGATCGGCCCGCTCAATGTTGTCGCCGTTCCGGGCAAATCACCGGGGGAGGTGGCGTTCCACTGGCGCGTGCGCCGCATCCTCATCGTCGGGGACGCCGTCATCGGCAATCCCCCGGGACACCTCGGCCTGCTGCGCGAAGCGGTGATGGACGATCCCGTACGGCTCAGGCAGAGCGTGCGCGGGCTCCTCGACCACGATTTCGACACGCTGCTCCTCTGCGACGGCGTTTCGCTCCTGCGCGCGGCGAAACTGGAGATGAAAGCGCTCGTGGACGGCTTTCCCGGCTGATGCGAGACCCGGGATCGGCGCATCCCATCTATCTACTCCTGCGGGCGGCCCTATTTCGCGACTCTGTTCGATGATAAGGGGCGGTGGACCAGTAGCCCCAGTCACGTCCTCGCCAGCGCGAGGGCATGAGGTCCAGATAGAGGAGCAGGCAACGCAAGAGCGAATGCATCGTCTTGCGCCACACCCCTAGGTGCAGACGGCGGTGGTCGGTGGCGTAGACGCGGAGCTCGGGATCGAAATCGACCCGGTGGCCGGCGCGTTTGATGCGCCAGGCGAGCTCCGAGTCCTCGTTGCAGGACAGCTCGGGGTCGAAGCCGCCGATGGTCTGGAGGACCTGGCGACGCACCAGAAGATTGGATCCGCTCGCCGCCGGTACCCCGAGGCGGTGTGCGATCCGCTGGGCGAGGGCAAACCCGAGGTAGTAACGACGGAAGGCGTCTCTGGATAGCTTGGGTCCATAGAGGGCATGGCAGTCCGAGTGCCGGCTCAGGCGCTCGAAATAATCCGGCGGGAGCTCGACATCGGCGTCCGTGAAGAGCAGCCACGGGGTGGTGGCCAGATCGGCGCCCAGTTGGCGCGCCTCGCTCACATTGGCCGGACGGCGCACGAGGGTGCAGGCAGGACGCCTGGCGGCCGTCACGATCTCAGGGGTGCGGTCCTCACTCGAATCGACGACGATGATCGGCAAGGCCTGAGGGACGTTCGCGAGGAAGGCGTCGATGTTGCGCTCCTCGTTGCGGGTCGGTACGACGAGCGTGATCTCTTCAATGCGCATGGGGTCCTCGGGCGCATTCAGGAGGTGGATCCGGGGCCCGCGCTGCGACCGTTCGCCCCGTGGTGGCGCGTGATGCCTTCGGGCACCTTAGATTCTTGCGCTTGCGCGCCCGGTCGAAGGATAGGAACTTCGACGCGGTTTTGCAACGTCGAGGCGGCAGTCGTTAGTGGGTGTCCTGCCACGGACAGCCGCCGGAGCGATGATCGATTGAAGCAAAAACCAAGACCGACCCTTACGACAGCGAGCTTTCGGCCTTCCTCGATCTCGGAATCGATGGTGTCTTCACCGATCACCCGGGGATCGCCGTGCGCATGATGCGAGGGCGGCGATGAGAAACGCCTTCTGGCGGCGGTGCGGAGCGGCAAAGACCGCCGAACGCCCGGCCCTCACTAATTGGTTTGGAACCCCGATCCGACCTTTTCCTTCCGTAGGGAAACGGGTGTACCCATCAAGTTCAGGCCAACTCCAAACGCACCGACAAGGCATCCTGCTCGCGCAACACCACCCCGTACTTGCGCCCCGCTCGCTTGTGCTTCTTGAAGAACGCCGCCACCGCCTTGCCGATCGCGGGTACGTTGAAGCCGTCGGTCGGGTAGGTCAGGTAGATGGTGAAGTCGTCGTCCGGCCGCGCGCTCGTGAGCATCTCGAGCGTGTCGACGTCCGGATTGTCGTCTCGGCCGTCCGCCGAGACGATGTAGTGACTGGCGCGGATCGCCTGGAAGTACTTCAGCTTGACGTTGCGAACGCTTCCGTGGTGCGGCATCTTCAGGACGTCGAGCTCGATGTTGCCCTGCCCGTCGAGCAGCCCCGCGGCCTCGAGGCCCTCGATCGTGTGGTCGCCGCGGCCGTCGCCGGTCAAGAGCAAGCGCTTGCCTTGGGACTCGACCAGCACCACGATGCTGGAGAGGTTGTGGACCGACTTGTCGACGTAATCGGCGATCTCCGCCAGATCGCTGGCCTTGGCCGATTTCAGCTTTGGCTTGACCTCTTTGTCCCATTTCTTCTGCAGCGCGAGCAGATTGTCCTTGCTGGGCGCCACCACCGTCAGGTTGAGATCGCCGACCTTGACCGTCTTGGCAGGGGCCATCACGAGTCCATCGAAGGGCGGGTTGCCTTCCAAATCCATCGCCCGCAGCAGGTCGCGCAGCGCTCGGCCCTCGCCGACGCTGGCCAGGAGCGCCGAGCCATCGCGCGGCAGGATGCCGCCGAGGTCGGCGGCGCCGAAGCTCGATCCGGTCGCGGCGAGCGCGGCGTCCGTGTTGCCCAGGATGTCGTCGAAGGAGTTGTGCCAGAAGCGCTTGATCTTCCACAAGCGGGGCTTGCTCTCCACCTGCGCCTGGCGCAGTTTGGTGGTCAGCTCGAGCAGGCCGGCGATGTGGTCGGCGTCGATGTGGCTGACCATCATGAGCGCAATTTCCAGGGAAACGTTCGGGGTCAGGCCGCGCTGGTCGCGCAGTTCGAGCAGCCGAGGTTTCACGGCGTCGTTGTAGACGCCGGGCGGCCCTCCGTCGACGACCACCAGCTGGGGTTTCGCCGCGCTGCCGGAGTGCAGCAGAAGCGCATCACCATGTTTCGCGCGCAGGGCTTCGAGAACCAGCATCACGGTCTCCTTCGCATCATACCGATTGTAGGGCACGCAGGATGTCGAGCATCCCGGCGCCCTGGAAGTAGCGCTCGCGGCCGAGGTCGGTCGCGGTCTGGCAGAGGATCTGTTTGACCTTCGCCGGCCGGCCTACCAGCTCGCTGTGCCGCGCCATGAGCAGGGCCGCGGCACCGCTCACGTGCGGCGCGGCCATGCTGGTGCCGTCCTTCAGGCCGTAGAGCTCGCCGGGCAACGGCGCGGTGATCTTTTCGCCGGGTGCCACCAGGTCCGGTTTGGCGCGGCCATCCCCGGTGGGACCGCGGCTGGAAAAGTAACTGACGCCGTAGGCGTGCGGCCGGCTGCGGTGGGTGGCGCCCACGGTGATCACCAGATCGGCGTTGCCGGGATCCGTGATGCTGCTGTTGTTGTAAGCCTCGACCGCGGCACCCTCGGCGGTGGTGTAGCGGCGGTACCCCTGATTGCCGGCGGCGGCGACTACCACAACGCCCGCAGCCACCACTCGTTCAGACTCCTCGCACACGGGGGTGCGACCGCAGGCGAAGTTGGACACGTCGTGGCGCAATGACATGCTTAAGTTCACACCGTGGACGACGGTGTAGTCGTAGGCGGAGTTGAGGTAGCGGACGAACTGGAGCGCGGCCATCACGGCGAACTCCTCACCGCGGCCACTGGCGTCGAGAACCCGCAAGTCGAGCAGGCGCAGGTCTGGGCAAATGCCCACGAGACTCTCTTCAAGCCCACCGAACTCCGAGGCCCGCCAATCGCCGGCCAGAATGCCGGCGACGTGCGTGCCGTGATCGTTGCCGGGGGGCACGTATTCGCCGTCGCTATGCTCGACCCGCAGCAGCGGACGGACCAGCTTCCAGTCGAACGACCCGCCAGCTTCGAGACTGGCACGCAGCTTGGTCACCAACTCCGCGCTCTCCGCATCGTTGCCGGCTAGCCGCTTTTCCAGGTGCGCGGGCAGATCTGGGGAATCGGGATCGAGCAGGAGAGCGATCTGGGTGAAGTCGTAGGTCTCCAGGACCCTGGTCTCGTTCTGCAACTTCTTCTTGTCGACGACGAAGGGCTGGGGAGACGGTTTCTCGTCGGCGCCGCGCCTGCGAAACGCCGGATGGCGGGCGTCGATGCCGCTGTCCACGACCGCCCACGTCAAGTCACGGCAGGAGATCTTGAACAGCAGCCGGGCGGCGTCGGCCTTGACCGCGAGGGACGATGCCGCAACCGTGCGTCCGGCCTCGCGGTTGATGTTGACCACGTGCACACAAGCCGTCTCCTCGGCGGGCTCGAGGTCCCGGATGAGGTCGCGCACCGCGGCGATCAGCGGTCGCCAATCCTTGGCGCGCGCGTGCTCGAGACTCCGAGGGCGGTCGAGGAAGATCTTCGGCAACGGCCCGCCGCGGCGCACCAGCGCGAGGAACCCGACGACACGAAGCATCCAGAGGAGCCCCGGCCGAGGCCGGTCCGCGGTACCGAGACCGGTGGGTATCGCCGCGGGGTGCTCAGGATGGCGCACCGCCTCGGCCAGGAGGTTCAGGATTCGTTCGTCGGCTAGACCCTCGATGTCCCAGCTCTTCTCCAGCGTGTGCCACCAACTCGTCATCGGCAGCACCACGCGGATCAGATCCTCGAAGAACAGGTTCGCGGCGACGGTCGTCTGGTTGTACACCAGGCGCGCCGCCGTCGTGGCGTCGTGGCCGAAGGCGCGCCATTCTTTGCGCCGGCGTTCCAGCGCCAGGCGCGCGCGCAAAGCCCGGTGCAGATCGCCCACCGGCGTGTCTCGAAAGGGCGTGACCAGGAGAGGCACCGCCGGGAACGGATCGGCGGCTGCCGCCCCGGCTAGAGCGGCACCTGGGACCAGCTCGTCGTCGTCAAGCGCATGGGCGAAACGCAGCCAGACATCGGGCAGGACGGGGGTATCCTGCGTGAACCGCCGCACCTGGCCGGCGCCGAACATCAACTGCTCCAGCAGGCGGCGTCGCTCCGGCGGGAGTAACTTGAGATAGGCGGTGCTCGCCGTTGGCTTGCGCCGCGGGCGCTTCGGCGGTGTCTTCTCGGCCATTGACGGTCTCGCGATCCCGAGCCGGTGCCCAGGGACTCAAGGACACGGTCGATCTGTACCCACTCAGAGCTTGTGAAAAAATCTACTGCGCTCGGGATCTCGCGTTTCGGCGGTGCTCGGAATCCTCATGTATTTCAACATACACTCCGGTTCCTGCGCTCCGGCGGAACGCGACCTCCCTTCGCTCGCGACGATTTTTTCACAAGCTCTCAGTGATTGAAGAGACCGCGGAGGCCCACTTTATACCCAGAGCCCGTCTTCGCTGGGATCGTGTGCAGGCACCCTGAGCCCGCCCGACCCTCAGTCCAGAGGGAAGGGCCGTACCGGCCGGCTGGTGTCGCGGTCTTTCTCGGCTCGCTTCACGGCTTCGCGGAACTTCTCCTCCATCAGTCGGCCGCGGTCCTTGAGGGCCGCGCGCTCCCGTTCGAAGACGTCGTCCGCGCGGCTCTTCTGTGACTCGATAAAGGATGAGAACTTCAACGCTAGTTGTCAACGGGCCATTCCCGACCTCTCCCTTCCGCAGGGAAACAGATGTACCCATCAAGTTCATGTCGACCGGCTACTCGGGTATCCTTCCCCCTCGAATGGTCGGCTCGTGACACTTGCGACCGCCCAGGCCCCACCGTGGCCCCCGGCTTCTACGACACGTGGACGGCCGGAGGAGGTCCCGGCACCGAGTATCCCTGATCATGAGGAACCGCCGATGAACCCAGAGCAGATGCGCTCGAAGTGCAGGCTCGCCGTGTGTGCGTTCGTGTTGTGTTCGGCGCCGGTAGCGGCCGTGGTCCCGCCCCTGGACACGGCGGTGACACCGGCGACGAGGTCCTGCGGCAGAGACCCGAGTACCGGGCGCATCCTGCGCCTCAGACATTTCGGCCACATCATCTTCGTCGTCACCCAGCCGCTCTTCGCCGCCAACGACGCCGATCAAGCGGCGCTATCGCAGCTCCCATTGCAAAGCGAGCTGGCCATCAAGGTAGCGGACAACCCGAGGCAGGTGGCCGATCTCAAAGGCAAGGTGCTGAGGTTTCTCGCCGCAAGCGACGTCGCTCAAAACCGCCAACGGGTCCAGATCGTTGATGTGAGCTACGCCGCGGTGTGCACGAGATAAGCTCGGGGTGTGGACCACCCGACGCCGCCTCGTCAGGCCCCGCAGCGGCCGATGACCCGGGCGGTGCCGCACGTCCCTCGCCATGATTGATCCCTCTTCGCGCGCATCCGGATCCGCCGATGTCGCGTATATAGTCGGGAAGCGAACGATGATCTGACGAGGAGGGCCTGTCATGGCGTTACGCGCATTCCTTGTACTGCTGGGTGCCTTGGCTATCACCGCGCCCCAGCCCGGGGCCGCCGGCACGGAGGAATTGGAATGGGGCGAGTGGAGCACGGGCGTATTCGCCCGGGCCAAGGCCGAGAACCGCTTCGTGCTGCTCGATCTCGGCGCAGTCTGGTGCCACTGGTGCCATGTCATGGAGGAAACCACCTACCGCGATCCGGCGGTCGTTCGATTGATTCGATCGCGCTACCTGCCCGTCCGCGTCGACCAGGACGCCAATCCCGAGCTGTCGAACCGCTACGAGGACTATGGTTGGCCGGCTACCATCGTGTTCGCGCCGGACGGCACCGAGCTCGCCAAGCGTCGCGGCTACATGCCGCCCGAGCAATTCGCCGCATTGCTCCAAGCCTTCATCGACGATCCCACGCCGGGACCGTCCGTGGTGCCCGCGACACCGGTCGTGCCCGTCGCCCAGGCGGCGTTGGATCCCGCATCGCAAAAGGCATTGTTGGCAGAATATTTCGCGTTGTACGACGACGAGCACGGCGGTTGGGGAACGATGCACAAGTTCATGGATGCGGACAGCATCGAGTATGCCCTGCGCGGTGCCCTGAACGGCGACACAAGCCTCGTCGAAATAGCGAAGCGAACACTGGATGCGGCGACGGCGCTCATCGATCCCGTGTGGGGGGGCGTCTATCAGTATTCCGTCGGCCCCACCTGGAACGACCCCCACTTCGAGAAGATAATGTCCTTCCAGGCGAGTTCCCTGCGCGCTTACTCACTCGCCTTCGGCCTCTGGCATGACGAGAAGTATCGCAACACCGCGGAAGGCATCATCCGTTATCTGACGGAGCTCCTGATGTCACCCGACGGCGTGTTCTACGTCAGTCAGGACGCCGACGCCAGCCCGGAGGTGACCGGCAAGGCCTTCTATGCCATGAGCGACGATGCGCGGCGCAAGGTGACGATGCCGCGCGTCGACCGGCACGTCTATGCGCGCGAGAACGGCTGGGCGATCACGGCCTTCGCGCTCTATGCGAACATCACCGGCGATAAAGGCGCCCTCGACCGCGCCATCAAGGCGGCACGTTTCATCATCGGGCATCACGCCCTTCCGGGCGGCGGCTTCCGCCACGACCCGGACAAGGCAGCGGACGCCACGCCGCACCTCGGTGACAGTCTCTACATGGCGCAGGCCTTCGCCACCCTCTACGCCGCGACCGCGGAGCGCGAGTGGCTCGATCACGCCGCCCGATCCATCGAATTCATCAGCCGGACATTCATGGACGAAGACGCCGGGTTCATCACCGCGCCGGTGCCCGCCGATGCCGTCGGCGTCTTCAAGAAGGCGGTCAGGCAAGTGGACGAGAACGTCACGCTCGCCCGCACCGCCAACTTGCTGTTCCACTACACGGGGAACGCACGTCATCGAGAGATGGCAGGGCATGCCATGCGCTATCTCGCCGCGCCGGCGCTGCTAGAATCGCATCGTTCATTACCAGGCGTTTTGATCGCCGCCCACGAGTTGAGCGACGAACCGCTGCACATCACGGTCGTCGGCAAGAGGAGTGATGCCTCCGCTCGTGTGCTCTACGCCGAAGCGCTGCGCTGGCCTGCGGTCTACAAGCGCATCGAATGGTGGGATCGCAGCGAAGGTCCGTTGCCGAACCCGGATGTTCAATATCCAGAGCTCGACAAGGCCGCGATCTTCCTCTGCACGAACAAGACCTGCTCGCTGCCGATGTATACGCCCGAGGCCTTGACGAAACGCCTACACGCCGTCGCTTCAGAGGACGTTGCTTCGGTGCTCGACCTATCGACTACGG
>JBQTJM010000384.1:0-13453 GCA_052387115.1 Gammaproteobacteria bacterium | reverse complement strand
CCATGAGCCGTCCCCCCGGTTCGGGGACGTGACAGCTCGCGCAGGCGAGCACCACCTTGCCATCGGGCCCCTGGACCCCGGTCTTGTCGAGATGGGTCGTGTGGGGGAAGAACAGGTTGGAGCGCTCCTTCAGGGGCTCCGGTCGGTCCATTCCGATGCGCTCGGATTGGTCTTTTCCGCCCACGTGGGTGACGAAGGTGGCGCGAAATTCCGGGTGCTCATCCGCGAACCCCCCGCGGATGTCCAGGAGCTTGGAATCTGCCGCGGTCTCTTTCATATCGCGGTGACAGTCGAGGCACAGGCCCTCGTCCTGCCGGGTCAGGGCCGGCGCCCCGCCGTGCTCTTTATGGCAAGCGGCGCATTGCTTGTCGGCGAGGGCCGGGAGCTTGAAACGCTCGACATCGAAGTGATGCGGCTGGTCCTTGTGGCATTCGGCGCAGGCGCTCGCGCGTACCGAGACGAAGGCCCGTTCGTGACACTTGTTGCAGTCGTCGCTGAAATACCGGTGGCCCTCGGTGAGCCCCCCCGTGCTCCACACGTGATCGCTGACGCCCGGGACGACCCCGCGCAAAAACCCCTGCGTCGCCTCCCACTGGTGAGCGACCAGCGGCACGACGAAGAACAGCGTGAGGATCGTTATGCTCAGGATCCAGGACCAGGCGCGCACGCCCAGGCGCAGGCCCTTTTCCGGGCCGCTGCCCGAGGCCGCCGCGACGCGCTTCTCGACCTCCTGGCCGGAATCGGCGCGGACCTTCGCGACCTCCAGTACCAGGTCATGACCACCCTCCGGAGGCTGCACGGTGATGCGGTGATCACCGATGCCCACCTGGTCTCCCACCGCCAGGAAGGCCGACGGGACCGACTCGTCGTTGTGGCGGATCCCGGACGGCACCTCGGAGTGGATGACGAAACGGCCGGGTCCCGCCGTGTCGATCCTGGCATGATGCAAAGCCACTCGCAGGTCGGGGAGCTCCAGGTCCCGATCCGAGCCCCGGCCGATCGTGAGATGGTCGCGCTCGAACGTCCGATCGTCGTAGGAGACGACGCCCTGACTCCTACGGACGACGACCCGCAACAGGCAGCGCATGGCTTACCAGTAAAAGAAGACCGTGACCACATGAACGGTCAGGGCCGCGAGCAACGCAATCGACAGGGGCAGATGGAGATAAAGCCAGGACTTGAGCAAGCTGCGGTAGACGATATCGCGCTGCACCCGAATCACCAGCGCTTTTTTTCTGGTGATGAGGTCGAGCAGCCGGTGACCCAGCTCGGCGCGGGCGCTGTCGCGAGCGTCCACCAATTGGTCGACCACCATGAACACCGTGGATTCACCTCCGGCACCCGGCGGCACGGTCGCGGGCGGCAGAGTTTTTTGCGCGACATCACCGGCGATGGATTTGATTTCACGGGCCACGTCTTCCAGCCCCTGGCTCACGCCACTGAGTGCGTCGCGCCACGATTTCGTGCTGAACGACGTGCGGTCGATCGAGCGCAGGACCTTCTGATGGACCTCGTCGCCCATATCAGCCGCGGTCTTGAGGCATTGCTGATCGAGCTTGGCGATCTCGTCCACCATGGCATCGATTGCCCTGATGCGCTTGTCGAACGTCATGCCACCCATGTTGTCCGTCAGGCGCGTCGGGAAGCGGATATAGGTCATGACCCCATAGGCGCCACTCACGACGACCAGTATCATGAGGACATAAGTCAGGGTATGCACGTTCCAGCCGAACTTGAACCCACTGTGCAGGGTGGCGACGACGACGAGCGCCAATCCGAGATAGACATGGCCGGACAGCCACCCGGACACCTGACCGAGCGTCGAGTGATACTGGCGCTTGCGGACGCCGTACCACAGAAACCAGAGAATCAAACCGGCACCGATGGTCCCCAGGGTATAGCCCAGCCATGTCCCCCCGTTGGCACCGTGCGGGGGATCGTGCAGCGCGTAGGCCAGGATCGAGAGCACGCTGAGCCCCAAGGCCAGCTTGAGATAGAAATACCTCCGGTATGCCCAGAACCCCTCGTGCATCCCGCGTCGTCCGAGCGCCTATGTGCGCCCGTCAAGCATTCGCGGCACGGCGAGTCACGGTCAGGAACTCCTCCGGGCTCACGCGTATCGCTGCGCCCGTAGGACAGGCCCGGACGCAGGCAGCCCCCCCGGCCACGTCCTTACACATATCGCACTTCGTGGCGATCTTCGCCGCCCCGGGATCGTAATGGCCCGAGATCTCCTCTCCCGGGGCCCGGCCCTTGCCGAACAGGAGCCACGACAGGAGATTCACCGGTTCCGGCTTTTCCTTCACCGCCATCTGGATGACGTTGTAGGGGCAGTTGGTCTCGCAATTCCCGCAGCCGATGCAACTGTCCTGGATGTAGACCTCGCCGTTCGGCGCCCTGTGGATGGCATCGGGGGGGCAGTCCTTCATGCAGTGCGGGTGCTCGCAGTGCCGGCACGAGGTGGGGACGTGGATGTACGCGAACGTCGGTCCCGCCTCCCGGTCGAGGCGCGAGGTCCCGCCATGGGTCTCGGCGCAGGCCTTTTCGCAGTGGTCGCAGCGCACGCACAGGGACTCGTCGATCAAGAGGACATCGACCGCCTCACCGACACCTTGGTTCACGAGGAACGAGATCAGATCGGCCCCCGTTTCGGGGCCTGCCTGCACCTTGGCCGACTGCCCCGCGAGGAGATCTCGCACTTTCTTCTGCATCTTGTCTTGGATATCCGGCGAGCGGGAGAGCAGCCTCTTGAAGGCCGCGCCGTCGAGGCGGATGGTCTCCGTTTCGATCGAGGCACGCACCGTCGCGGAACGCGGGCTGCCGGTCAGGAGCGCCATCTCCCCGATATAGTTGCCGGCCGCCACATAAGAGAGCACGATTTCCCGGCCTCCGATTTCGCGCGCCACGGTCACCGAGCCCTTTCGGATGAGGTGCAGGCAGTCGCCGGGATCGCCTTCCTTGAACAACTCCTTACCGGCTTCGAATTCCTCGACTCGGGCGCTCGCTACGAGCTCCTGCAAGGCTTCGGCCGGTAACTCCGGTGCGATCTGTGACTGGATGGCGCGCCGCAGGAAGGTGCCATCGACGATCTCTTTCACCTTAGCCACCGAACTGATCAATTTGATCATCGAGCGCCGCGTGCTTTCGATCAAGATACAGCGCTCACCGGCCGTCACCGTGGCGCCGCGCCGCCGTCCGGAGATGAGCCCTACCTCGCCGAAGAAGCCCCCTTCCGTCAAGCTCACGCGCTTGGAGGCGTCGTTCGGGTCGATATGGATGTCGACGCTGCCGCGCACGATCGAAAAAAAGGTATCCTGGAAGTCATTGCGCTCGAAGACAACCTCACCGCGTTTCGGCGCCCGGATCACGCTGTCGAGCAGGAACTCACGCAACTGCAAGGTGGTCAGGGCCGACATGATCGGCACCTTCTTTTGAATCGCCCCCAAGGCTGAGGCCACGCTTCGGATCTCTATCACGGCGCGGAACTTGTCCCGCAGGACCGGTTCATCGGCCGGTTCGATGTCGCGCCCCTCGATGTATTCGATCACCTCATAGCCTTGATTCATGGCCTGCTTGATGAGCGGATAGCCGGCCAGCGCGCCGATGACATAAAGGCCCGGGACATTGGATTCATACCGGGCGCTGACAGCCGGCACTGCATTCGGGTCCTTACTGGGAAACTCGATCCCGCAGGACTCTACGAACTTCCGCGGCGGAATGGCACCGAGGCGCGCGATGACGCGATCACAGTCGAGCACAGCCTCGCCTTTTGCCGTCCTGACGACCAGCACACCCGCCTTCCCCTTTCCGTCGGAAGCCTGTTCGACCCTCACTGCCGAGCTTTTATAGAAGCATTCGATGGTCTCGGGGATCGCCCGCTCGATAGCGATTCGGTTCCCATCCTTGGCCTTTTCAAACCCGTCGCCGCGATTGAGGATGATGACCTTGTTGTGCACGGCAAGCGCGACCGCGTTTTCGATGGCGGAATCCCCGGCGCCGACCACGACGATGGTCTCGTTCTCGTATTCGTCCGGGTCATCGAGTTGATACTGGACGAAGGGAAGGTCTTCCCCGGGGACCCCGAGCTTGCGCAGGACGCCGTTACCGATTGCCAAGACCACGAACTCGGCGCTTATCGCCTCCCCATCGACCAGGCTCACGGTGAAGTCACCGCGCGTCCCGGCGATCCCTTGGACATCGGCGCCGTGCCGGACATTGACGCCGAGACCCGCCGCGCCCTCGTCCCACACCGACAGCACGCGCTCGCGCGGACCGAATTCGAACCCGACGCTGCTGCGCAAGGGCAAAATCGTGGGTTCCGCCATCACCGGCTTGCCCTTGGCATAGCGATAGACCGTGTCGGAGAGGTGCGGCATCTTCTCCAGGAGGACGTGCGAAACCCCGAGCTCGGCGGCCCGCGCAGCCGCGCTGAGCCCCCCCGGACCGGAACCGATGATCGCTATCTTAAAGGCTGTTGCCGCCATCGGAGGGACGGGTGCCGTTGCCGGTGTTCTACGGGTTCCGACCGGATCCCGATGGCCATGGAGACGTCATGACCTGGGGGTCCGACCCGCCAGGGTCTGGAGAACCGCCGACAGTTGCTCGGGCCGATACTTATCGGGGTCTTCGAGGACCGCGTAGAGCCTGCTCATGAGCGCCGTGAGATCGGCCTTCTCGCCCGCCGTCAATGACCCGGTCTGTTCGAGCACGTCCTTGATCGCGGCCATCGCCATCACGGCCTGTTCCGCCGTTCCGTAGTCGTTGTACTCGCCGGAGGCCCCCTCGCTCGCCATGACTTGCAACATCGCCTTCATGTCGGCGGCGGAGAAGCTGTGCTGGACCAGGATCCCGCGCAGGCTCGCCGTCACCTCGCCGAGCCGGGCGGCCGCCGCCTGCACCGAGGCCTGGTCCTTTATCGTCGCCTGGTGCAGGTCTTCGACGGCACGCTTGAAGCGCTCGCCGAGATCGGGGGCGAGTCGGCTCGCTATCTGGCTCAGGATCAGGAAATTGGCGTCGTTGAGCCGCACCACGCCGGGCCCGAGCGCACGGGTGAGCTCGCGCGGCCGCCAGCGCCGATCGCTCATCGGGTGGTGGCAGGCCTGGCAATCGTAGAACGCCAGCTCCGGCCACGGGCCTATGCCCCGATACTTGGGGCTGGCCAGTAGCTTCAGGAACCTCTCCACCGCGATCAACTGACCGATCGCCCACACCTGCACGCCAGAGAATACCTGTTTGCGTTTGCGATAGTCCTCGTCGACCTTGTAGTGCGCGGGCTGCAGCTCGGTGAAGGTGTCGAGCTCGAAGCTGATGCGCGGATGCCCGGCGCCCATGATGCGATGCGTGGCGAATTTATCATCGGTACCGAGATGGCACGAGAGGCACAAGAGCGCCCGCGACTCGGGCGTTTCGGTAGCGTACATCCCGGCATCGAGGTTCTGTTGCCGGGTGTTCTCCCCCGATACATGCGGCCCTAGGTAACGCTTGGAACCACCGTGACAGGCCTCGCAGCCGACGCCATCGGAGAGCTGGAAGCGCTTGCCTCGCAGGTCCTCCGCGACATTGTCCGAATGGCAGTCCAGGCAGATCTTGGCCTCGTGCGCCGCCTTGAGCCCGAGGTTGCGGGCGATGCGTTTGGATTGGTCGTTCAGGAGCACCTTGTAGGCACGCGCGTGCTTGTCCTTACGCTGCCAGATCACGAACTCGTTCTGATTGATGGCGGCGTTCTGGAACGGCCGCGTGGCCCCGTGACAGGTGCTGCCGGCGCAGGTCACGACACCGAGATGCGAATCGCCACCATACTGGGGCAAGGTCGGCGCCTCGGTCTCTGCCGTCGCGCTGCCGGAGAGCCAGGCGAGCGCTAAGATGATCGGTCTAACGCTGCCGAGCGCGGGTGTCTGTGGCATAGCGACCCTCCCCTTAACCTAAATCGGGTTAACCGTTCCAGTGGGGCGCATTATTGCACAGCGAACCCACAGTTCAACCGACGCTTGCTGCGGTTTCCCGGTCCCCGACCACCGCAGGTCTAGCCCGAGCTTCCTTCAACCCAGGGCCGACAGGACCACCCTCCCCCACGGCGTCCGAGCGCACATCACGGCGACGCGACCCGTTCCAACGATGTCGATGCGCACCTCGAGGTCGGGCGCGACCGCGGCCCGTGCCCCGCGCTCCGGCCATTCGATGAGGCATAGCGCGGCCCCGTCCAGGTAATCGCGGAAACCGAGTCCTTCGAGATCGGCGACGCCTTCGATGCGATATAGGTCGAAGTGGTTCACCGCTCGCCCCCCACCCGGTGCATTCAGCTCATAGGGCTCGACCAGGGTAAAGGTCGGGCTTTTGACCGCCCCGCGGTGTCCCAACGCCCGCAGTAATCCCCGCGCCAGGGTGGTCTTGCCGGCGCCGAGATCGCCGGAAAGGAACACGACCCCGCCCGAGCTCGCCGAAGCAGAAAAAAAGATGGCACCCGCCAGGCGCGCGCCCAGGGCCTCCATGTCCTCGGGCCTCGGGACCTCGAAGCGCGCCTCGGCGACGGCCATGCGTGCGGCGCCCTGCTATTCCCCTGGGTTCACCAGCGCCCTGAGATGAGGCATGAGGTCCATGGCCAGGGTACCGCGCTGCCCCGCCAGCGCGGCGTGATCGCCGGCCACGGCGTGCAGGCACACGCCGAGCGCCGCGGCCTCATCGGGTGACAGCCCCTGGGCGATGAGCCCGGCGATCACGCCGCAGAGGACATCGCCCATGCCGCCGCTCGCCATCCCCGCATTGCCCGCGTCGCACAACGATATCCGGCCCGCTCGGTCGCACACCAGGGTGCCGGCGCCCTTCAAGACCACCACCCCGCCATAGCGGCGCTGCAGCCCTCGCGCGGCCTCGAAGCGGTCTGCCTGCACGGCCTCTGTGTCGCACCCGAGCAGACGACCCGCCTCGCCGGGATGGGGGGTCAAGACCCAGTCCGCGCGGCGCATAGGCTCGTCGGCGAGGAGATTCAAGCCGTCGGCATCCACGCACAGCGGCAATCCGGAATCGAGCGTTCGCGCGAGGAGCGCGACGGCCCAGGGGCTCCGCCCGAGCCCCGGACCGATGGCCACCACATTGGCCTTTTCGCACAACGCCCCGAGCGCCGCGGCCTCTTCGATCGGATGGCACATGATCTCCGGCCGCGTGATGCCGGCGAGCGCCGCATGCCGGGCACGGGTGGCGAGGCTCACGAGCCCGGCGCCGACCCGGAGCGCCGCCTCGGCGGCCATGCGTGCGGCGCCCGCATAGCCGATCTCACCGCCAACGACGAGCACGTGCCCGAAATGGGCCTTGTGGGCCGAACGGCGCCGTGGCCGCAGCCACCTAGACCAACGCGAGAGAGCGAGCCTGTCGGCCGAGGGATCGACGGCGCGATACGCCGCCGCCGGGACACCCAGATCGTCATGGTACAAGCGACCGCAATGGTCCGGCCCCGCCCCGGTCAGGAGACCCTGCTTAACGCCAATGAAGGTGATGGTGGCCTCGGCGAACACCGCGCGACCCAGGACGGACCCGGTGTCGGCATCGAGCCCCGAGGGTAGATCAATAGCCAGGACCGGCACGCCGCTGCCGTTGATCGCCTCGATGCAGAGCCCGATGGCGCCGCCGACCTCACGCGCGAGCCCGGTGCCCAGCAAGGCATCGATGATGAGGTCGTGCTGCGGCAGGAGCGCCGCGTCGAAGGCCTGCGGGACGATGCCAGCGGCCATGGCCAACTCGGCCGCGCTCCGGGCATCGCCCTTGAGCCGCCCGCGCTCGGCGCATTCGAGCACCGTGACGGCGAGCCCCGCGGCGTGGGCGAGGCGGGCGACGACATACCCATCCCCGGCGTTATTACCCGCCCCGCACACCACGGCCAACCGTCGGGCCGCGGGCCAGTGCTCACCGAGGACCGCAAAGGCCACGGCCCCGGCGCGTTCCATGAGGGTCATCCCGGGGATGCCACAGCCCTCGATGGCGGCGCGGTCGAGCCGCCGCACTCCGTCCGCGGTGTACAGGGACTGCGGGAGCCGCATGCGATCGGGTGTCATGGTTCAGGACCTCGTCGACGGGGAACACGATCCTTTGCCGCCCCACCGCCTGCGTCAAGCGCGGCGCAATTTCTAAAGAACAAGAGGCGAGCGCGGCAACATCCGGGAGTAAGCAAAGGACCGACGGCCCATCACACGCGAAACAGGTGTTTGCGGTAATGGCGCAGCTCCGCGATGGAGGCGCGGATATCGTCGAGGGCGCGATGGCGGTTGTCTTTCTCGAATGGCTTCTGCGCCGGCGCCCAGCGCCGCGCCAGCTCCTTCACGGTGCTGACATCGAGGTTGCGGTAGTGAAAATAGCCCTCCAGCCCCGGCATCAAACGGTGCAGGAAACGCCGGTCCTGACATACGCTGTTGCCGCACATGGGCGAGGTCGAGGCCGGTACATAGGCGCGGAGGAAGCGCAGGGTCGCCGCCTCGGCCTGGGCCTCGGTGCAGGCGCTGGCCCGTACCCGAGCGAGGAGCCCGGACTTGCCGTGCTGCTCCTGGTTCCAATCGTCCATCGTGGCCAGGACCTGCGGTATCTGGTGGATGGCGAGCACCGGACCCTCGGCGAGCACGTGGAGCTGCCCGTCGGTGACGATCGTGGCGATCTCCAGGATCGCGTCGCGCACCGGATCGAGACCGGTCATCTCGAGGTCGACCCACACCAGGTTGTCGGACGACTGGACCATCTGGGCTCAAAGGTCGCGGCGGCAGGCGATGGCGTGTGACAGCGTTCCGGCATCGACGTATTCGAGGTCGCCCCCGAGCGGCACGCCGTGCGCGATGCGCGTCGGCCGCACCCCATGGCGGCGGGCCATCTCGCCCACGTAATGCGCCGTGGCTTCACCCTCGACCGTGGTACCCGTGGCGAGGATGACCTCCTTGATCCGGCCCTCGGTCATCAGACCCTCGAGGCGATCGAGACCGATGGCCGCGGGCCCGATGCCATCGAGCGGAGACAAACGGCCCATGAGAACGAAGTAGCACCCCTGATAAGCCGCCCCCTGCTCGATCGACTCGATGTCCGCCGGCGTCTCGACGACGCACAGGAGCGAGGCATCGCGCCTCGGGTTATCGCAGATCCGGCAGATCGGGACATCGCTGAAACTGCGGCAGCGCTCGCAGTGCCGCACCCCCCCGACGGCCGCCGACAAGGCCCGCGCCAGACGTTCGCCCCCCTCCCGGTCACGTTCCAAGAGGTGAAAGGCCATGCGTTGGGCGGACTTGGGTCCCACCCCCGGCAGGCAGCGCAGAGCCCCTATCAATTCGTCGATGAGGGGGCTATAGCGATGCGCCTGGCCGATGCGGCCGCTCGAGATCGCACTCAAAGGGTGAAATCAAGCCGAAATCAAAAGGGGAGCTTAATGCCGGCCGGTAGCCCGAGCCCGCCGGCCAGACCCGAGAGGCGATCCTTGCTGATCTGCTCCACCCGCCGGCTGGCGTCATTGACGGCCGCCGCGATCAGGTCCTCCAACATCTCCTTGTCCTCGCCGAGCAAGGAAGGATCGATGCAAACACGCCTGACATCGTGGCGGCCGGTCATCTGCACCTTTACCATCCCGCCACCGGATGCGCCCTCGACCTCCATATTGGCGAGCTCCTCCTGGGCGCGCTGCAACTCCGCCTGCATCTGCTGCGCTTGCTTCAGGAGATTGCCTATTCCGCCTTTCATGTCTCCGTCCTCCTCTGCACGATTTTGCGCCCCCACCATGCCGCAACGTCAGCGGGGCCGTACCGTCGCCGGGTCGAGGTGCGCCCCGAAGTCGTCGCACAGGGCCTGGACGTGGGGGTCTTGGGCGATAGCGCGCCGGGCGTCTTCCTGGCGGGCCTCCGCGTCCTGCGCCCGGAGCACGGCGGGGCTCTGCCCGGCGACAAGACCGCTGCCCTCGGCCGCGATGCGGAGGCAGAGGCCCGCGTCGCCATGATGCCTGCGCAGTGCCTCCTCAAGACGCGCCTCCAGTTTGACACTGCGGAGGTGCGCGAATCCCGCCCGCAATGATAGCCGAAAAACCTCGCCACGCCGCCACTCGCCCGACGGGGCGCAGTGCATCGCGAGCTCCCGGCAGAGGCCCGTGAGCCCGAGCGCACCTATCAGCGATTGCCAGCCGCGCGCCTCCGAAACCGGGGCAGCGCCCGCTGGGGCAGTCTCGATAGCCGGTGAACCGGTGGGCTGCGCGTTGCGGTCGTCCGGCAGCGCTTCGCGCCGGCGGGCCTCCACGGGAGCGCGCGCTGCGGCACCGGACGTTTGCGCGACGGGCGGGACGGGGCGGCGCGCGGTGGACTGGCGCGTGGTGGACTCGTCGCGCGCAGTTTCGCGCTGGAAGGCCAGCATGCGCAGCATCACCATCTCGAACCCACGCCTGGGATCCGGCGCCAGTGCCAGATCCCGGCGTCCGATGAGGGCGATCTGATAGAACAGCTGGCCATCCTCGGCGCCCAGGGTGTCCGCGAGCGCCGCGATGTCCGTGTCCGCTCCCGACACCTCGGCCACCGGGCGGCCGAGCACCTGACACACGGCCACCCGGTGAAGGATGTCCAATATCTCACCCAGGACCGCCTCGTAGTCCGGAGCATACTCGACGGTCGCCTCGATCACCTCCAAGAGCCCTTCCGCATCGCCGGCCGCGATCCGCTGCACCAGGGCCAACGGCTGTCCCGCGCCGGCGCGGCCCAGCATGGCGCGCACATCCTCCTCGCGGAGCTGCCCGCCACCATGGGCGATGCTCTGGTCGAGCAGGCTCAAGGCGTCGCGCATGCTGCCGTCCGCGGCCAGGGCGATCGCGAAGATCGCCGCGGGCTCGCTCGCGATGCCCTCCGCCGACAGGATGTGCGTGAGGCGCGCGGCGATGAGATCGGTCCCGATGCGTTTGAGATCGAAGGCCAGACACCGCGACAGGATGGTCACCGGGATGCGGCGCGGCTCGGTCGTGGCGAGCAGGAACTTGACGTGCGGCGGCGGCTCCTCCAGGGTCTTCAGGAGGGCGTTGAAGCTGTGGTTGGAAAACATGTGGACCTCGTCGATGAGGTACACCTTGAAGCGCCCGCGGGTCGGGGCATACTGCACATTGTCCAGGAGCTCGCGCGTCTCGTCTACGCGCGTGCGCGAAGCGGCATCGACCTCTATGAGGTCCATGAACCGACCCTCGTCGATCTCGACGCAGCTCGCGCACTGGCCGCAGGGCGCGGCGCTCACCCCCGCCTCGCAGTTGAGCGCCTTGGCGAACACCCGTGCCACCGTGGTCTTGCCCACACCGCGGGTGCCCGTGAACAGATAGGCGTGGTGCAGGTGTTGGCGGTCCAGGGCGTTCTGGAGGGCGCGCAGGACGGGGGTCTGACCCACCATCTCCGCGAAAGACCGGGGCCGCCACTTGCGGGCCAGTACCTGGTAGGCCATCGCCCCCCTCAGAGCTCGTGAATCAATCGACCTGCCGGGGATTCTCCCGCTGCATCGCCTGTGCGCCAGACCGGGCCGCTCCCTGGCCCTGGCTTTCCGGCGGTGCTCGGCCCAAGGGACCCCGGTTGGTCAAGGGGTGGTGGTCCGTACCGGCCACGCCCCAGCACCCGCTGCGCTGCTGCCGCTGCTCCCTTCCGGGCCTGACGGGGTTCACAACCTCGCGTCGCGGGGGTACCAGCACGGCCCACCATAGCTGTCGGCCTCCTCGCGCAAGGCACCGGGGACTGTCCGGCCCGCCGCGAGGCGATGGGGATTGGCGGAGAGGGTGGGATTCGAACCCACGGTACGCCTTTTGAACGTACACACACTTTCCAGGCGTGCTCCTTCGACCGCTCGGACACCTCTCCCGCGTGGCGGCGCCGAGACGCTCGCCCGCGAAGAAGGAGCCAGAGGGTAAACGAGAACACCGCTCAGTGCAATCGCCGGTCGCCAAAGCAGGCCCGGAGGATCTAGCCCGGATTTCTCACCACTGCGCAGCGCGAACGGATCTAGGCAACGTTCACGATCTTCCGTACGCGCTCGCCCACGGAGGCGATACCACCCAGGAGCCTGTCGTCCGTTTAGGGCCGTTGAAGGTGCTGGCAAGTCATGCCTACTTTGAGTGGCGGAAGCGGCGAAGCGATAACCACCAAATCGCAATGACGTCCTCCAGGTTAAACGCCGGCAGTTCTTCCACGTCAAGAATTGGAACTACATAGACAGCGATGCCAGTGAACGGTAGAGTGTAGAGATCATAACCAGTATGCCGTGGTACAGCCATGATCTTATTAAAGCGATATCCCATATATTGCACCGGGGAATCGAACTCTATGAGAGGGCATTCGTCCCTCTGGTGAGAATTCGTGGAAGTCTCGACTTCTGCAATTTTCGTAATGCGCCCTCTAATAGCCTGGCCAAGCAGGGAACCGTCGTAGCTCTCGACCACGGTTATCCGCACATATTTACCAACAGGCCGCCATCGGAAAAGTCTAGAGACCCTTCCGAAAAACCGACCTAAAAGACCCGGGGAAAGCATTGCCGTTACCCCCTATGGCCAGCGCCAGCCCCGAACGTATTCAGGACCGCCTCCGGGCTGGCCATTGGCTGGATCAGATGGGCGGGGTCCTCTGACGGGTTGCCACCACAGTGGATTGATCGGCCTGACCCCGGTGGCCGGGTTATAGGGAGGTAGACTTAGCTTTTCGGCTGCCGCGGGACCCGCGTAAGGGGGTTTCCACCCCCAACCTCGCGTTAGCCAAGGACTGTTGTAGGCAGGGTTCTCCGCAGGATAATACTGCCAAAACGGTCTTGCGAGATAACGCGCTATACCCGCGCCGCATGCCAGCGTGGCAGCGGTCGGATCGCTGGTGTTCGGCGTCCATAGAGCGGCTAGCGCGCCCGGAATATGGTAAAGGGGATTACCGGATTGTACAGCGCTATCAGCCCAGTGTTGTGCGGCCGAATCTCCATAAGACTCCCCGGCATCAATAAGGCCACCAAACAAGAGCCCCTCGGGATCGATGAGATTCAGTGGGTTATTCGCGACATAGGTGTAGGTGTTGATCCCGCCCGCGAGCCCGATCGGGTCGCTTTGAATGTACCGCCCGATGCTCGGATCATAGTCCCGGAAGTAGTTGTAGTGTACTCCCGTCTCGGCGTCGAAGTACTGGCCCGGGAAGCGCAGGTGGTGCTCGACCGCCCGGGTCGTCACGGTGGCCCGCCCGAAGGGGTCGTGGTGGGCCTGCCCGACGACGGCCTGGTCTTGGTCCGTGAGAGCCTCCGGGGTGGCCGAGGTGGTCGGTGTGGATGTAGGCGATCGCGGTGCCGGTGATCTGGGCGAGGGGGAGGCCGTCGAGATGGACATACTCGCGCTCGGCCCGGCCTGCCGCGTCGTATTCACCGAGCAGGCTTCCCTGCGGGTCGTAGAGAAAATGGGTCGCGATCTGCTCCGAGGGCGGGTTTTCAGCGAGCGCGCGGTACTCGGCGGCCA
>JBQTJM010000383.1:0-2587 GCA_052387115.1 Gammaproteobacteria bacterium | reverse complement strand
GCCTACCGAGTCCACGGTCCTGCCATCGGCGCTCTCCAGCCCCTCTCCGAGCTTCTCGACGACCCCGGTGTCGTGGTTCAAGCCGAAGATGTCGAGTGTCTTGCCGGGCGGGAAGTGCTCGACGTTCGGGAACGAGATGGGGGCCGGGGGGTCGTACCGCACCCCGAAGGGCTGCATGGCGATGTAGATCGAGAGATCGAGGTCATCGGGCAAGGGCCGGGGCCCGAGGGCCGGATCGGGGATGCGCGAGATGTGCACCAGCCCCTGGTAGAGCGCCCCGGTCGCTTCCAGGGTGGCGGTGCGCGCGGGGACGGTGAGCGTCACCGGGGCGAAGGTTTCCCCATCGATGACCACCGCGCGGCTGGTGATCGTGGAGGTCACGAAGAGATCGATCGGATCGGCACTCGCCACGTCGAGCGGCAGCAACACGATCTCGGGCTCGACGACATTGTCCGCACCGGCGATGACCTCGATGATCTCGGGGACGGTGGCGAAGGTGCCGAGCCCCGGGTTCACGGTCGAGCCGTCGATGAGGAGGCGCTTTACACCGGCGGCGGGGAGACCGCCGAGTCGAAACTCCCCGTTGGCATCACTCCGATCTTCCACCCCCAGCATCTCGAGCCGCACCCCGGCGAGGGGAGCGTTATTCACGGTCACCACCTGCCCGCGGAGCGAGGTCGATACGCCGGGGGGCGGCACGGTGATGGTGACGGTCTCGGTATCCTCGAAGCGCCCATCGGAGATCCCCAGGGTGAGCGTATGGGTGGCCTCGATGCGCCGGAGCCCGTCGCGGGTCGTGGTGCGGGCGGCAGCGTCGGTCTCGCGGATCACCTGCCCGAGAGCGAGGTGAAGCCCCGCGCGCTCGTCTGCTAGACGAGGAGAGGGGTGCCTGGCGCGTGAACCTTTAAAGGGCTCTGACCCCTTTACTGCTCGCTTTAGCCAAGGCCGCAAGGGCCGGCGGAATGGCCGGGAGAGAAAAAGCAATATCCCTTGTACCGCAGCGGATTCGCGTTCGTACCATCCGCCTACCCTTGCTGTGCTGAATAATCATACTCTGAAAAAAGACCGCTCTCCTCTGAGTACCAGTAGTATTTCCCCACACGTTCTCCATTTTCATAACTCCCTTCTTCCTTCTTATTTCCGTTATCCCACCAGCTTGTATAGCGGCCATGGTACTTTCCATTCTGATAATAGGCTTCGAGCGTTTTCTGACCTTTGGTATTCCAAAGAAAGCACTTTCCATGGAGCTTTCCATCCCGGTATTCTGATTCGCCGAGTTTCTCGCCATTAGGAGACCATAGCGTCCGCTTCCCGTTCCGAACGCAGTTCTCGTAGTGGCTTTCCTCAATGACGCTCCCATCGTCATCGACAACACGCCTTACTTCTAAATCTGTTGGTTTTTCAGACGTGGCGGTCACCTAGCGAGGATAGTCGACGAACGGGTTATACTCTGGCGGCTCGCTTGGATTAGGCTTTCCGCCATTACCATTACACAGATTACGTCGATCCGCTGCCCTGACTTGGCATGCTCTAACAACACGCATCCCTAATCCTTTCCACTGCCAACACCGGGCGTCTTCCTGTTCCCACCGTTTGTAACAGAAATCATCATCGTCATCGTCCGGGCAGAATGCCCGACCCGCCGCGTTACCGGCAGCACTGCCAGCCGCCGCACCTGCGGCACCACCGAACTCCGCCCCGCCGATTGCACCGCCAATCGTCCCGACACCCGGCGCAACCAGCGTTCCACCGCCACCGCCCAACAAACCGCCGCCCAGATAACCGAGCCCGCCCCCAATGATCCCGCCGCCTACGGTGCAGGCCGCAACGCAGCCTTTATTTGGCTCCAAGCCAAAGGGATCGTAAACGCGAATCGGATTGTTTAAGGCGTACTCGTAGGTATTGATGCCCCCATCCAACCCAACCGGATCACTCTGCACGTACCGCCCGATGCTCGGATCATAATCCCGGAAATAGTTGTAATGCAGCCCCGTCTCCGCATCGAAGTACTGCCCCGGGAACCGGAGGTTGATCGCGGCTGAGGCCAGCTCCGGGGCCGTGCTGCCGAAGGCCTCGCCTTCCCAGCGCCAGAGGATAGCACCGCCAGTGCTAGTGGCAAGCCTCGGGGTCTTGATGTGGTCGGTGTGTAGATAGCGGACGGTCTCGAAGCCTTGGGCAGTGTCGATCTGGGCGAGGGGCTCCTCGTCATGCCAGAGGTAGTCGCGCAGGGGGGTGCCGTCCTCGCGGGTCTCGGCGAGGAGCTGGCCTCCCTGGTCATAGTGGTAGAGCGTCGTGCCGGTGGGGAGGGTCCCTCCGCTAAAGAGCACCTTGCGGGTGCGTTGGCCTTCGGCGTCGTAGGTGTAGCGGGCCTGGAGGAGGCCGTTGTCCAGGACCTCGAAGAGCCTTCCGGCCTGGTTGTAGTGGTACTCGCGGTTCGTGTGCGCCGGGGGCGGTGGGGCGGTGCCGCGCTGGAGGGTTTCGATGAGCGCCAGGCGGTTGCCCGCCGGGGCGAAGGTGTAGGTGTCCTCGAGGTCGGGGCCCATCGTGCGCGCAAGCCGGTTGCCGTTGGGGTCATAGGCGTAGTCGG
>JBQTJM010000382.1:0-1684 GCA_052387115.1 Gammaproteobacteria bacterium | reverse complement strand
ATTGCATCGGCGTCGATCCCTATTATCTGACGCACAAGGCCCAGATCCTGGGGTATATCCCCCAGGTGATCCTCGCGGGGCGCAGCATCAACGACGGCATGGGCACCTACATCGCGAGCCAGGTCATCAAGCATTTGATCCACCTAGGCGGCAGTGTCAAGGGCAGCACCGTCACGGTGCTCGGCTTCACCTTCAAGGAGAACGTCCCGGACCTTCGCAACACACGGGTCATCGACATCGTTACCGAGCTCAGGGATTACGCCGTCCATGTCCAGGTGACCGACCCCCTGGCGGATCCCGCAGAGGCGAGGCGGGAGTACGGTATCGATCTATTGCCGGACGAGGCCCTCGCGCCGGCCGACGCCGTGGTCTTGGCCGTGCCGCACCGCGGTTATGTGACCAAAGGGTGGCAGGCCGTCGTACCGCTCTTGCGGGACGGGGGCGGCGTGGTCGTCGATGTCAAGGCGCGGTTGCCACGCGAGCACTGTCCGCCGGGCGTGCGCTTGTGGCGCTTGTAGTCGTCACGACAGGAGATCGGGAAAATGAATGTGGTCATGATCGGGAGCGGGTATGTCGGACTGGTGTCGGGGGCGTGCTTCGCGGAGTTCGGCGCCGAGGTCACCTGCGTGGATGTCGACGAGCGCAAGATCTCACGCCTCAAAGAGAGCGACATCCCGATCTACGAGCCGGGCCTCAAGGACCTCGTGGCCAAGAACGCCGCCCAGGGCCGGCTGTCTTTCACGACCGAGCTTGCGGGACCCGTGGCGAGCGCGGACCTCGTATTCATCGCGGTCGGCACGCCGTCGCGGCATGGCGACGGGTTTGCCGATCTGAGTTATGTCTACGACGCCGCCAAGGGCATCGCGCCGCACCTGACGGGCTATACCGTGGTGGTCGACAAGTCCACCGTACCGGTCGGGACGGCCCGCAATGTCGCACGTGTCATTCGCGCCGAGAACCCACGGGCGGATTTCGATGTCGCCTCCAATCCCGAATTCCTGCGCGAGGGGGCCGCGATCTCGGACTTCATGCGCCCGGACCGGGTGGTGATCGGTGTCGAGAGCGAGCGCGGCGAGGCGCTCTTGCGGGAGCTGTACCGACCGCTCAATCTCATCGAGACGCCCGTCCTCAAGACCGGGCTCGAGAGCGCGGAGCTCATCAAGTACGCATCGAACGCCTTTCTCGCGACGAAGATCAGCTTTATCAATGAGGTCTCCATGCTGTGCGAGGCGGTCGGTGCCGATGTCCACGCCGTGGCCCGCGGCATGGGGCTCGACAACCGCATCGGTCGCAAATTCCTGCACCCTGGTCCCGGTTATGGGGGCTCCTGTTTCCCCAAGGACACCCAGGCGCTGGTGCGGATTGCCCAGGAACACGGCGTCTCGAGCCGCATCGTGGAGGCGGTCATCGAGGTCAACGCGGCGCAGAAGGCGCGCATGATCAAGAAGATCCGGGATGCGCTCGGCGGCAGCGAGGCCGGCACGACGCTGGCCGTCCTGGGCCTCACCTTCAAGCCCGAGACCGACGACATGCGCGATGCGCCCGCGCTCTCGGTCCTCCCGACCCTGATCGAGAAGGGTGCCATCGTGCGTGCCCACGACCCCCAGGGGATGAAGGAGGCCCGCAAGCACCTGCCGGCATCGGTGGTCTACTGCGACCGCGTCTACGACACCTTCGACGGGGC
>JBQTJM010000381.1:0-4587 GCA_052387115.1 Gammaproteobacteria bacterium | reverse complement strand
GAGGGTGCGGGCCCCCAGGGCCAGGTATGCTTCGACCGCTTCGTCGGCTGTCTCGAGGTCGTCCTTGGGGTGCGGCGCCGAGAGGCTCAGGGCCCGCTGGGGCTGCGCATCGAAGACATAGGTGCCCCAGCCTCGGCGCGTGGGGTCAGCGGGATCGGTGATCATCACGCCCGAGGGATGGCTCGCGGGGGCGGGGATCTGGCCCGGTACGCCCTCCATCAGGACGTAGTAGGTCCGGCCCGTGGGAGTGTTGAGGAACTGCAACACGTTGTAGGTGGAACTGATCATCCGCGCCTGGAGGTGCGCTGGGCCCCAGGCGCCGGCGAGGAGGCTCTGGAAGACGGCGCGCCACGAGGCCAGCTGGGACGCCGTGGGGAGCGCGTATTCGTTGCGCTGGTCGGCCCGGTCCGCCGTGGCCCCGGATCCGCTCACGTTCGTGATTGAGGGCAGGAGCTCCGCCTTGACGAAGGCCCCGAAATCGCCGGTGGCCGCGGGGAGCGTCCAGGAAAAGTCAGGAATTTTATACATGATGACCACGTTATCTATGATGAAGTCATCGATGTCGTCACCGCCCCCACCACTTGAATTGCGAGATTCGACATGCAGTACGTTACCTGTCGCTCTCAATTGGTGATGAGGTTCTATGAGTAGGATGTTGCCATTCCATGCATCTCTAGCAGGGCTTGCTGGTAACCCGCCAAACACATCGACTCCATTGATTCGAAAGATATTTCTTTGATGGTCAACATCACGCGATTGAAACATCAAGAAGGCGGTTTCGCCTGGATTAACACCTGGGCAATCGAACGAGAAGCCCTTTGTCGGTCCCACGAATGGAACGTTGGGCTCGATATCGTCAAAGGTACCTGGTTCATTACCAAAGTGTTGTCTTTGGAATAGAATGACGGTGAAATTGGTCGCCATGGTTCTAGCTCCTTTGCTTCGGTTCTGGGTTGGGTCGGATTCAGTCCATTGGAGTAATCGTTTGTTGCACTGAGGCAGATCCGTGGCTATAGGCGTAGTAGAGATTGGTGAATAGGCATTTTAAACGCCCTTTTTCATCAAGAGGCACAGTACTACTGGGCTCGTGAGCTGTCAAACATGCGAGTCCTCGGCCTGGAATCGGGGTATTTTTTGGGGCCCTTCCTCGGCCCGAGCGCCGCGGAAAAATGCAACGGGACGGGCGCCTGCCGAAAGCGCGCCGGGCGCGGCACGATGTGTCCCTCCTGCATGGCGACCTTGGAGGAGAACTATAGCACCCGCGGACGCGTCCGAACTGTGTGGCAGCGGCAGGTCATCGAGAAGCCGGATTAGTGGATGGCTCGAATAGCGGTCCTGCTCATGCTCGCGGTCTTCTCCGATCCGAGTTACTTCCTAGACGCCTCCAAAACCGCCTGAATCTGCTTCCTTAAGCTCGCGCTAAACTCCTTCGGCTGCTCCAGAACGTCCCTCCAGTAGTGGCGGTTGCAAGACCAGCAGTGGATGAAAACGAGAGTTGGGGCGCCGGAGCCAAGGTCGTCGTAGACGATAAGGCTTCCGTCTTTCACTTTGAGCTCACCTGTCGTCGCCCCCTTCCCTTGCTTCTCGCAGCCGATGGCGAACAGGGAGAAGACCAGACAAGCAGTGATTGAGAATAAGACGATGTGACTATTCATAAAAAAACCTCCCAACGCCAGCGTTCATCGGCCTAGGCGTCCGATCATTCACCCGAGTCCTCAGTTACACCGGCGCGCCGTGCAAGCAGGCTATTGATGCGCCATCCCTCCATGTCCGATACCTCGAAGCTCCAGCCGTGCGACTCGACGCGCTCGCCTACCGCCGGTATCCGGTCGAAAAGAAACACGACGAAACCGGCAAGCGTGTTGAAGTCGCCGTCCGGGAGCGTGTCAAGACCGAAGCGCTGCTGCGCGTCGTAAATCGACATTGCGCCATCGACAAGGAATGAGCCGTCCTCCAGCTCTTTCACCGCCGGCTCCGGGTGCTCTGCGTCCGGCAGATCTCCCGTAATCGCCTCGAGCAAATCGGTCTGTGTGACGATGCCCTGCAAACCGCCATATTCATCGACCACCAACGCCATTTTGACAGGCGCCCGTTTAAACATATCGAGCGTATCGAGAATCGACGCGCCCTCGTGCATCGCTATGGGTTCCTGCACCGCGTGTATGAGGTCAAACTCTTTGTCATCGAGACAGAGCGCCAGGATGTCTTCCTTACGTGCGATACCGACGACATCGTCCACCGATCCGCGGCTCACCAGGAACTGGCGATGCGCGCTATTGCGAACTTCGGCCAACACGGTTTCCTTGGGATCGCCCGGATCGATCCAGGCGACCTCAGGCCGGGGCGTCATAATCGTTTGCACCGGCCGGTCGGCGAGCGCGAGGACATCGCGCACCATCGCCTTCTCTGCGGGCGCGAAACCCTCTTCCGTCGCGGCCTCCGGGAGCGCTGCGCTCACGTCTGCGCCTGCCGCTGCCGAGGATGCCACAGGAACACCGCCCAGAAGTCGCAACACCGCGTCGGCCGTGCGCTGCCGGCCCGGGATGGAGGCCGCCCATTTTCTGCGATTGCGAAGCGCAAGTTGATTAAAAGCCTCGATCACCACCGAGAAGCCGATGGCGGCGTAGAGGTAAGCCTTGGGTATGTGATAGCCCAGGCCGTCGGCAACCAACACAAAGCCCACCATCAGGAGGAACCCCAAACAAAGGATGATCAGCGACGGATGGGCGTTTACGAACTTGGTGAGCGGCTTGCTCGCGACGATCATCATGATCATCGCGATCACGATCGCTGTCATCATAACGTATATCTCCTCGACCATGCCGATGGCCGTGATGACAGAGTCGAGCGAGAACACGGCGTCGAGGACCACGATCTGCGCGACTACCGGCCAGAACCGGGCATGAGCGACGCCGTCCGCGTGCTCGTGCGGCCCGACTTCAAGCCGGTCATGTATCTCTATCGTAGCCTTGATCAGCAGGAATACCCCTCCAAAAACGAGGATGAGGTCGCGCCAGGAAATCTCCAATGCAAATACGGTGAACAGCGGCGCTGTCAGCGACATGACCCAGGAAATACTGGCGAGCAACCCGAGACGCATGAGCAGCGCTAAGCTCAGACCGATGACACGCGCTCGATCACGCTGGGACGGCGGCACCTTATCCGCCAGGATGGCGATGAAGATGAGGTTGTCGATGCCGAGGATGATTTCCAGCACCACCAAGGTCAGAAGCCCGACCCAGACCGCCGGATCGGTTAGCCACTCCATTACCTGACTCCTGTCCTCTGGCAACGCTACATCCGCCGGCTGCGCAGGGAGGGGCTCTACCGTCTCAGGCGCCTGAATGGTGGGGACCTCTAAGGCTGGTGTGGGACCCTCCACTTCTTGGCTGAAGGCGTTGCTTAGGCGTTCGAATACGCCCGCCAGGACCTCGCCTTTCGGGACCTGAAAATATTCCCCGGAGGTCTTCTCCGCCAACGCCTGACCCGGGGCGAAACCCTCGCCCAATACCACCGCGATGACCTTGATTCCTGCGCCAGCAGCGTTGGCAGCCAACTCCCCCTGCCATCTTGCTTCATAGGCCTTTTCTAAACGGACAAGGAGTGTCTTGTTTAGTTTTCCATCGTCCGGTATCCCCTCCTGCCTCTGAAACTGGCGTATAGCGTCCGTTGTTTGTGGTCCCATAATCCCATCGATCGGAACCACCCCGTAACCCAGGGCGCGCAGGCGTGATTGCACTAGCACCGTATCACTTGGGTCCAGAGGGCCACCGGTCAATACACCGGTCAGTAAAATGATCGACTTCTCCGCCCCTACTCGACCGTTGACCTCAAGCTCACGGATAGCCTGTTCCACGGCTATCGCGATATCCGGATACGTGCCGCGGTAATTGAGTTTTTGAAGGGCCTCGAGAAACTCGGGTCGGGGCGCGTCCGTGACCGCGGTGAGCGGGACCGAGACAGTGGCAGAATGATCAAAGAGCACTATCGCTGCCCGAACATCGCCTTTAAGGCCCTTAATGAATTCACCGACTGCCGAGCTGGCCAGTCCCTCTGCATCCACCCTCTTCATCGTCGCAGAGTTATCCAGGACCAGGATCACGTCCCTTTCCTCGGCACGGACCGCAGATACAAGCAACAGCAGCAAAAGCGAAACTGACAGTCTTCCAGCCATTATTCCGGCTTCAGCCCCTCCCCTCGCCGCGTTCCCCATAACGCCATATGACGCCATCAAACCTCCCGCAAACCGTCCGAGGGCTCGATACGGGCGGCGCGGACGCCGCCGAGCACGGCGCCGAGGAGGCTCGCGATCAAGGTCAGGAACAAGGCCGCGAGGAAGTGTCGGGGCATGAGAAAACAGATGGACTGCCCGGCCGCGAGATCGGCCGCCAGCATGCGGTTGATGACCTGTTCGAGGAGCAGGTACACGAACACCGCGCCGAGCCACCCGAGGACCGCGGTGAAGAGCGCGTGGAAGCTCGGGTAGAGCATGATCCCCCCGCCGCGAAACCCGAGCAGGCGCAGGACCGAGAGCTCGCGGCGCTTGCGATCGGTGTTGGCCCACAGGCTCGCGCCGAGCGACAGGGA
>JBQTJM010000380.1:0-17942 GCA_052387115.1 Gammaproteobacteria bacterium | reverse complement strand
AAAAAACGCGCGTTGATAGGCTCCGCCGGCCGCAACGTGATCAAGGGACGGGGCGCGATGGCCCGGTCTGAGGCAAGCCGCAGGCGCCCCTGCCGCGCGATCGTCGCCATCACCAGCACGAGCTCGTTCAGCGCGAAGGTATTGCCGATGCACACCCGCGCTCCGCCGCCGAACGGAAAATAGGCGAAACGGGGCAGGTCGGCTGGGGCACCACCCAACCAGCGCTCCGGAAGAAACGCCTCGGGCTGTTCGTAGTAACGCGAATCGCGGTGCATGACCCAGGGGCTCATGAAAACCGTCGCGCCTTTCGGGATGCAATGGCCGTCGAGCCGGACCTCGGTGCGCGCCTCCCGGCCGATGGCATAGGCCGGCGGGTACAGCCTGAGCCCCTCCTGGACCACGGCACGGGTGTAGGGCAGCGCATCCAGATCGGCCGCGTTCGCCGCGCGCCCGCCCAGAACGCCGCGTGCCTCTGCCTCTAACACCTCGGCTGCGCTGGGATCCCGCGCCATCACGTACGACGTCCACACCAACGCCACGGCCGTGGTCTCGTGGCCAGCGAGGAGCATGGTGATGGCCTCGTCGCGCAACTGCCGATCGGAGAGCGGCCGGCCCACTTCGTCGCGGGCCGCGAGGAGTGCGCCCAGGAGGTCGGAACGCTCGGTCTTGAAACTGCGGGCATCGGGGTTACGGCGGCGCTCGGCGATGATGGCATGCACCGCCGCTTCGAGTTGCCGGACCGCATCGAGATAGCGCCGGTTGCCGGCCGTCGGGACCCAATCGGGCAGGGGCACCGGCATGCGCAGGCGCAGGATGATCTCCTCGGCCGCCGCCGTGAAAGCCCGGCCGAGACCGAGCGTGCGTTGCGATGGCTCCGCATTGAAAAACACCCGTAGCGCGATGCGCAGGGTGAGGCGGGTGAACTCCTCGTGCAGATCGCGCAGTTCTCCATTTCTCCAGCCGGCGAGCGTCGCCTCGGCCTCCGCAACCATGATCTCCGTATAGCGCGCCAGGTGCTCGCGGTTGAACGACGGCTGCATGAGCAACCGCTGCTGCCGCCAGTACGTTCCTTCGCTCGCCACCAGGCCCTGGCCGAACAGCGCCCGCACCCGGCTCCAGAAGAAACGGTGCTTGATGAATCGGTCATGCTGTCGGACGAGCACCGTCTCGATATGCGCGGGGTGGTTCACCAGAAAGGCGGTACGATCTGCGAGCCGCAGGCGCACCACGTCGCCGTAGTCGCGGGCCGAGCGCGTGAAGAAGCCGAGCATGTCCTGCGAAAACTCGCGCAGGTTGCCGAGGAGGAAGCTGCCTTTGGGTCCGGGTGTGGGGGTCATGTTTGCCCCATCACCTCGTCCCATGAATGCCGACCGCTCGTCTTTGACCTGCGCACAACCGGATTCTAACGCGCGGCCGAACCGCTGGCCCAATCGGGTGAACTTGTTCGTGCGCGCCGGTGCCCTGGGTCTCGCCGATGAGCCGCAAGCGAGGGTGCAGAGGATGGAGGTTCGCCTCCGGTATCGCGAACATTCCGCCCGGGAACACCCGGCCCGCGAGGCTCAGGGTCACCAAGAAGGGCAAGGACATCGTCAAGAAAACGAACAAGGAACGGCTCACCCGCAACGTTTTCGTTGCGCAACACTTTTGTTGCAGATGGGAGCGGCGTTGCTGGACTCTCGGGTCGCGTCGCGACGGAATCAACCCCCCCGCTATCCGGTCTAACCGGCATCGCAAGCTCATCCGGCGGTGCAGCAGCGCCGCCTGTTTTATGGCATTCGCTCTATGGGAGGGACCCGGAAGGACCGGCGCCGCTCGGCAGGGGCTTCCTCGTCGTGCGCCGTACCCAGCGAAACCGGTCGGCATCCTGGGGGCGGCTTCGGCGATCGGGGCCTGTGATAAGGGCTGCAGGCTGGGCCCCGACAGCCTGCGCGCCGTGGATCTGGCCGGCGCGCTGCGCGCGCGGGGCGTGGCGGCCCGGTGGGACGACGTCATCCGCCGCCCGGAATCGGAGCGCCTCGCGAACGACCGACTGCGCCTGCGGGATTTCTGCCGAGACCTGGCAGCGGCCGTGGGGGCGGTCTTGCGCCGACGATTGCGGCCGGTGGTCGTGGGAGGTGATCACTCGTGCGCCATCGCCACTTGGAGCGCGGTGCGAGAGACGCTGCCGGGCCCGCTGGGACTGGTCTGGATCGACGCCCACATGGACAGCCACACCCCGGAGACGAGCCAAAGCGGTGCCCTGCACGGCATGCCGCTCGCGGTGCTCTTGGGCCATGGGGCACCGGAGCTGACCGGCCTCGATCCTCCGGGACCCAAGGTCTTGCCGCAGCACGTCTGTCTGCTCGGCGTGCGGAGCTTCGAGACTGCCGAGGCCGCGCTCCTCGAACGACTGGGCGTGCGCGTGATCACGATGCGAGAGCTTAGGCGCCGCGGCTTCGCCGCTTGCCTGGACGAGGCGATCGCGATTGCCGGCCAGGGAACGGCCGTCACTGGCTTCAGCCTCGACCTCGACGCCCTCGACCCCGCCGATGCCCCCGGCGTCGGCACGCCGGTCGCGGGCGGACTCCGGGCGCGAGAATTCGTCGCGGCCGTCACCGGGCTTGCAGGGCGCATGGACCCCATCGCGATCGAGATCGCCGAGCTCAATCCGCTGCGCGACCGCGACGGAAAGACCACGACACTCGTAGCCGAGATTTTGGCCGTCGCCCTCGGTGACTGACGGTATGCACCCCGCCATCGCGCTTGAGTCCCGCTTCTGCGCGCCCAACTACCGACCGCTCCCGATCGTGCTGACCCGCGGCGAGGGGTGCTATGTGTGGGACGATCAGGGGCGTTGTTATCTCGATATGATGAGCGCCTATTCGGCCGTGAGCTTCGGCCATGCTCACCCGCGCCTCATCCGAGCCCTCCGCGATCAGGCCGCCCGCCTGGCGGTCGTCTCGCGCGCCTTCCACACCGACCGACTGGGGCCATTCGTGCGGCGTGCCTGCGAGCTGACCGGGATGGACATGGCGCTACCGGTGAACACCGGCGCCGAGGCCGTCGAGACGGCGCTCAAGGCCGCGCGCCGCTGGGCCTACCGGGTCAAGGGCGTGCCGGAGGACGCCGCGGAGATCATCGTTTGCGACGGCAACTTCCATGGCCGCACCATCGCCATCGTCGGGTTCTCCTCCGAGACCGCGTATCGAAGCGGTTTCGGGCCCTTTCCGCCGGGCTTCGTATCGATCCCCTTTGGAGACGCCGATGCCCTCGAAAAGGCGATCACCCCCGAAACCGCCGCCTTCCTGGTGGAGCCCATCCAGGGGGAAGGCGGGATCGTGGTGCCGCCGCCCGGCTATCTCGCGCGCTGTGCCGAGATCTGCCGTGCCCATCGCGTCTTGCTGCTCTGCGACGAGGTCCAGACCGGGCTCGGCCGCACCGGGCGGCTCCTGGCCTGCCGACACGATGGCGTGGTCCCCGACGGGCTCATGCTCGGCAAGGCCCTGGGCGGCGGCCTCCTGCCCGTGTCGATGTTCCTGGCCCGGCGCGAGGTGATGGAGGTCTTCGACGTGGGCAGCCACGGGAGCACCTTCGGCGGGAATCCGCTGGCCGCCGCGGTGGGCCTCGAGGCCTTGAATGTGCTGGTCGAGGAAGGGCTCGCAGAACGTGCAGCCACGCTCGGCGAGCGGCTCTTGGCGCGGCTCAAGACCGTGGCCAGCCCGCTCGTCCGCGACGTCCGCGGCCGCGGCCTCCTGATCGGCGTCGAGATCGATACCCGCCGCGTATCGGCCAGGACGTTGTGCCGGCGGCTCGCCGATCGCGGGGTCCTCACCAAGGACACCCACGACAGCGTCATCCGCTTCGCCCCGCCGCTCACCATCGGCCGCGAACAGATCGACGAGGGGGCCGCAGTATTTGCCACGACCATCGACGAGATGACGTTCGGCCCGCCGACCGGGAATGGGCCCGCGGCCGAATAACCTGCTTCGCGCATCCACCCGGAGCTCCCAGCGTACGGCAAGTATAATGGCCCGATGACCGGACCTCGGGCGCGAGCCGCGCTCGCAAACGCAGAAGACCGGAGCCCGACCTGGATCCTGTCCTCAGAGGGCCCCCTGGCCGATCACGTCGAGGGTTTTTCCGCGAGGCCCGAGCAGCAGGAGATGGCGGAGATCGTGGCCGCAACGATCGAGGCCCGCGGCGTGCTCCTGTGCGAGGCCGGCACCGGGACCGGCAAGACCTTCGCCTATCTCGTCCCGAGCCTCCTGTCGGGACGCAAGGTGATCCTCTCCACCGGTACGCGCGCACTGCAGGACCAGCTCTTCTATCGTGATTTGCCCCTGGTCCAGCGGGCGCTCGCGATGCCAGTCGACGCGGCGCTGCTCAAGGGCCGGGTGAATTACCTGTGCCGCTACCGTCTCGGGCGGAACGCCGCTCACGGCTACGGGGGCCGCCTCGCCGCGCAACTGGCGCACGTCTCTGCCTGGGCCGGGCGCACCTCGATCGGCGACATCGGCGAACTGGGTCTCCCCGACGAGTCACCGCTCTATCCGTTCATCACCTCCACGTCCGACAACTGCCTGGGCCAGGGGTGCCCGGAGGTTCAAGCCTGCCATCTCGTGCGTGCGCGTCGCGAGGCCCAGGCCGCGGAAGTGGTGGTCGTCAACCATCATCTCCTGCTGGCGGACCTGACCTTGCGCGAGGAGGGATTCGCCGAGCTCCTGCCCGGGGCCGATGCCGTGATCGTCGATGAGGCCCACCAGTTGCCGGAGGTCGCGCAGCTCTTTTTCAGCACCTCGCTCGGCAGCCGCCAGCTTCTGGAGCTGGCCCGCGATACGGTGGCCGCCGAGCGCGACGAAGCCGGGGATCTCGAGGGGCTGCGCCGGGCCGCTGTGGTCTTGGAGCAGGCCACCGGCGACTTCGCCCAGGCACTCGGCGCTACCCATCGCCGCGCGGTCTGGTCCGAGATCGCCGCGGAACCAAGAGCCGGTGCCGCGCACACGACGCTCGGGCAGGCGCTTGCCGATCTCGCCACGGCGCTCGAGGACGGCGCCTGCCGTGGCGAGGGGCTCAAACACTGCCGGCGGCGGGCGCAGGCCCTCTCCGAACGCCTCGCGGCGGTGACCGGCGCGGACGGCGAGACCGACGGACTCTGCTGGTTCGAATCGCACGAGCGCGGTTTCACCCTCACCTCGACACCCGCGCACATCGGGGAGGCCTTCTCCTCCCGGATTCGGGCCGGCGACTGTGCGTGGGTGTTCACCTCGGCCACCCTCGCGGTGGGAAACGATTTCGGCTATTTCCAGGGACGACTCGCGCTCGCGAAAGCCCGGACCGCCCGCTGGGAGAGCCCCTATGATTACGCCCGCCAGGCCCTCCTCTATCTCCCGGAGATGACCCTGGGCCCTAATCGTCCCGGCTACACCGAGGCCGTCATGGCGGCGACCCTGCCGGTCCTCGTGGCCAGTCGCGGGCGGGCGTTCCTGCTCTTCACCAGTCACCGGGCCCTGGCGGAAGCGGCGCGCTGGCTCGCGTCACGCTGGTCCTTTCCGCTCCTCGTCCAGGGGGAAGCGCCGCGCACCGAGCTACTCCGGCGTTTTCGCACGGGCGAGAGCTCGGTGCTCCTCGGGACCCAGAGCTTCTGGGAAGGCGTGGACGTGCGCGGCGAGGCGCTGTCGCTCGTGGTCATCGACAAGCTCCCTTTCGCGGCACCCGAGGATCCCCTGACCAAGGCCCAAATCCAGCGGATCGAGCGCGACGGCCGCAACCCCTTCCTGGAGTATCAGGTCCCGGAGGCCGTCATCGCGCTCAAGCAGGGCGTGGGACGGCTCATCCGCGGACCGGAGGAACGGGGGGTCTTGATGCTGTGCGATCCGCGCGTCCGTACCCGCTCCTATGGCCGGATGTTTCTGACCGCCCTCCCCCCGATGCGCCGCACGTGCGAGCTCAGCGACGTCCAATCGTTCTTTGCGTCCGGCGCTTCGAGCTCGACGATCCCGCGTTTCCACCAGAGGCCAAACTCCTAAAACGAGGTCATCGGCGAGCGTCTATTGCAGGCGGCAAACGCCTCCCCGATGCGCAAGGTACTGACGCGTGAGGTGCGGATCGCCACAACTGTAAATCTGAGGCAACAACCACGAGGGGAAAGCATGAGCACAGCCATCAAGGTACTCGGCATCTGCGGCAGCCTGCGAAAGGCTTCCTACAACGCCGCCGCACTGCGTGCGGCGCAGCAGCTTGCGCCCGCGGGCATGGTGATCGAGAGCGCCGACATCTCGCGCCTACCGCTGTACAACGAAGACCTGCGGCAGCAGGGCTTTCCCGCAGAAGTCGAACGCCTGCGCGAGCAGATCCGCGCCGCCGATGCCCTCTTGTTCGTCACACCGGAATACAACTACTCCATTCCCGGTGTGCTCAAGAACGCCGTTGACTGGGCCTCCCGCCCGCCGGACCAGCCCTTCGCCGGCAAGCCCGCCGCCGTGATGGGCGCCAGCATGAGCCTGTTCGGCTCGGCGCGCGCGCAGTACCACCTGCGTCAGAGCCTGGTCTTTCTGGATGTGCATTTCCTCAACAAGCCGGAGGTAATGATCGCCCAGGCGCAGGAGCGTTTCGATGATCAGGGCACGCTCACCCACGAACCCACGCGCGAATTCATCGTCAAGCTACTGGCGGCCCTGGCCGAGTGGACGCAGCGACTCAAACAGCCGTAACCGCGCCTGGAGAAAATGCCATGAGCGAGCTCGAACGAGCCCGTCAGGCCTCCGCTTCCAGCGACTGCCCGCACCGTCCGGGGCGGCCGGTGCACGGCTGACACCAGGATCCCGTCGGCAGTGTCGCCGCGAGTCTAAGCGCTTCCCCGGAAACCCATCGCCGCTTGTCTCCGGAGCTCCGTGGTGGGATACTTCAGCCCGCCTTGGCCCTATAATGCGCTGCAGCCGACGCCGCGGGCCGTCGTCTTTCCAAGCCCTCCTGTCCGGCGCGGCTGATCTTGTTTCGTTATCCGCATTAGCCTTTAATACTGATCTAATCTTGCGGGCAACATAAAAAGATAGAGTCAGGACGTAAACCATGACACAAATCAACGTCGAGACGGATGTCTTGAAGAAATCGCTTAAGGAAGCGTTGACCGAGACACTTCATGAAGAGCGCGAACTACTCCACGAGGTGTTTGCCGAGGTGCTTGAAGATTTCGCACTGGACGAAGCCATACGAGAGGGGCTTGAGACGGAGCGTACAACTCGCGAGGAGATCTTCAGCATACTTGAGGGCCAGGCGTGAAGGTAGCGTTCCGCCAGAGTTTTGCCCGCGACCTTAAAAAGATAAAGGACAAGAGGGTAGTTGAACAGTTGAAACAGGCGATAGCGCAGGTCGAGGCGGCGAATAATTTGCACGAGTTGGGTGGACTTACCAAGCTCGGCGGCACTGGAGGTTATTATCGGATTCGGGTTGGTGATTACCGCATTGGGATAGTTTTGGAGGTCGGCGAAGTAGAATTCGTGCGTTGTCTACATCGGCGTGATATTTATCGTTATTTCCCTATACGCATTAGGCGCTGATGCAGCTAACCGTACCAGCATGTCACCGGCTCGGACGGCAATGATCACCATCAAAGACCTCAAGGGTTACTGCCACCCGCTCACCCCCGCCGGCCGCGCGGCGCTCTGCGGTGCGCCACCCTGGCACTACGCGACCGAGTATCTCAACGTCGCCTACCGCACCGATCCCGCGGCCATCGCCGCCTGCCTGCCCGAGCCGCTGGCGCCGGGGCCGCAGCCCGATCGCGCTTACGTGGCCTTCGGTAAGTGGTGGTCGCTGTGGGACGGCGAGCGCGACATGGCCTACACCAACCCCGAGCGCACGCAGTATCGGGAATGCGCCCTCTGGGTCGGTTGCTCCTTTCGGGGCACGCCGGGCCAGATCTGTGTCCTTTGCTGGGTCGATAACGATTTCACCCTGGCGCGCGGCTGGTTCATGGGCTTCCCGAAGAAACTGGGCGTGACCCATATCACGGAACACCACCCCCTGAACCCGGCCATGGGGCCGCTCGGCCCCGGCACCCGGCTCAAGGCCTACGTCTCTGCTCATGGGGAACGCCTTATCGAAGCCACGATGACCATCGAACGCCGGATCCTCCCGACGGATCTGCCCGCGCCCATGGGGCTGCCGATCATCAACATCCGCCACTTCCCGAGCGCCGAGCGGGAGGCGCCGGCAGCGGTGCTGGAGCTGGTGCGGCTCGCCGCGGAGAACGTCCGTTACGGCGCGGAACTGTGGGCCGGGCAGGGGGCGCTGCGGTTCTTCCCCTCGGAGATCGAGGAGCATGTGCCGCTCGCGCCTGTCGAGGTGCTCGGCGCCTATCGCTTCAGCTCCGGCTACAGTTTCACGGGCGCCGAGATCCTGCACCGGTGGGTGTAGTGGGAAGGGGATCGCGCGCTGCACGCCCTCGACGGGCAGGCCTGCTGTAACCCAAACTACTTGAGAGGCGTCTACGCGCGGATCCTTCGAGACGTCGCGAGAACGAGTCCATGATCAAATTATATAAATTCAAGGCCTGCTGGGGACTGCCGGACCCGAGCCCGTTCTGTGTGAAGGTCGAGACGTATTTGCGCATGGTGGCCCTGCCCTATGAGCGCGTCGAGTGCGCGACGATGTTGAAGGCCCCCAAGAAAAAGCTGCCCTACCTCACGGACGGTGGCCGCACCATCCCGGATTCCGGCTTCATCCTCGATTTCCTGAAGGCAACTTACGGCGATGTCCTCGATGGCCGGCTCTCAGCCGAGGAGCGCGCGCGCGGTCACACGATGCGCCGCATGCTGGAAGAAAGTCTGTACTGGCCCATGGTCTATTCCCGCTGGAGGGAAGATCGGAACTGGGCCGTGATCAAACCGTTGTTCTTCGGCGGCCTGCCGCCTGTCCTGCGCGACCTGCTTCCCCTCTTCGCCCGGTCACGGGTGAAGAAAACCCTGTGGCTCCAGGGCACCGGGCGCCACGCGCGCGACGAGGTCTACGACCTCGGCCGACAGGACCTCTCTGCCGTGTCGGTACAGCTCGGGGCCATGCCGTATCTGTTCGGCGACTTCCCGACCTCGTACGACGCGGTGGCCTATGGGTTCCTCGAGAACCTCCTTGCGCCACCCATCGAATCACCGCTTAAGGACCACGCCCTGGCGCTGCTCAATCTCCCGCCCTACTGCGCGCGCATCCGGGAGCGCTACTACGCGGACCCCCCCGCGTAGTCGCACGAGCCTCGAAGCCGGCACCCCGGCCCGCCGTCATGGCGCCGTAACGCTCGCGCGGGGGTGATCCGCTCCGTTCCGCCACGACCGGGCCATGAGGCGCCGGGTGATCCGGCTATAATCGCGCCATGTCAGCCCAGGCCTTGGAAGCGATCATCGAGGACGACACTGCTGGCACGGCCGTTCTGCCCGATTACCAGGGGGGTGGCATCGTCGGCCTCATGGCCTCGATCGTCGGGGCCTTCGGGGGCGATCCCGGGCCCGATCCGCCACTCCGCAGGCTCGACCACGCATGGCTGCGGGCGCATCGCAACATCGTCTTGTTCGTCATCGACGGGCTCGGCTATGAATGGCTCAAGCGCGTCGGCCCGGGATCGGCGTTGTTCCGTCATACCGCCTGCCCGATCACCTCGGTGTTTCCGAGCACCACCGCGAGCGCCATCACCACTTTTCTGACCGGCGTGGCGCCCCGGCAGCACGGCATGACCGGCTGGCATGTGTATCTCGAGGAGCTGGGGACGGTCGTGGCCGTGCTGCCGTTCCGGGCGCGGACCGGGGCGCCCCGGGCGAGCGCATCGCGTTGGGACGCCCGGGCGATATTCGATCAGATCCCGCTGCCGAACCGCATCCCGGCGCGCGCCACGGTGTTCGTACCGAAGCGCATCGCGAGCTCGGCCTACAACGAGGCGCACCGGGGCGCCGGGGCGGTGCGGCCCTATCGCTCGTTGCCGGGCGCCGTTGCAGGGCTTTGCCAGGCGCTGCGCCAGGGCACCGGACGCCACTATGCCTACCTTTATTATCCGGATCTCGACAAGACCGCGCACGAGTGCGGCATCGAGAGCCCGCAGGCCAGGCACCGACTCGCCGAGGTCGATGCCGCTTTCCGGTCCCTGCTGGACGGCCTGCGTGGCACCGGCACGGTCATCATCGCGACCGGCGATCACGGCTTCATCGACATCCGGCCCGAGCACCGCGTCGACCTCGGCGAGCACCCCGCGCTGGCCGAGCTATTGCACTTGCCGCTGTGCGGCGATGGGCGCGTGGCCTATTGTTATGTCCGCCCCGGCCGCCAGCGCGAGTTCGAGCGCTATGCCGGCACCCATCTGGATCGGCAGGCCCAGCTTTTCGTCAGCGCGGATCTCATCGACCAGGGATACTTCGGGATCGGTCCCGCACACCCGCGGCTGGCCGAAAGGGTGGGGGACTATACGCTCCTCATGAAGGATCGCTATGTGATCAAGGACTGGCTGCCGGGCGAAGGGCAGTTCGTGCATGTCGGCGTGCACGGGGGGCTCACGCGCGAAGAGCTGTATGTACCGCTCGCGATCGCGAGCGTCTGAGTCTTCACGGGCCCTGGGGAGCGGCCTGAAAAAGCGACCCGTGGGCACGATCGGGCGATGGCTCGCCAAGGGCCTGCTCGCGGCCATCCTGCTCAGCGTGATCTCCGTCCTAGCGCTGCGTTTCCTGGCCCCGCCAACCACGGCCTTCATGCTCCGCCACTGGGCCATCGTCCTCACGGAGGGCCGGAACGGACCCCCGCTACGCTACGATTGGGTCGATTACGAGCGCATCTCGCGAGACGCCGCGCTCGCCGTCGTGGCCGCCGAGGACCAGTTGTTCCCGAGCCATTCGGGCTTCGACTTCAAGGCCATCTCCGGCGCCTTGGACCACAACCGCAAGGGCCGCGCGCTGCGCGGCGCCAGCACCATCACCCAGCAGGTGGCCAAGAACCTGTTCCTGTGGCCGGGACGGAGCTATCTGCGCAAGGCCATGGAGGCCTATTTCACGGTGTTGATCGAGACCCTGTGGACCAAGCGACGGATCCTCGAGGTGTATCTAAACGTCGTCGAGCTCGGCGACGGCGTCTTCGGCATCGATGCCGCGAGCCGCACCTATTTCCGCAAGCCGGCCGCGGCGCTGAGACGTGAGGAGGCGGCCCTGCTCGCGGCCGTGCTCCCGAACCCCACGCGCATGAGTGTACGCCGCCCCTCGCGCTACGTCCGCGCGCGTCAAGCCTGGATCCTCAAGCAGATGCGGCGGCTCGGCGGAACGGCCTACGTCGCCCGCCTGTAGCTCGCCGGTGCTAGATCGGCGTCCGCGGGTCCGTTTCCCCCGGCCGTGATCTACGTTAGAGTGACGAAGGGCCAACGACGCCATCCTTGCTTGACATACCGATGGAAGCTCGAATATGGCCAATGGCTCACCGGTGCCACGTAACGATGACGGGTTCCAATGGATGTAATCGATATGCCGGTTGAAGTCAGCCTCATCGCGGATGAGATGTTCCCAAAATCGATGCAGCCATCACGTGCTTTGGTTCCGCTTTCTGCGGCGTACGTTCATCCATTCAGGTCGATTGAGTCTCGTTTGGCAGCGCTGCGTGACCATCGCGCTTGATGACACGCCAACGGTGGGAGAAATCCTCATCTCCGGGAGGCAATGTCCAGAGAGCATGCATATGGTCAGGCAGCAATCCTTTTTTCGCCTTCAGGCGGTTGCTGATGGGTTTGCTCAACGCGCCCCGTGGGACGGGGAGCTAGAGCGGAGCAGGGGAGGGAAGGCTTAGGGTGTCGGGCCCTGACCAGGAGACTAGCATATGACCACCGTTGTATTCGAGCTGCTTGAGGCTCTCAAGAAGGTGGGCGTGGATGAGGAGACAGCCCGCAAGGCCGCTCAGGCAGTCGTCGGGATCGAGGTAGCCACCGCGCCCCATGGCACACGACGCCGAGGCCCAGGCGATCCAGTCCCTGTCCTCCGGTGACCGGGCCCACCTGCAGGCGGTTGCTGATGCGTTTCTTAAATCGACCCCCCTCGGACGGGGAGGTAGAGCAGAGAAGCGGGTCCACTGGCGGCCAGACAAAGGGCGGTTAATCCATATGAGGAGTCGGCATGACTACAGACCTTGATAAGTACGTTGCGGAGCAGCACAACCTGTATATGTTGCTCTTCAATCACATCATCCGTCACCACGATCGCCTGCCGGATTGGGGTGGGCGGGATTCTCAAGCTTGGAACCGTTCGAGCGGCTGTTCGCCAACTGGGGTTTGAGTGGCACGATTTTGAAAACGCGTAGCCGTATCGACAGGGTCGAGGCGCTCTGCGGGTCAGGCCCGCGAACCGTGCCCCATAGTCGAACACCGACATGACAGAGCGGCGGCACGTACCGAGGCCGGATCCGGTCATCGATGCTTACCTGAAGCACGTGGACCGGACGCTTATCCGCGAGAACCTGAAACTGACACCCGAGCAAAGGGTACGGAAGCTCATAGCGCTGCAGCGGTTTGCCGAAGAGCTGAAGCGTGCCGGTCGTCGAGCGGCACGGGGATGACCGATTTCAAGCGCTTGCTCGAAGCGCTGTCCGGCGCCGGTGTCGAGTTCATTCTGGTGGGTGGTGTTGCGGCGACCGTGCATGGATCCGCGCGACTGACCCAAGACATCGATGTCGTCTACGCACGCGCTAGAGAAAACCTCGAACGGCTTGTCGCCGCGCTGGGAACGCATGGGCCCTATCTCCGTGGGGCACCGAGCGGCCTGCCGTTCCACTTCGATACGCAGACGCTCGAGGGCGGTTTGAACTTCACCTTGACAACCCGGCTCGGGGATATCGATCTGCTGGGCGAAGTTGTCGGAGGGGGCCGGTATGAAGATCTGATCCCGCACAGCGTCGAGATCACGCTGTTCGGCCTCCCCTGCCGGTGTCTGGACCTACCCACGCTCATCCGTGTCAAACGTGCGGCTGGACGTCCGAAGGATCTCGATGCCCTCAGCGAGCTCCAAGCCATCCTGGAAGAGACTTCCGCTGCCGACCCGTCGACGGGCAAGAAAAGGTAGGGGCAAGGCGCCTAGTCGAATGCCAGCCACGGTGCCTATCGATGCGAAGACGCTACGACTCGCATCGCTCGCCCCGGGCTGGGTCCACCGGGACGTCGCGCTCGACACCACGGCGCTCGGCGCATTCCCGAAGCCGAAGTGCGCGCACCGGTCTTGCCGAGGAGGCCAAACCTTTCTCCGCCGCGCGACATGGAAGAGAATAGCTGTGCGACCCCCTACCCTTTCGAGACCCTGGGAGGTGTCTATGCGTTTTCGATTCGCCGCCGTGTTCCTCATCATCGCCCTGGCCCTCTCGGGGTGCGGTTACAACACCCTTCAGCGCCTGGACGAAGAGATCAAGGGCGCATGGGCCGAGGTCCTGAACCAGTATCAGCGCCGCGCCGATCTCGTGCCCAACCTCGCCAACGTGGTCAAGGGCTATGCGAGCCACGAGCGTGAGGTCCTGATCCAGGTCACCGAGGCACGGGCCAAGGTCGGGTCGATCCAGGCGACCCCCGAGCTCATCAACGACCCTGAGGCCATGGCGCGCTTCCAGGCCGCCCAGGGGCAGCTCGGCTCGGCCTTGAGCCGGCTCATGGTGGTCGCGGAGAACTACCCGGCCCTCAAGGCGGATGGCGTGTTCCGCGATCTCCAGGCCCAGCTCGAAGGCACCGAGAATCGCATCACCGTGGCGCGCAATCGCTATATCAAAACGGTTCAGGAACACAACGTCAAGGTGAGGTCGTTTCCATCCAACCTGACCGCCATGCTGTTCGGGATGACCACGAAACCGTCGTTCACCGTCCAGGACGAGGCCGAGATCTCGCGGGCGCCCACGGTGGACTTCGCCCCCACCCCCGCGCCGGCGCCGGCGCGCTGAGCGCCGCGGCGCAAGCGTTGTCGGCTGTCGGGGGGGCGCACGGCCGTGCGCCCCCCCGCTGGGCCTCGGCGGTCCTGGCGCTTTGCCTGTGCACAGCGCTGTGGGCCGAGGTCCCCGTGCCCGTGCTCACGGCCCGCGTGACCGATCTCACCGGCACGCTCCAACCCGCAGAGACTCAAGCGCTGGAAGACCGGCTGCGTGACTTCGAGACCCGGACGGGCGCCCAGATCGCCGTGCTCATCGTGCCGAGCACGGCGCCCGACGCGATAGAGGGGTATTCGATCAAGGTCGTCGAGAATTGGAGGCTCGGGCGCAAGGGGGTGGACGACGGCGTGCTCCTCCTGGTCGCGAAAGACGATCGGCGGATGCGGATCGAGGTCGGGTATGGCCTCGAAGGCGTGATCCCGGATGCCCTGGCGAGCCGCATCATCAACGAGGCGATCACGCCGCGCTTCAAGGCAGGCGATTTCCATGGCGGGATCGCGGCCGGCGTCGAGCGCCTCATGGGGCTCATTGCCGGCGAACCCCTGCCGGCCCCGGCGGAGACCTCCCCCTCTCCCATCGGGGACCTCCTGCCCCTCGTCTTCATCCCCGCGCTCATCGCCGCGCAGGTGCTCCGCCGGGTGTTCGGCCGTCTGGTCGGCGCGGGGCTCGGGGGCGCCATGGCCGGGGGTATCATCTGGTGGCTGGTCCGGTCCTGGCTCGGCGCCCTCATCGCGGCCGCCGTGGCGTTCTTCCTCCTGTTCGCCCAGGACCCGAGCACGAGCCTCTCTCGGGGCCGGGGACGCTACGGCGGGTGGGGCGGCGGTTTCGGCGCGGGAGGATCCGGCGGGGGCGGCGGCGGGTTCTCGGGCGGGGGCGGGGGCTTCGGGGGCGGCGGGGCGTCGGGGAACTGGTAATAGGCCATGGGTAACAGGACTCGGGTGATGGACCTCGCGCGCGTGTTTCGGCATCTGCTGTTTCCGGGGCTCCTGGTAGGGCGGGCGTTTCCGGCGTCGGCGCTCTTGCGCATCGAGGCGGCGATCGGTGCCTCGGAGTCTCGGCACCGGGGACAGATCCGCTACGCGGTCGAGGGGGCCCTGGCCCTCCAGCCCCTTCTCGCCGGTCAGACGGCGCGCGAACGGGCCATCGAGGTGTTCTCCGCCCTGCACATCTGGGATACCGAGGAAAACAACGGCGTCCTCATTTACCTCCTGCTCGCGGATCGGGACGTCGAGATCGTCGCGGACCGTGCCATCGCCAGGCACGTCGGCCCCGCGGGCTGGGAGGCGATCTGCCGGCGCATGGAGGAGGAGTTCCGCGCCGGCCGCTTTGCGCGGGGTGTGGTAGAAGGGATCGAGGCGGTGGGCCACCACCTGGCGCTACACTACCCCGCACGCGGGGGGCGGCGCGACGAGTTGCCGGATGTGCCCGTCATCCTGTGAAACCGCTCCTGTAAAACCCCTACTGTGAAAAAGCTAGTGATCGCATGACCACGACCCCTTCACGAGTGACCCTCCCCAAGGACCGAGAGCCGACCTTGCGGATCGTGCCCATGCCCGCGGACACCAACTACACCGGCAACATCTTCGGCGGCTGGATCCTCTCCCAGGTCGACATCGCGGGCAGCATCCCGGCGATCCGCCGGGCGCGCGGGCGCGTGACCACCGTGGCCGTCAACTCGGTCGAGTTCCATGAGCCGGTGTTCGTCGGGGACATCGTGAGCTGCTACGCCGAGGTGGTGCGGGTCGGCCGCACCTCGATCACCGTGCAGGTCGACGTCTACGCCGAGCGCAGCCCGGCACGGGTCGAGTGCCTTCAGGTCACGCAGGCGATGCTGACCTTCGTGGCCATCGACGAACATCGCAGACCGCGCGTCGTGCCCCCGGAAATCGAGCCCGCGGAAATCGATGCCCCGGAAATCGATATGGATGACCCTGCAGGCGCCTGAGCCCGATGTCTTCTGATCTTGGGCCCGCGCGTCTGTTGGAAATCTCCGGGCTCCGCGCCTGGATCGGCGCCGGCGAGGCGGCCGTGCGCGCCGTCGATGGGGTGGATCTCCACATCGCCCGTGGCGAGACCCTGTGCCTGCTCGGCGAGTCGGGCTGCGGGAAGTCCATGACCGCCCTCGCCATCACCCGCCTCCTGCCGGAGGGCGCGCGCATCTTGTCGGGGCAGGTGCGGCTCGACGGCGAAGACCTGCTGACCCTGCCCGAGGCGGCGATGCGCAGGGTCCGCGGCGGACGCATCGGGATGATCTTTCAGGAGCCGCAGAGCGCGCTGAACCCCGTGCTCACCATCGGGCGGCAGATCGGCGAGGTCCTGGCCATCCACGGCGCCGACACGAGCCGTGCCCGGGTCCTGGGGCTCCTCGAGGCCGTGGGGATCCCCGACCGCGAGCGACGCTATCACGAATATCCCCACCAGCTCTCGGGGGGGTTGAAGCAGCGCGTCATGATCGCCATCGCCATCGCGGCCGGCCCCAGCCTCCTCATCGCCGATGAACCCAGCACGGCCCTGGACGTCACCCTCCAGGCGCAGATCCTGGAGTTGCTGAGGGCGTTGCAGCGCGAGCGGGGCATGGCTCTCCTCTTCATCACCCACGATCTCGGGGTGGTGGCCGAGATCGCCGACCGTGTGGCCGTCATGTACGCGGGCCAGATCGTCGAGACCGGCGCGCGCGCGGCGTTTTTTCAGAGCCCCGCCCATCCCTATTCGCGCAAGCTCTTCGCCGCCGTCCCGAGCACGGGCAAGAGGGGCCGGATGCTGGCGGTCATCCCCGGTAGCGTGCCGGCGCTGTGGCGTGAGTTTCCGGGCTGCCGCTTCGCCTCCCGTTGCGACAGCGCCTGGGACACCTGCCGGACGGTGCGGCCCGAGATCCTCCCGGTCGGGCCGGACCAGGCGGCGCGCTGCCATCTACACGACCCGCGTTATCGGGGCGCGCGCGCCATCCCGTCGGGACCGCCGGACGGCACGATCGGTGACGCCGATGCGCACCCGCTCCAGGTGTCGGGACGGCTGCTCGAGGTCGAGGAGGTGCGCGTCCATTTCCCGATCCGCAAGGGTCTTCTCCGCGGCATCGCGGGCTATGTGCGCGCAGTCGATGGGGTCTCGCTCACCATTGCCCCCGGCACCACCTTGGCGCTCGTGGGCGAATCGGGGTGCGGGAAGACCACGATGGGGAAGGCGATCCTGCGGCTTCTTTCGGCCACCTCCGGCACGGTGCGCTTCGAGGGCCAGGACCTGACCTCGCTACGGGGGCGGGCGCTGCGCAAGCGGCGCGCGGAGATGCAGGTCATCTTCCAGGACCCCTATGCCTCGATGAACCCGCGCATGACGGTCGCAGCCATCATCACGGAAGGCATGCTCGCCCAGGGGATCGATCGCGGCGGGCGGGAGCGGCGCGTCGATGAGCTGCTCGAGCAGGTGGGGCTGCCCGCCGAGGTCAAGCACCGCTATCCACACGAGTTCTCGGGCGGGCAGCGCCAGCGGATCTGCATCGCCCGGGCGCTGGCGGTGCGGCCCAAGCTCATCGTCTGCGACGAGCCCACCAGCGCCCTCGATGTCTCGGTCCAGGCGCAGGTCATCAACCTCTTGAAGGACCTCCAGGCGCGGCTCGGGCTGGCCTATCTCTTCATCACCCACAATCTGGCGGTGGTCGAGTACCTGGCGCACCGGATCGCGGTCATGTATCTCGGTCGCATCGTCGAGGAGGGTACGGTCGAGGAGGTGCTGGAGACACCCAAACACCCCTACACCCAGGCGCTGCTCTCCGCCGTCCCCGAGATCGATGCGGCCCGCAAGCGCGAGGTGATCCGCCTGCCCGGCATCCTCCCCTCCCCCGCCAACCCCCCCTCCGGCTGCCATTTCCACCCGCGCTGCCCGAAGGTGATGCCGCGCTGCCGCACGACCTATCCCGAGGCCAGCGCGTTCGGCGAGACCCATCGGGCGCGGTGTTTTCTGTACGATTAGCAAGAGCCTGGAGCCGTAACCCGGCGCGACCCACCGGGACCGCGTCAACTGAGCGCATCTGCCCCGCCGCGGACCACTTTCTGACC
>JBQTJM010000379.1:0-1789 GCA_052387115.1 Gammaproteobacteria bacterium | reverse complement strand
CTTGCGGAAGACCACATCGGCCAGCTCGCTGGTTTGCTCGGCATAGACCTCCCAACCGACGATCTTGCGGCTGAAGACATCGAGGATGAGGTAGAGGTAGAAGAACATCCCCATCACGGTGGTCGCCAGATACGTGATATCCCAGCTCCACACCTGGCTAGGGCCGCTGGCCACCAGGGGCTGCGGACGGCTATGGGCCGGGGCCTTGGCCTTGCCACGGTGAGCTAGCTGCTTCTCCGCCCGCAACAGGCGATAAAAGCTCGATTCCGAGGCGATGTATTCCCCCTGGTCGGCGAGGGTGGGCACGATCTGACTCGGCGGCTTGCTCGCAAACTCTGGGCGGTTGGCAACCTCCAGGAGGTGTTGCCGCTCCGTCTCGCTCAGCCGGTGGGCTGAGGTGCGCTCCTGGGCCGCCGCCTGGCGCCCGTCGGCCTTCACTTCCCCCTCTTCGCGCCAGCGTTGCAGGGTACGCGGGCTTACCTCCAGCACCGCGCAGGCTCTCTCCAGACGGGCGCCGGTCTCGCAGGCTTGTTGGATGAGCACGGTCACTTCTCGTCGCTCCCCCAGTTGCAGCTTGCGTCCTCGCGCGCCCCCCAGATCGCCTGGACTTTTTTTTGGAGCACCAACAGCGTCGCCGCCTCTGCCAAGGCCTTCTCCTTGCGCCGGAGCTCGCTTTGCAACTGCTGGTTCTGCTTTACCAACTCCCGCCGCTCCGCCTGTTCTTCCCGACGCGGTCGGTATTCGTTCGCGGTAAGACACACCTCCCGCCATGCCGCCAGTCGACGGGATCTTGAACGGCGGTCCCGAAGCGCTAGGACTCCACTATCCAGCCCTGATTGAGTTCAAGACGATGAACGACAAGACCTGGCGCGAGAGCGCTGCGTCTGCCATCTTACGGGCAAACACCTCAGTGGGCGTCGCTCGCGCCTGCGAAGCCCCTAAGCGCGCCGCAATCGCATCCGTAACGGTTCTATACAGAGAAGTGTCGCTCGGGTGAAAGCGTTTAGCCGCCGTCGCACTGAACTGAGATGCAACGCCCCCGGGCTGGACGGTAATGACCTCAATGCCGAAGGGCTGCAACTCCATGCGTAGGGATTCGGAGAGCGCATTCACCGCCGCCTTGGTGGCGCAGTAGGCGCCTGCGAAGGGCGTGGGCAGCACACCCGATACGCTGCTGATATTGACGATCCGCCCGGAGCGTTGGCGCACCATGTCGGGCAGCAGCGCCTGGACCAAAGCCACCAACCCGAACACATTCGTCTCGAACTGAAGGCGCAGCTCGTTAATAGGCAGCTCGGCGAGCGGTCCCAACGCGCCGTAGCCCGCATTGTTGATCAGGAGCGCTACGGTGGCACCATCGTGCTGAAGACGCGCCTGCAGGCGGCGGATACTCTCTGCATCCGTCACATCGAGCGGGGCCGTCCGGATACCACGCGCCTCAAGCGCACTCAGAGTGCTCAGCCGGCGCGCCGTGGCATACACCACATGTGCCCGACGGTGGAATTCTTCGGCCAGCGCGCGGCCGATGCCCGTGGAACAGCCCGTGACCAGCGTAATATTCGTCTTCATGAGGCGGCCGACGGGCTGCTCGGTGTCGCCTTCACTCGTTAGATACTTACGTTCCAAGTGTTGAACACAACAGTCAACCACTCAAACAAATTCTGCCTCCTCAGGAAAATCTGTGGGTGAACTTCGGCTCGGGTAGGGCGCCAAGGGTATGATACAAAGCGACTTCCAGCCCGTGATACGTCCGAAAACCGTAGGCCTTTCTGGTAGTGAGTTTGGCCTT
>JBQTJM010000378.1:0-32750 GCA_052387115.1 Gammaproteobacteria bacterium | reverse complement strand
GATCTTGACCTGTCGGGTACTGTCCCCTATCGAGTTCGGCACGGATCTTCAAGCCTGCGCGTGTCGTTGTGTTGGCGATCAGATTGACAATGACTTCGTGACTCACCAGGGGTCGACCCCGCCAGTTGCTTTAAAGCACATCTCTCAAACTTTATCAAGTTATTTCTGCGCGAGGCCTTACGCGCCGATCTCGGTGCGCACGTCGAACAGCTCCGGGAAGAAGGTCAGGTCCAGTGCCTTGCGGAGAAACGCGACGCCCGAGGAGCCGCCCGTGCCGCGCTTGAAACCGATGATGCGCTCCACGGTCTTGATGTGCCGGAAACGCCAGAGCAGGAAGTTCTCCTCCACATCGACGAGCTTTTCGCACATATTGTACGCATCCCAGAAGTCATGGGGCCGGTCGTAGATGCGCTTGAACACGGGGATGAGGCCGGGATGGCGCCGGTAGGGTCGCGACCAGTCGCGTTGCACGCACTCGGGGGGCAGCGAATGCCCCTGGCGAAATAGGTGGATCAGGAACTCGTCGTAGAGACTCGGGCTCCGCAGGGTGGCCTCGAGCGCGCGGTAGGCCTCGGGGTCGTGGCGGAACAACTCCAGGAGCGCGGCGTTCTTGTTTCCCAAGGTGTACTCGATAGCGCGGTACTGCGCGGATTGCAGGCCCGAGGCGGGACCGAGGACATGCCGGAACTCCGCGTATTCGCTGGGCGTCAGGGTCTCCAGCACACCCCATTGCTCGAACAGCTGACGTTGGATTTGTTTCACCCGCGCCAGGCCCTTGAAGCACGGGTCGAGGCGGTCGGCGCGGATGTGCGCACAGGCGGCGCGTAGCTCGTGGAGGATGAGCTTGAACCACAGCTCGCTCGTCTGGTGCTGGATGATGAACAAGAGCTCGTCGTGGTGCGGCGGATCGCTCAAGGGCCTCTGCGCGCGGAGGAGCGTGTCGAGGCACAGGTACTGCGCATAGGTCTGCCGGCCGTGCAGATCGCGGTGGATCCCGGCTTCGAGGTCCCGCTCCGAGGGGTTGTCGTCGGCCACGGGGATGGCAAGTGCGTCGCGCGGCGCCAGCCTTAATTCTATATACGACTGGCGATACGACTGGAAACGCCCTAGAGTCTGGTCTTGACCAACTGATAGACCTCTTCGGTCAGGGCCTCCATGCCGTGCAGGATGCGATCGAGCTCGGCGAGCCGTTCCTCCACGAAGGTCAGGTCCTTGATCGCCCCGGCGTTGATATAGACGTTCAAAGCGGCGCTCCTCAACGCGGCATAGGCGGCCAGCACGGCGACCCCGGCGTCGCTGATGACGTTCTTGTTACCCTTATCCGCTACCGACTTGCTGAGCACCACGACCTCGGCACACAGGCGCGCGCAGTCGAGCGGGACCTCGGTCGCAGCCTTGAGCGCCCCCTGGATCGCGTCGCCGCGCAGGGCCTTCTGCGCCTCGCTGTCCTTGGGGAGGCCATAGGCGGCCATGACCTGATTGAACACCTCGACATCGGCGCACACCATGTCCGCCAGTCGGTCGCGCATCGTCTCGGCCCGCGCCAGGACGGCCTGCATCTCGCCCTCGGCCGCTTCGTAACCCTTCTTGCCGAGGGTCAGATTGCAGACCATGCTCACCAGGGCGGCGCCCATCGCGCCCATGATGGCCGCCGCGCTCCCGCCGCCGGGGGTCGCGGTCTTGCTCGCCAAGGCCCCCAAAAACTCGTGGACGGATTGGTCTTTGATCATGTGTTGTGCCCCGGGACGGCGTGCTCTCGTCTGAGTGGACAGGACCCGAAGGGATCGAAACCGATCACTTCGGGCGACGCCATTATAGCCGACCCTGATCACCCGCGGCGGCGCGCGGCCCGTTGTCCGTGTGCGGGCGTTGAGTTACCTTAGCGGTGCGCCCGACTACGACAGCGCCGAGAGCCAGCCCCGCTGCCCGATGAGGTCGATAACATGAAGAAGCTCCTGTTTCAGCTCGATACCGATCCCCTGCCGAGCGTGTTCGACACGGTGGTCGCCTACGACGGCGGCGCGGACCACGTGATCGGCTACGGTGGGGTCACCCCCGCGACGGTCGGGACGCTGGTCGAGGGTACCATCTTCACCCGTCCGCCCAAGGACAAGAAGTACACGGCCATCTTCGTCGGCGGCAGCAACCTGGCCGATGGGCAGGCGCTCGTCGCGGCAATCCAGAAGAAATTCTTCGCCGATTTTCGGGTCTCCCTGATGCTCGACAGCAACGGCAGCAACACCACCGCGGCCGCCGCCGTCGCCAACCTCACCAAGCACGGCTCGGTGGCCGGCAAGAAGGCCGTGGTGCTGGGCGGGACGGGCCCGGTCGGCCAGCGGGCCTCGGTGATGCTGACCCAGGAGGGTGCCGAGGTGGTCCTGACCTCGCGGCGCATGGAGCGCGCCGAGGCCGCGTGCCGGCTCATGCAGGAGCGGTTCGGCGTGACCATCACCCCGGCGGTATGCGCCTTCGACCAGCCCGAGATATGTGAGACCTCCATCCGGGGCGTCTTGAACGGCGCGCACATCGTCCTGTCCACGGCGGCGGCCGGCGCCCATCTGATCGAGGAGCGGCACTGGAAGGACAGCTCGAGCATTGAGATGATGCTCGATGCCAACGCCCTTCCGCCGCTCGGCGTGTCCGGCATCGAGATGATGGACCGCGCCAAGGAACGGCACGGGAAGCTGTGCTTCGGCGCCATCGGCTTCGGCGCCTTGAAGATCGCACTGCACCGGGCCTGCATCGCGAGGCTCTTCGAGCGCAACGACCAGTGCTTCGACTCCGAGGAGATCTATGCCCTGGCCAAGTCCCTGGCCTGATCGCGGTCGCCCGACGCATGACCACCCCCTTCCAGAAGGTCCTGGGCGCCGATCCGGAGGCCCTCGCCGCCATGCTAACGAGCCCCGAGGGCGAGGACGCCACCGTCGAGGGGATCGCCCGGCGCCTGCGCCTTCACAAGGCCGAGTTGGTCTCGGCCGTGGGGTTCAACCCGGCGGCGCGCACGCTCGGGGAGCGCCTGGCGGTGCTCGGGTATCCGGGTTTCGAGGCGCTGGTGAGCCACCGCGACCTCTTGTTCGCGACCGATACCTACCGGCGGCTGTCGCTTCGGGAGGTGGTCGCGATCTACGCGGCGCTCCTGCCCGATCCAGAGGCCTTGGCGGGCCTGCAGGACCTCATTTTCGATCGGCTCGCACAAATCGAGGGCGATATCGACACCAAGATCGACGCCCTGGTCATCGAATCCTATAAACGCGAGCTCGCGGCCCTGTATCTCAACGGCATCGTGCGGCGCGACTTCGCCGGCAAGCGGCTCAAGTCCGGCAACCGCGGCTTTCGGGCGCTCGGAAACGAGATCAAGCTCATCCTCGATGCGGGCCTTTACTCCCCCGCCGAGGTCCTCGCCGACGAAGAACTGAATAGCGAGGAAAAACGCCGCGTCATCGAGCGCGGCTGCGTCCCCGAGACCGCCGTCCGCGAGCACCTCGCGCGCGCCGATCTGCCGGATGGCGAGCGGGAGATGCTGGCGGCGCTAGTCGACTAGGGTCTGTGCTACAACGTCCCCCTCGCGTTCCAGAAAGGCTGGAAGCCCGGTAGCCGATGGATCGGTGGCGTGTGCCGAATGCCTGCGCTCGGGATCTCGCGTTGCATCCTCGGCGCGACCTCCGGGACGAGTGGGGCGGATCCCAGCCCACCGCGTCCCCAAACGTATCGCCGGTAGTGCGTACGAAGCGGTTAGCGAATGACGACAATCGAGAGCCCGAGCTTGAGCTTCTTCCAATCGCGATCCGCGGTGAGCGCCGGGATGCTCCGCGACAGCGCGAGCGCGAGGCAGGCCCTGTCGCCGAGCGACAATCCGAGGCGGGAGGTCCTGGGGATCAACTGGGCGGCGATCGCGGCCTGCTCGGGGGTAAAGGGCACGAGCTCGGTCTCGCTCGCCGCGAGGCGCGCGAGCACCGCGTGCGCGTCGTGGCCATCACGCACGAAGCGCCCGATGACCTCGGCGAGATTGACGGCCGACAAGCAGCTTTCGGAAAGATGCGTCCCGACACGTTCAGCGCCCTCTTCCCGAAACAAGAATGCCAAGAGCGCCGAGGCGTCGAGCGCGATCACTCGCGTTGCGACTCGCGCCGTCGCTCGGCGATCAGCTTTTCGACGACATCGGCAGGCTTGCGCCGGCCGTAGAGCTTGTCTACCCAATCGGGCAGCTCGTGGGCGGGCCTTGGCTCGGCCGCGCTTGAGCAAGCCTCGGTGAGGATCGCCCGCGCCTCGGCCTCCATGCTCCGATGGGCCTCGGCGGCCCGCATCCTGAGCCGGGCGTGGACCTCCGCCGGTAGATTTCGTATATTCAAGACAGGCATGATTCCGGTCCCCAGAGACGTTGTAGGCACTGTAGGCAAGACCGTTCCGCGTGTCAATTCCCACACCCGCTTCCCTCGTCCTCCCGTACAGCGGTTGAGGCGACCAGTTCGTAGGCTGGGACGAGCGCAGCGAATCCCAGCTATCCCCGCATCCCGAGGCCATGTCGCTGGGATTCGGCTGCGACTCTTCCCAGCCTACATAGCTACATTCCCGATGCCCCACAGCAAGCACCGCGTTCCCCCGCGGTCAGCAATTCGCGTAGTAGCGCTTGAGGTAGTCTTCGAACGAGAGATCGTCCGAGCGTTCGATCTCGGCCTGCTTGGCGAGCGATGCCTCGGCGGCCTCGGCGAAATACGTCGCGCGTTCTTTGGATAAGGGCCGGTCCTTGAAATAACGCGCGTGCTGTTCCGAAAGCCGCAGCGCGAAGGCCACGAACGACTCGCCGCGCTCGCGCATCTCCGCGAGCATGCGCGCCGAGGGCAGCAAAGTCGGGTCATGGATGGCAGCCCGCTGCCGGTCCAGGACGTTGCCATACGGCCGTTCCGGCGCGGTGCCATCGAGCAGGACGCAGATCGGCTCCATGCGCCCACAGAGATCGAGCGCAACGTCCGCGAAGGGCCGTGAAACTCCGCGTTCCTGCACGGTCACGTCCGGGTCACGGCCATGGCGCGCGACGGAGAGTTGATTGTGCTCGATTTCACGGGCCTCCTCTCCCGTCAGGGGCGGACTTTCGGTGAAGAGGCAACAAAGCATGAAAGCCTCCAAGAACCGGATCTCGCCGGCATCGAGGCCGCTCGGATGGAAGCAACCGAGATCCAGTGCCCGAAGCTCGACGTACTGGACGCCGCGGCGCTGGAGCGCCAGGGTCGGCCGCTCGCCCGAGCGCGCCACCTGCTTGGGGCGCACGAAGCCGTAGTACTCATTCTCGATCTGGAGGATGTGGTCGTTGAGCTGGCGGTACTCGCCGTTCACCTTGACCCCGATCTCGCGATAGGGGGCGTAGGGCGTCTCGATCGCCCGGCACAGACCCGCGACATATTCGGAAAGGCCGTTGTAGGAGATGTCGAGGCCGCGCTGGTTCTTGTTCTTGTAGCCGATGTCGCTCATGCGCAGGGAGGTGGCGAACGGGACGAAAAAGGTCTCGGGATCCAGGGGCTCGAAGTCGGAATCCCGGAGGCCCACGAAGGACCTGCAGATGGCCGGTGAGGCACCGAAGAGATAGAGCACGAGCCAACCATAGCGTTGAATGTTGCGCACGAGTCCGAAATAGCTCCGATCGACGAAGTCGCGTAGCGGTCCGCTGTCGCCTTCCTGATACTGGTAGGCGGGCCAGAATGCTTCGGGGAGGGAGTAATTGAAATGCAAGCCGGCGATGGCCTGCATGGCGCGGCCATAACGGTATCCGAGGCCACGCCGGTAGATGTGCTTCATTTTTCCGACATTGGAATGCCCGTACCGGGCGATGGGGATGTCGTCATCACCGCGCAGCCGGCACGGCATGCTCGCGGCCCATAGGATCTCGTCTTCCAGGCAGCCGTAGGCGTAGCGATGGATGTCCTCCAGGAAACCGACGGTCTCTTCGACATCGGCGCAGGGCGGGGTGCGAAACTCGAGCAGCGCCTCGGAGTAGTCGGTCGTGATATCGGGATGGGTGAGGGCGGATCCAAGGGCCCGGGGGTGAGCGGTATGCGCGATGTCGCCCGTGCGAGTCACGCGCAGGCATTCCTTCTCCATCCCCTTCCGGCCACGGGTGAGCAGGGGTCCCAGATCGGCGTCGTGAAGCCATCGGAGTCGCTCCTGAAATCGTGAAGACACGGTTAACGTTTCTCGGGGAAAAATAGAGGAACGGTCAGAGCTTGTAAAAAATCAGAATCACTATGCGAGGCACAGGAATCGATCGACCAACTCATCGACGGCCAGACCGGACAGCCGCTCGGGGTCTTCGAAGATCGCGGTGAGCGAATCGACCCGCTCACCCGGGAAACGGGTCGCCACGTTGGTGCGAAACTTCTCGACGAGCCGTGGGAGCGCCTCGGCACGGCGCCGCGGGTGCCCCAGCGGAAACTCGATCTCGACCCGGTCGGTCTTGCCTCCGTCGCGGAAGAACACTTGCACGGCATTCGGGATGGCGCGTTTCTCGGGATCCAGATAATCGCGGCTGTAGCGCGGTTCCTCCTCCACCACCATCCGGTCTCGAAGCGCGTCGATGCGCGCATCGGCGGCCACCTCGTCCTGGTAATGCCGGGCCGACAGCTCCCCGTACAGGAGGCAGACGGCCACGATGTACTCCAGGCAATGGTCGCGGTCCGCCGCGTTCTGCAAACGCCCCTTCTTGCTGATGATGCGCATCGCGGGCGCCTGGGTGGCGATCTCGATGCGCTGGATCTCGGAGACCCGCCCGCGCACCTCCGGGTGGAGGCAGAGGGCACACTCGGCGGCGGTCTGTGCGTGGAACTCGGCCGGGAAGGCGACTTTGAAGAGGATGTGCTCGACGATGTAGCTCCCGTACGCCCGCTGCATCCGAAAGGGTCGGCCGCCGAAGAGGACCTCGTAAAAGCCGAAGCGCGCGGCCGAGAGCGCGCTCGGGCAGCCGGGGTCCCCGTTCAGCGACATCAAGGCCAGCCACACCCCGCGGCTCGTGGCATCGCCCGCCGCCCAGGACTTGCGCGGGCCTACGTTCGGCGCCTGGCGGTAGGTGCGGAGGCTCTGCCCGTCCACGAAGACGTTCGAGACCGCGCGCATGACGGCGTTCTTATCACCGCCCAGCAAACGGGTCACGACCGCGGCCGTGGCCAACTTGACCAGCAAGACGTGGTCGAGCCCCACGCGGTTGAAGCTGTTTTCGAGCGCCAAGCAACCCTGCACCTCGTAGGCCCGGATGAGCGCGTCGAGCAACTCGCGCACCGCGATCGGCGCTAGTCCCTCGGTGCGCCGGGTGCGGCTTTGCCAATCGGCGACCGCGAGTAACCCCCCGAGGTTATCGGAGGGATGCCCCCACTCGGCGGCCAGGAAGGTGTCGTTGTAGTCGAGCCAGCGGATAAGGATACCGATGTCGAAGGCGGCCGTGACGGGATCGAGCACCATGTCCGTGCCCGGTACACGCGCCCCGTCGGGCACCAGGGTCGCGGCCACGATGGGCCCCAGGTGTCGGGTACATTCGGGGTGGCCGAGCGCGAGGACCGCGCAGCCCAAGGCATCCATGAGGCAGTAGCGCGCCGTTCGATAGGCCTCGTCACTCGCGCCCTCCCCTTTGCTGACATGATCGGCGATGGCCTCGATCTCGGGGTCGAATGGCCTGGTCTCGGCGAGCGCCGTCACCCGCGTTCCTCGATCGGCACGAAAGCGCGCGGCTTGGGTCCCACATAGACCGCGCTCGGCCGGATCAAACGGTTATGCGCCCGCTGCTCGATGATATGGGCGACCCAACCGGTGATGCGCGACAGGACGAAGAGCGGCGTGAACAGCGGGGTCGGGATCCCGGCCAGGTGATAGGCCGAGGCGCTATAGAAATCGAGGTTGGTATGCAGTCCTTTTTCGCGCCATATGAGCGCCTCGATGCGCTCCGAGACCGGAAACAACACCCGATCCCCGCGCGCCTCGGCGAGCTTATTCGACCAGGACTTCATGAGCGGCGAGCGCGGATCGCCGTCTTTGTAGATGCGGTGCCCGAAACCCATGATGCGCTCGCGGCGCTGGAGCATCTCGCGGACCCCGCGCTCGGCGCTGTCGGGATCGGGAAAGCGCTCGATGAGCCGCATCGCCTCTTCGTTGGCACCCCCATGCAGCGGCCCGCGCAAGGCACCGATGGCCGAGCCCACCGCCGAGTACAAATCCGACAAGGTCGAGGCCGTGACGCGCGCGGCGAAGGTCGAGGCGTTCAGCTCGTGCTCGGCATAGAGGATCAAAGAGGCATCGAGCATGCGTACGCAGAGGGGATCGGGTTCCCGCCCATGCAAAGCGCGGAGGAACGCGTGGGCAAGCCCGACAGGTTCGGGGTCCACCGCAAAGAAGCGGCCCTTGTGGTGATGATGCCAGGCGAGCAGCATCGTGGGCAACGCGGCGACGAGCCTATCGGCAAGCGCGTACTGATCGCGCCCCGGGCCTTCCGGCTCGAAAGTGCCGAGCGCCGAGCAGCCCGTTCGCAGGACGTCCATGGGGTGGGCATCGGCCGGGACCAGCCGGAGGACCGCCGAGAGCGGCTCGGGCAATGACCTCAGCGCTGCCAGCCGCTGGCGATACGCCTCCAGTGCCTGGCGCCCCGGCAACTCGCCATACACGAGGAGATAGGCCACTTCCTCGAAGCTCGCGCCTGCCGCCAGATCCACGACCGAATAGCCGCGGTAACGGAGCCCCAGGGACTCCTGCCCCACGGTGGCGATCGCGGTCTCGGCCGCGACGACCCCTTCCAAACCTGTTGCGAGCATGACGGTGATGCCTCGATGAGGCCCGAGCCTTGGGCCGGACACGATGCGGCTGGAGGCCGTTCAACCCGAGCGCGGGCGCGGCGTATTCTATCAGCCGGGTAGTCCTCGATGCAGGGTTACCGCACGCACCGCCTCACAGTAACCCCACAGCAACCCCACAGTTATAGACGGTGGGTACTGGCTTCGAGTGTGGTATATTTTCGAGATGGCCCACGCTAGACCGCTCGCTCAAGAGCGTCATACCCTCCAGCTCGGAAACCGGGGACGGATCGTTCTGCCGGCCGAGGTACGGCACCGGCTGGATCTGAAGCAGGGCGACCGGCTGATCCTGAGCGTAGAAGCGGACGGGACCCTTCTCCTGCAGGGTACGCGGGTGCTCGCACAGAGGCTTCAAGGAATGTTCGCCGATGTAGCCCCGGGCGTGGATCTCGCCGGTGAGTTGGTTGCCGACCGGCGCGCGGAGGCTCGCCAGGACGCCGACGCAGATAGGAAGCGATCGAGCGGCGACGCATCCTCAACGCATCGGGAATGAGTGCGGTACTGGACGCCTCGGCTTGCCTCGCCTATCTGCAGCGGGAGGCCGGTGCCGAGGTCGTGGCCGAAGTCCTGACACACGGTGCATACATCAGTGCGGTCAACCTCGCGGAAGTGCTCTCGAAGCTGGCCGAATGGGGGCGGGATCCGGAGCAGGCGTATTTCGAGATGATGAATCGGGGCTTGCTCGGCGGCATGCTTGAGGTGACACCGCTCCTACCGGAGGAATGCGCCGCTATCGCCAGGTTGCGCCCTATGTCAAAAGACTTGGGCCTTTCCCTGGGCGACCGGGCCTGTCTCGCCCTGGGAGTCAGGCTCGGACTTCCGGTGCTCACCGCCGACCGGGAATGGCAGAAGCTCGCCTTGAGCGTGGAGGTACGCGCGGTGCGCTGACGGGGTCCTCTACCTTCCAAATGCGGAGCCCCGGCCGCAGCCTGCCCGCTCAATCCTCCCCCAGCGCCCCGGTGCCAAGCGGTTCGGCAGATGCGGCGCTTCGGTCAGCGGCGGGTGACTGCGTCCCGTCACAAGCACGGCATGTCATAGCCAAGGACCGTCGGCATCACGCCGCCCCAAAAGCCCCGACAACCACCCAGACCGGTCAAGCCCTACTCGAACGATCCCTTCCCGCCATCACCGACCCGCCTGATCGACGACACAGGACCTCTTGCGAACGGGCGTTGAAGTTCCTATCCTTATCGGTAGAGGACCTTTAAGTGTCGCATACTGGCTCACTATCGCTGATCCTCTTGACCTGCCTAGTCGGAGCAGGTTGCAGCGCGGTACAAAAACAACGGTACAATGGTCATCTAGACTAGCTTGAACCGAATCCCACGGTTGACCGAGCCCCCTCAGCGGGCCCCTTCAGCTTATTAGTCGGCGGCTCAGGATGTTCTCGAACTTTCTTCGCCCGATCATCGATAAGCTTCGCCGCTTGACGTCCCCGCCTCAACAGGCCATGAGAGCGTCGATTAAGCCCATCAGGCATCGTAATATCTTGTTATTTGGCCCACCCGGGTGCGGCAAGACTTTGCTCGCAAAAGCAATGTTCGGCGAGACTGGCTGGCCTTTCTTTCTATTTCGGGCTGCCGATTTACCGGCCCCTCCCCGCCCAAAGCCTCTACATTGGTTCAAATCCTTAACGTGCGAGGACCCCTTTGGCGCGGTTATTTTGCATATCGACGAGCTACTCGCTAGCCTCGACGAGACGGAATACGAACAACTGCTAGAACAACTTAGGCAGCCGAGCCATGACAACCTGCTAATATGCGTGGCAACTACCCGCCATCCCGAGAAGCTCCTGCTAAACGACTGATGCCTCGGCGTTTGGAACGAGAGGTAACGGCATGTATCGAGCAGCATGTCGGCTCTTGCGACTTTAAGCACCGATCGGAATCCTACGACGAATCACCAGAACCCGGGTATTGGTTTGGTGGATACGTGCGTATGTCCGCAAAATCTATATCCAGTGTTACCAATGCGCGATCTTCCTTGCGGCACACTGACGCGATATGGGGATCGGCACTTCCCTCAAGTTCCTGATCCAGTACAGTGGTCGCATCGTAACCTGCCTCTTCCAAAAGTGCCGCTATCTCAACGGGCAAATTCTCGTCGATCTTGAATTTCATCCCGACGCAGACAATGGAAGGACTCGTTCTCGTGCGAGCTCGGCAGCGTAGGCAATGGAAGCTTGAACCGCTTCACGGGTGAGGGAAGGGTAGCTACGGATAATTTCGTCGGGCGTCAGGCCTGCAGCCAAGTTGTCCAGCACCACCGATACCATGATGCGTGTGCCCTTGATACAGGCTTTGCCATGGCAGACAGCCGGTTCCACCGCAATGTACTCTGGCCAGTTCATAGTACGTCTTTATTTATGCTACACCGTCTCTTGTGGGATGCCTAGACATTATGGCCGCCGCGGAGCGCGGCCGACCCCCGGTTGAGATAGCGGGGTTAGCCTCCACGAAGCGGGGGCCGCATAATGAACACGTGGTCATCAATAGCTAACCCGGAGGGCAGCCATGTCCCCTACTGGGTGGTCGCCCCCTCGCTCATCCCGAAGAAGGCCGTGGATCGGATGAAAACCGACCGGCGTGATGCCGCGCAGATCGCCCGGCTCATGCGCTCTGGGGACCACATCCATGCAGCATCGTCGACGGCCCCACCCCACAGCAATAGATAGATAGTGGGTAAGGACGGGTGGGGGTAAGGCCCTGCGCCTAGGCGGCGACGCTCAATCCTCCCCCAACCACCCCGGTGCCAGACGGTTCGGCAGGTACGGCGTTTCGGTCAGCGGCGGGTGCCGGCGCCCCGTCACGATGGCCAGGCACACCCGCAGGGTCTCGAGCACGAGCACCCAGGTCGCGGCCAGAAAGAGCACGATCAGCACCGCATCGAGACGGTCGTTGAAGATGAGCTGCGCGGCCTTGTCCGCGGCGATCGAACCGCTGGCCAGTTGGGCCCCGAGGTCCTCTGCATGGGCGAGGAAGCCGACGCGGGGCTCGGGGCTCAGGAGCTTTTCCACGGCGGCGGCGCTCGTCACCGTGACCAGCCAGGAGAGGGGCAGTGCGGTGATCCACGCGTAGCGCAGCTTCCCCGACTTGACCAGGATCGTGGTCGCGACGCACAGGGCGATCGCCGCCAGCATCTGGTTGGCGATCCCGAACAGCGGCCACAGGCTGTTGATGCCGCCGAGCGGATCGATGGTCCCCATGTACAGGAAATATCCCCAGGCGGCCACCACCAGCCCGCTCGTCAGGATCACCCCCGGATACCAGCCGGTGCGGCCGAGCGCGGGCACCAGGTTTCCAAGCAGGTCCTGGAGCATGAAGCGCGCGACGCGGGTGCCGGCATCCAGGGTCGTCAGGATGAACAGGGCCTCGAACATGATCGCGAAGTGGTACCAGAGCGCCATGAGCCCGCCGCCGCCGAAGGTGCCGGCGAAGATGCTCGCCATCCCCACCGCTAGCGAGGGCGCCCCCCCGGTGCGCGCAAACAGACTCGCTTCGCCCATGTTCGCCGCCAGCGCCTGCATGTCCGCGAGGCTGACGGGGAACCCCCACCCGGAGATCACCGCGACCGCCGCCGCCGGATCGGCGCCCACGATGCCGGATGGGCTATTGATCGCGAAGTACACGCCGGGCTCCAGCACCGTGGCCGCGACCATCGCCATGATGGCGACGAAGGACTCCATCATCATCGCCCCGTAACCGATGAAGCGCGCGTCGCCCTCGTTGGTCAGGAGCTTGGGCGTCGTTCCGGAGGCGACCAGGGCATGAAAGCCCGAGATCGCGCCGCAGGCGACGGTGATGAAGACGAAGGGGAAGAGCTTGCCGCCGAAGATGGGCCCGGTGCCGTCCACGAACTGCGTCACGGCCGGCATCTTGACCTCGGGTTGGAGGATCACGAGGGCCACGGCCAGTGCTGCGATGGTGCCGATCTTCATGAAGGTCGACAGGTAGTCGCGCGGCGCGAGCAGGAGCCACACCGGCAGCACCGCCGCGGCGAAGCCGTAGGCCATGACCAGGAGCGCCAAGGTCGGGCCGTCGTAATCGAAAAAGACCCGCAGCGCGGGCTGCGCGTCCACATAGCCCCCGCCGACCACGCAGAGGGCCAGGAGGATCACCCCGATGGCCGTGCCTTCCAGGACCCGTCCGGGACGCAGCGCGCGCATGTAGATGCCGACGAGGAGCGCGATGGGGATGGTCGCCGCCACCGTGCTCGTCGCCCACGGGCTGTGCTTCATGGCGTTGACCACCACCAGACCGAGCACCGCGATCAGGATCACCATGATCGCCATGACCCCGATGAGGGCCACGGCGCCGCCGACCGCGCCGAGCTCGTCGCGCGCCATCTGACCGAGCGAGCGCCCGTCGCGGCGGGTGGAGAAGAACAGCATCACGAAGTCCTGGACACAACCGCCCAGCACCCCCCCGACGAGGATCCACAAGGTCCCCGGGAGATAACCGAACTGTGCGGCCAGGGTGGGTCCGATGAGCGGGCCCGGACCCGCGATGGCGGCGAAGTGGTGGCCGAACACGATCCACTTGTCGGTCGGGACGAAGTCGCGGCCGTCGTTCAGCCGTTCCGCCGGGGTCGCGCGGGTCGGGTCCAGGCACAGCACCCGGGCGGCGATGAAGGCGCTGTAGAAACGATATCCGAGGGCATAGACGCAGACCGCCGCGGCCATGAACCAGAGGCTCGATATCGATTCCCCGCGGTGCAGGGCGATGCCCCCGGCGGCCGCCGCGCCGAGGACCGCGACGCAAAACCATGCGAGCCCCGAGAGCACGCGGCGCGGCGTTCCGGCACCGTCCTCCGGGGAGCTCATACCAGGCTCATGGCGTTAGCCCGCTCGGCAGCATGGTCGCTCTAGGATACCCGGTGCCGCTTAAAAACGACAGCGCTGGTTGCGGACTTCGCCGTCGATGTGCCCATCTGCCCCGAGCAGCAGACGCCTTCGATCAGATCACCCGCCCCACTCCCTTACAGCGGAACGCATTCGATCTCCTGGGCGTGAAGCTGTAACATACGCCGTAGACGCCTCCGGGATTTCACGGCCAATGCAGTGCTATTCGGGACAGGTCAGGAGACTAAAGGAAGTAGCTTGGCGCGTGTTTAAACGGGTGGCGATGCGGCCGCGCTTGATCGGTCGGGTGATACCACGATGTTCCACCGCTGGTCGATGATCCTCCTATCGGCGACAATGGGGTGGGAAGTAGTGGGCAGCACGGGCTTTGCCAAGAACACTGAATCAGATTTGGAAAGGACTGTGTGCGGTGTCCTCCGCGAACCTTTGGCCTTCTGGTCGTTTCGGCTGGCGGCCGGGGCCCCCGATGCGAAGCGCTTGCGCGGTATCCACGATATCGAGCGTTTATCTTTTACGACCCGCGATGGCCGAAGCTTAGGCGGCTATAAGCTGCGCGCCGTTACGCCTTGGGGCTATCTCTTGGTCGCTCAAGGCAATGCCATGCTGGCGGACCACATCATCGGTGAGCTCCAATCGTTCCGGGATTTGGGCCTTGACGTTTACCTCTATGACTACCGCGGCTATGGATTGTCCGACGGCAAAAGCCGGCTCAAGGCGCTCGTTTCCGATTATCGAGAGATCATTAGCGCACTGAATGCCCAAGATCACCGCCGTCGCTTCTTGTATGGGATATCGATGGGCGGCATCATCCTCTTGGATGCCGCCGGAAAGGCTGGTGATCATGACGCTGTGGTCATCGATTCTTCTCCAAGTCGGATCTCCCCGTTGGGTTGTCCGGAGGAATATGACCCTGTCAACCACCTACCGAGGGACTGCTCGCGGATAAAGATCATCGTCGGCCTGCGCGATCGGGTGGTCCCACGCACGGACATCGAAGAGCTGGCGGGCATCGCAGAGAGCCGTGGGGCAGAGGTGCTAGAACGGCCTGAGTTCGCCCATCCGTTCCAAGACCTGAGCCTAGAGATCCACCGGCGCCGGTTTCAGGAGGTAGCGGATTTTCTAATCCGATGGCGGCCCTGAGGCGCTGCGTCGCGCTCTTGATGGTTATCGCCGTCGGGGTTGCTTGCGCCACACGGGTCGACAAGGTCATCGAGTCACCTCACAAGGCCGGACCGGCTGTCTCGGCTCTTTTGCTGGTGGACCGCTGGCATGCCGGTGTCGTGATCAAGATCTCCGATATCCCGGGCGATCTTGTGCCGGAGCGTCGGGATTTTCCCGAGGCGGAGTATCTGGAGTTTGGCTGGGGGGATTGGGATTTCTATCAGGCTCGAAAATTTAACCTGGGCTACGCGCTCAAGGCCCTATTGTTCCCGAGCAAGAGCGTGTTGCATGTAGTCGGTTTCGGCGGACCGGTCGCCGATTATGCTCCCTACCGCGAGATCATCGAATTCAATCCGCCCTCTCACGGTTTCGAGCGCTTGGTAGGTTATATCGATGGGAGCTTCGCGAGAGAAGGCAGGGGCGCCGCGGCGCCACTCGGCCGAGGGCTTTATGGAGATAGCCGGTTTTACCCGGCGCGGGGGGCATTTCACCTCTTCAATACCTGCAATACCTGGACAGCCGGTGCCTTACAGGCGGCCGGTTATCCGATATCCTCTGCCATCACGGTAGGCGCGCTGGTATCGGACGCGCGGCGTTTCGGTGATGTGCTTCAATCCAAGCCGACGATCCGCTGAAGCCCGCTTTCATGTTTCGTATCTTACCTCCTCGACACGTTCCGTGTCTCGCTGCGCTCACCACCCGATCTATCGGGTAGGCCGGGCGCGCCGTTCACCATCGGACAGCGGGCCGCCTCGGGAGACCTGATAGGGCAAGCTGTTCGTTTCGGCCGTACAGCCAGAGTCATCCTCCGCTCAACTCGTCTGTCCATACCTTGAAGCTCTTCAACGTGTTGCGGCCGAACGTGTTGCTGATCGGGACATCAGTCGCGTCGCGACCGCGAGCGATCAACACCCGCCCGATGCGCGGCGTGTTGTTCCGAGCGTCAAAAGTGTACCAATGACCGCCAAGGTATGCCTCGAACCAAGCGGCGAAATCCATCGGGCCGTATGGAGGCGGTATGCCGATGTCGCCCAGGTAGCCGGTGCAGTAGCGGACCGGAATGTTCATGCAGCGGCAGAATGCAACGGCGAGGTGCGTGAAATCACGGCAAACGCCGGTCCCCTCATTGAAAGCCTCCCAGGCCGTCTTCGTGGACCGCGCGTGCTCGTAACCGAAAGCGATATGCCTATGGACAAAGTCGCAGATCGCCTGGACGCGTCCCCATCCAGTGGGCGATTTGCTGAAAAGGTCCCACGCCACCTCGGATAGCCGATCGGTTTCGCAGTATCGGCTTCCCAAGAGGAACACTAGGGTTTCCTCGGGCAGGTCTTGCACCGGGTGTTGCTGAGCCGAGGGGGCGACCTCATCCGGCTCACCCGTGTCCTTCACGACCGCATCGGCTGAGAGCCGGATCTCGCCCTTCGGCGCTACGATCCGGGTGCACCAATTCCCATAGCCATCACGATAAGCTCTGATCGGGACCGACGGGTTGGTGATGAGGTGGTCGGGAACAATGATATCGGAGACGCGCGTGAAGTGCACGTTCAAGGTCAATATCATAGGCGTCGGCTGCGGGCAATCGTAAATCAATTCATAGCCGATGCGGATCTGCATAAAGTGGCCTCCTGACGTCCGCCGCTGCAGCTCGATGCATGCTCTGGCGGCTTTGGCCTGTCTTAGTGCATGCACCTGCTCGGGTTGTGGAACCAGCTCATCAAGCTACCAACGCAACTCGGGCAGCTTGCTGAATACGTGTCGCACACCTTCGCTCCATTGACTGCTGAGCGCGGTGAAATACGCATCGCCCTCGTCGAACCGGCGGCGCATCTGCATTTTCAGACTGTTCCGCTCGTAGCAAATCAGATCGATTGGCATGCCTACCGACAAGTTACTGCGCATGGTCGAATCGAACGAAACCAGCACACACTTCGCAGCATCGGCGAGCGTCGTGGAACGGGTAATCACGCGATCGAGGATAGGCTTTCCGTATTTTGTTTCGCCGGTCTGAAAATAGGGCGTGTCGAGCCCCGCCTCGATAAAATTGCCCTCTGAATAAATCCGAAAAAGCCGCGAAGGCTCGCCGCTAAGTTGTCCGCCGAGTATGAACGAGGCGTTGAATGTGATGGCACTCTCTTCCAAATACTGACCGTCGCGGCGCTCAATATCGCGCATCGCGTCCGCCACCAAGACCGCGACGTCAAACATGGTCTGCGCGTTCCACATATTGAGGACCACGCCGTCGGCGTCACCCCGCTGCTTCAGCACGCTGATCACGGCTTGTGTCCCCGCTAGATTGCCCGAGCTCAATAGAACGATCACCCGGTCGCCATCGCGTTCGAACACCGTCAGTTTGCAAAACTTCGCAAAATCATCTACGCCGGCGTGCGTGCGAGAGTCCGAGGCAAAAATCATCCCGCTATCGAGCATGATGCCCACACAGTACGTCATTGTTCGTTCCTTTGCTAAAGCGAGACTGCGTCAGCCCCGATCAAACGAAAACCGGTAACGCATATGATCCGAAATATAACCGGAGAGACCTAGGAAGGCAAGCCAACCAACCGTTCGAATCTCCAGCTCTCGGTTGGCGCGAGACCCATGCCCACGGACGACGGCGAGCACGACGGGTGGTTTCTATGCCCATGGCGGCTTGGAGGGTACACCAGGCCGGCGGCCGCGGATGTACCACCTAGCACCCCAGGCATCTCGTCCCGGCGCTAGTCGGCCTCGACCCCGGCGTCGATGAGGCCATCGCCGCGCTGCAGGCGCGCCGCGCGATAGATCCGCAGTAGGCCGAAATCGTACCCGTCCAACCGCTCGCGCACGCCGGTCAGATTGGCCCCGCCGAGCGCGTCGAAGGCCTCTCTTATCGCACGCTCGTCCTCGGGGCGGATCAGGGTGCCGATCTCGACCGGTTCGCCCGCTTCGATCGCCTGGGCCAGGTGAGCGTACACGGTGCCGAGCACGACGCCGCGTTCCTCGGCGATATGCTCGGGGGATTGGCCCGCTCGAAACCGGCGCAGGGTCTCGCGCGCCGAATCACCGAGATCCGGGCGCGCCGGCGGGACGTGGATCTCGGAAAACTCCCGGCGTGGATGCTCCTTCAGGAACGCGGCGATCTCCGCCATGAAGGTCGGCCCGAGCTCGGCGAGCTTGGCCTGGCCGACGCCGGCGATGCGCATGAACCCGGTTTCCTCGGTCGGGTAGCTGCGTGCCATCTGGCGCAGCGCGACATCGGAGAACACGATATAGGCCGGCACGTCGCGCGCATCGGCGAGGTGCTTGCGCAGCGCCCGCAGCCGCTCGAAGAGCGCCTCGTCGCAGTCGATCTCCCCGGCCCGCGAGGTGCGTGCCTCGCGCAGCGGGGTCTCCGCCTTGGTGAGCGTCACGCGCCGGCGATCGCGCAAGAGGGCCCGGCCTTCTTCGGTGAGATGAAGGACATTGAATCTCGCCGGGTCCTGGAAGACGAAACCCTGCCGCATCAACTCCCGGCCGATCGCGGCCCATTCGTCGCGGCTGTGCTCGCGGCCGATCCCGTAGGTGGAGAGCCGCTCGTGCCCCCACTTGCGTAGTTTCTCGGAGCCCGCGCCGGTCAGGACCGCCACCACGTGATGCAGCCCGACCCCGAAACCGCTCAGCTCGCGGATGCGGTAGATGCAGGAGAGGAACTTCTGCGCGGCCACGGTGCCGTCGAAACGCGCGCGAGGGGAGAGGCAATTGTCGCACGCACCGCAGTGCCCTGCCGGCAGCCTTTCCCCGAAATAGCCCAGAAGCTCGCCGCGGCGGCAGCCGGCGGATTCGGCGTAATGGACCATGCGGTCCAGTTGCTCGCGGGCGATCTTCCGTTCTTCGGCGTCCGGTTTCTGGTCGATGAAACGCTTGAGCTTGATCGCATCGGCGGCATCGAAGAGGAGAAGACATTCGCTCGGCAGCCCGTCGCGGCCAGCACGCCCGGTCTCCTGATAATATCCCTCGACGTTCTTCGGCAGATCGTAATGCACGACGAAACGCACGTTCGGTTTGTTGATGCCCATGCCGAAGGCGATGGTCGCGCACATCACGCGCACCTCATCTCGGAGGAAACGCTCCTGCTGCGCCGCGCGGTCCTGAGAGGCCATGCCGGCGTGATAACTGGCCGCCGCGATCCCGTCGGATTGCAGGTGCGCGGCGAGGGTGTCGGCCGTCTTGCGGCTCAGACAGTAGACGATCCCGCTGTCTTTCCCACGCTCGTTCAAGAAGGCGCGCGTCTGGCGGTAGGCACGGGACTTGGCCACCACCCGATACAGGAGATTCGGCCGGTTGAAGCTCGCGACATAGCGGTGGGGCTCGCGGAGCCTGAGCAGCGCCACGATGTCCTCGCGCACGCGCGCGGTCGCCGTCGCCGTCAGGGCCATGACCGGCACCCCCGGGAAGTGATCGCGCAACTCGGTGAGCTGGCGGTATTCGGGCCGGAAATCGTGTCCCCATTCGCTGATGCAATGGGCCTCGTCGACCGCGATGAGAACGACCGGCCGGCGCGCGAGGTCCGCCAAGACCCCGGACACCATGAGCCGTTCGGGCGCCAGGTACAGGAGTCGGAAGCGGTCCTCGCGCAAGCCCCGCAGGCGCTCCTGGGATTCTGCCGGGCTCAACGACGAATTCAGATAGGTGGCCGCGATCCCGCTCGCGTGCAGGGCGTCCACCTGGTCCTTCATGAGCGCGATGAGCGGCGAGACCACCACCGTCAGTCCCGGCCGCGCCAGCGCCGGGAGTTGGTAACAGAGCGATTTTCCGCCGCCGGTGGGCAGGAGGGCGAAGACATCCCGGCCCGCCAGGCTGTCCTCGATGATGGCCTCCTGCAAGGGCCGGAACGCGTCGAAGCCGAAGTAACGCTTGAGGAGCGGGAGCAAGGGTGTCTGAGCGTCATGCATCGGATGGACCTCTCATGGGGCGGGCACTGATCCCAGCGAGACATCGAAGCGGCGGATCTCGAACTTCTCTTGACCGGGCTCGAAACTGCGCTCGACGAAGGTCAGCCGTCCCGCCCGATCGACCGTGAGCACGGTCGAGGAGCGCGTCCCATAATGGGCACTGCGGATGAAGATGGGGGACAAGAGGCGCTCCCATTCGATGCCTACGCCGGTGTCGGGGAGGTCCGCATCCGGGGGGATGCGGCGATCGGCGAGGAGCGCGAAGAGCGCTTCGATATCGAGCACCCGCTGCCCCGACAAGAGCCGCCGGAGCCCTGTCTTGCCCCGTTCGAGCTTGGGCCAGGGGGTATCCAAGCAGTGGTTGCTCACACCGAAGATGCCGGCGTCCAAGCGGCGCGGGCTCGGCGTCCGGTTGCTGCCATAGTAGACGGTGGTGAGATCGCCGGCGATGAGGTTGAATCCATTGTAGAGGTCCCGGCGCGCCTGGATGGAAGACAGATAATCCGTGACGGGTTCCGCGCCCTTCAGATACTCGGCGACCAGCATGCCCCGCGAGGGCGCTTGGGGTCGAGGGGCCTCGCGACCGTCTCGGAAATTGCTCACGGCCGCGAATCGACCGCCGACATCGACCCCGAGCCAGGTCCCACCGCACACGAGGTCCCGGCCCGCGAGCACCCGCGGGCTGTCTTCCCACAACCCGGCCGCGGCCGTGGGCCGGGCGTAGAGCTCGTCGCGGTTGGCGGCGATCACGAGCGGGTACTCGGGGTGTGCGCGCAACGCCAGCAGGATCAGGCACATACCGGTCGCTCCTGTTGCCGGACGGCGGGAAATAGGGTCAGTCAGACTGATATTTATTGACGACCGTTCATACCGCTGTGGCAAGTGTTTCTGTGGAATAAATTCAGTCTGACCCCTATTTCCCAAATAAATAAAAAACGGCGGATCGCCCCGCGTGGGTTTCGCTAGGCTAACATGCGCAGGCCGGCGGTCCCCAGCGGGATCGATTCCCCAGCGGGATCGATAACATTATACGGACCGCAGCGGGCACAGCTAGAACAGGAGGGGATATGTCCACATCGAACCGTCCCACACGCAGGCTCCGGGAGTTGCTGGATCGCCCCGGCATCGTCCGATCGCTCGGGGCCCATGATGTCTTGACCGCGGTGCTCATCGAGCAGGCGGGCTTCGAATCGGTATTCATCGGGGGCTTCGGCACCAGCGCCAGCCTCTACGGGCTCCCCGACCTCAATTTCCTCGGCATGATGGAGATGGCGGACGCGGTGCGGCGCATGGCGAGCCGCGTCTCCATCCCCGTGATCGCCGATGGGGATACCGGCCATGGCGATCTCCCTAACGTGATGCGCTGTGTGGTGGAGTTCGAGGCCGCGGGGGCCGCCGGGGTGATCCTGGAAGACCAGATCTTTCCGAAGCGCTGCGGGCACTTCGAGGGGAAACAGGTGATCCCGGCCGAGGACATGGCGCTGAAGTTCAAGGCCGCGGTACGCGCCCGCCGCGACCCGGATTTCCTGTTGATCGCCCGCACCGATGCCCGCGAGCCCCTGGGGCTCGGCGAGGCCATCGATCGCGTCAACCGCTATTGCGACGTCGGGGCCGACGTGGCCTTCATCGAGGCGCCCTTGTCGGTGGCCGAGCTCGAGGTCATCTGCCGCAAGGTCGAGCATCCCAAGTTCGTGAATATGCTGGCCTTCGGCAAAACCCCGGTGGTCGGCGTCAAGGACCTGGAAGAGATGGGGTTCAAGATGATGGTGGCGCCCATCGATTCGGTGCTATTGACCGCCCGGGTCATGCGCGAGATGGCTGAGGTCTTCAAGCGCGACGGACACACCCGCGCGCTCGCGGACCAGATGGTGGAGTTTGGTGAGATCAAAGAGATACTGGGGGTGAGCGGGTTCCTGTCGCTGCGCGAGGAAATCTCGCGAGAGAAATAGGGGTCAGACTGATATTTATTCAACTGAAACACTCGCCAGCAGCGGTATGAACGGTCGTCCATAAATATCAGTCTGACCCCTATTCCCTAGGCGAGGAGGTCGATCACCTCTTGCATTGGCGTGTCTATGCCTTAAACTAGGCTGTAGATTTGTACAGACTATAACGCCATGGATACACTGACCTTCCGCCAGAACCAGATCCTCAAGTTGATCCAGAGGTTCATCGACACCCAGGGGTTCCCGCCGACGCGCGCGGAGATCGCCGATAAATTCGGTTTCCGATCGCCGAACGCCGCCGAGGACCACCTGAGGGCCCTGGAACGCAAGGGGGCGATCGCGCTCCTGCCCGGCGCCTCGCGCGGGATCCGATTGTTGGTGGATCGGCCATCCGGACTGCCGGTGGTGGGTCGGGTGGCCGCCGGCAACCCCATCCTGGCCGAAGAGCACATCGAGGCCCACCATAACGTGGACCCCGAGTTGTTCCAGCCCCATGCCGATTATCTCCTGCGGGTGCGGGGGATGAGCATGCGCGATGCCGGGATCCTGAACGGCGATCTCCTGGCCGTGCACGTCACGCCCGAGGCCGCGAGCGGCCAGATCGTAGTGGCGCGTCTCGAAGACGAGGTCACCGTCAAGCGCTTCCGCCGCCGTGGCTATCAGGTGCGGCTGTTCCCCGAGAACCCCGAGTTCGCCCCCATCGAGATCGATCTGCGACGGCAACCCCTGGTCATCGAGGGGATAGGGGTGGGGGTGTTGCGGGAGCATCTGCCGGTGCAGACCCGTCTTACCGGCCGCGCCTGAGGGGAATAGGGGTCAGACTGATATTTATTGACGACCGTTACACCGCTGTCGCAAGTGTTTCTGCGGAATAAATATCAGTCTGACCCCTATTCCCCGGCAAGGCGCGCCGACATCTGGCGCGGCGGGCGGCCCGCCTCGCCGGGGCCCGCCGCCATCCCCACCGGTTTCCCGGCCCTCGATGCCGCGCTCCCCGGGGGCGGATGGCCGCTCGGGGCGTTGACGGAGGTCCTGGAGGAACGGCAGGGGATCGGGGCCTTGAGCCTCTTCCTACCGACCCTGGCGCACCTGAGCCGGGGGGGGCGGTGGATCGCCTGGTTCTCACCCCCCTACCTCCCTTATGCCCCGGCGCTGGCGATGGCCGGTATCGAGCTGGGTCGCGTATTGGTGGTCCAGGCGCACACCCGGGACGAGGGGCTGTGGGCCTTGGAACAGGCGCTCTGTTCCGGGGCCTGTGGGGCCTGTCTCGGTTGGATCGGGGCAGCCGATTTCCGGGTCCTGCGGCGCCTGCAACTCGCCGCGGAGGCGGGTAGGGGGCTCGGGGTCCTGTTTCGTCCGGCGGTCTTCGCGGTTCAACCTTCTCCGGCCGCCCTGCGCTTGCGGCCCGGCCCCCGGCAGGCGGGGATAGCGCTTCAGGTCTTGAAATGCCGGGGGGCCTGGTCTGCCGGTCCGACGACCCTGGGGCTCGATAGGGACCCGCCATCCGTAAACGACCGCTCCGAGCGAGACGCCGCAAAAAACACGGCGCCCCTCAAGCCGAGTGGAAAGAGGACATAATGGCAGAATACGGCGAGTGGAATCGAAAGGGAGCGACGCTGAGCGACGTAACGGCCAAGGCCGAATATGGCGTGAGCCGGGACTTCATTGTCAAAGGCATACAGACCGGCAAACTCGAGTACCGCGAAGGTTCTATATGGGGAAATCCGTATCTCAGGGTCTTGAGAAGTCAGCTTGAGAAATACATAGCTGAGGAACTTGGAGAGGACTGCTTGCTCAGACTAAAGAACCAAACAGAGTTGCGCAGGGTCAAGAAGGAGATATCCGATCTCAAGAAGAGACTCGAGGGGCTTCAACAGCGAAAGAATGAGCTCGAGGCATGACCAATCACCGAACAATCGCCTCCAGCGGCCCAACAAGACCCTATCGTTGCAGAACTTACGCGACCGTTGCTGGTTTTGCTGGTTCCCAAGTTCCTTGCTTGGGAACCCGGTCCGGAAGCTCCAGCTTCCCGGAATTCATCCCCGCGTTGGCACTTAGAAACTCATAGATTACCAGGCAATATATATTCAATCGAGCGCCAGTGCCTGACTTCCCCGTAGATGACTCGACATGCCTCGAAGCCGTTACCGTGTTCGACAAGAATCATGCCCGCACTTCCTCACCGCGACGGTACACCACTGGCTGGCACTGTTTACGAGGCACGAAACAGTGAATATTGTCCTGGATTCATGGCGGTTCCTTCAGCGCGAGGCCGGACTGCTCATATACGGTTACGTAATCCTCGAAAACCACCTGCACCTTATTGCCAGGTCGGAGAACCTGAGCCGGGATATACAGCGTTTCAAGTCATTCACGGCCAGGGACATCATTGCCTATTTGGAGAGCGGGGGCTCGAACAAGCTTCTGGAGTTATTGGCCCTCTTCAAGCGTTCGCACAAGACCAAAAGCCGGTACAGGTTTGGGAGGAAGGCAGTCACCCGCAACTCATTGAATCGGATATAATGATGCGTCAGAAACTGGATTATATCCACCAGAACCCGGTTAAACGCGGCTATGTCGACCAGCCGGAGCATTGGCGGTATTCCAGTGCCCGAAATTATGCCGGGCAGGAAGGCTTGATCGAGGTGGAGCGGGTCTGGTGATGGAGATGTGAAGCAGGAGCTTCACGGACCGGGTTCCCAAGCGGGAGCTTGGGAACCAGCCCGACCAGCCCGAGGTAACGCGAAATGGCCAAGTATGAATTCACCTTGATTTTGTCAGGACCGCTTGGACTGACCGAAGAGATTGCCGATGAACTCTTTGAAGCCGGCTGCAACGACGGCACCCCTGGCGAAAGAGGGGAAAACCTATCTCAGTATCAGCCATATTGTATTGATAAAATAATATATCACTGCGCTCCAAACAGCTACGCCTAACCATGCGATGGTCTCTGAAGCGGACGGTTAGCATATCTCGGGCATGGGGAGATAACGAACCGTGATAGCTCGAGCGATGGATAGTAGGACCCCACTATGGCTATGCATCCATCTCCCGGCGCTGCCGCTGGAGGTATTCGAGCGCGGGGGTGAAGACAGCGCTATCCCGGCCATGGCGGTGGGGGGCGTGGGGCCCCGGGCGGAAGTCCTGGTCTGCAACCAGGCGGCCCGCGGGCATGGGATCGGGCCGGGGATGGCGGCCGGGGACGCCCGGGCGCGGGTGGCGCCCGGGGGGGGATTGCGGGTCTTCCAGCGCGATGAGCGCGCCGAGGGACAGGCGCTCTCGGGGATCGCCGCCTGGGCCATGCAGTTCACCCCCGAGGTCAGCCTGGCCCCCCCGGATAACGTCCTCCTGGAGATCCAGGGGAGTCTCGGGCTCTTCGGGGGCGCAGAGGCACTCGCGCGGCGGGTCCGGGAGGGGATGGGCAAATTGGGTTTCCGCCCTGTCCTGGGCCTCGGCCCCACACCGCTCATGGCCACCTTCCTCGCCCGCGGCGGCGGGACGGCGCCGGTCATCGTCACCGAGGATACCGGGCACCCACGAGGGGCGCCCCTACACGCCCTGCCCCTCGAGGTCCTCAGGCTTTCCGGGCGCGAGCTCCGGCTCCTCGAGGGCCTAGGGATCGCAACTGTGGGAGGGCTCTTGCGGCTCCCGCGTGCCGGGCTCGCCCGCCGGCTCGGCCCCGCGCTCGTCTCGCTCCTGGATCGGGCGCTCGGCCGGGCACCGGACCCCCGGCCCCGGTTCGAGCCACCCGCCCGCTTCGAGACCCGCCTCGATCTTCCCGAGGAGGTCCATACGCTCGAGGCCTTGCTGTTCGGGGGGCGGCGGATGCTGTTCGAGCTTCACGGGTTTCTGGCCGCGCGGCGCGCAGGGGTGCGGCGTTTGACGTGGCGGCTTGCGCACGCGCACGGCCAAGATACCCCGATCCACCACACCCCGATCCACCCTACCGCCATCCACCCTACCATAATCGAGATGGGTCTCTTGGCCCCGAGCCGCGACCCGGAGCATCTGCTCGCGCTGTTTCGGGAACGCCTGAATGGCCTGTCGCTGCGCGCCCCGGTGCGGGCGCTGATCATGAGAGCGGAGGCCATCGCTCCCCTCGCCGAGACCCCCTTGGGGCTGTGGCCCCTGGAAAGAAATAGAAAAGAATATCAAGGACCGCGGGGACCGGAGGAGGATCCTGTACGGCTCATCGAGCGCCTGCGCGCCCGCCTTGGGGAATCCGCCGTGGCGGGTCTCTACGCGGTCGCCGACCATCGCCCCGAGCGGGCCTGGCATCCTTGCCCACCGGCAGAGCGCACCGCCGCTCCCCCTGTGGGTGGCTCGGCCAGGGATCCGAACAGGCCTCATCGTGTTATTAGAGTTTTGCCGCTGTGGTTGCTGAAGGAGCCCCGGCCGCTCTCGCACCGGGACGGACGGCCTTATCTCAACGGACCGCTCGAGGCGGAATCGGGGCCCGAGCGCATCGAGTCCGGCTGGTGGGATGGGCAGGATATCGCGCGAGACTATTTTGTCGCCCGTGACCCCCATGGGGCGCGTTTCTGGATCTATCGCGACCTCGGGGATACCTCCGCCTGGTTTCTGCACGGGGTCTTCGACTGACGTTTGTGAAAAATCCGCCGCGCTCGCGACGATCTTTGAATCTCCTGGAGCGTCGAGGATTTGCCGAAGCCGGGATATGTTCGTAGGGGCGACCCTTGTGGTCGCCCTCTTGGGCAGGCACAAGGCCTGCCCCTACACGCGCCGATCCCGGCCTGTTTATCTACTTCCGTTTTGCACCAAGGCCGGGATGGCCGAGGCCGGCACCGCCGGGCTCACGATATTCCCCTGGATGAGCCGGCAGCCGCGCTCGCGCAGGAACTCGAGCTGCGCCGGCTCTTCCACCCCCTCGGCGGTCACGGTAAGCCCCATGCTCTCCGCGATGGCCAGGATCGCCGAGCAGATCGCCGCATCCCCGGCCTCGGTCGTGACGCCCGCCACGAAGCTGCGGTCGATCTTGAGCTTGTCGATGGGGAAGCGCCGCAGGTAGCCGAGCGAGGAATACCCGGTCCCGAAGTCATCCATCGCGATCGCGACCCCCAGCTCTTTGATGGCGGGCAGTTGCCTCACGATCGAGTGCTCGGCTCGCATGAGGGCCGTCTCCGTCACCTCGATCTCGAGCGCCGTGGGGGCGAGCCCGGCCTCCCTCAGGGCCTCCTCGACCAGCTCGGGCAGCTCCTGGCGCATGAACTGGACGCCGGAGACGTTCACGGCCACGGCCAACCCCGCGAGGCCCGCGTTCCGCCAGGCCGCGGCCTGGTGACACGCGGCCCTGAGGACCCATTGGCCGATCGGCACGATCAGCCCGGTCTCCTCGGCCACCGTGATGAACTGGCCGGGCAGCACCAGACCGTCTTCCGGATGATGCCACCGGATCAGGGCCTCGACCGTAACGATGCGGCCCGCGGCGAGGTCCAGCTCGGGCTGGAAGTACACCTCGAACTCTTCGCGCTCCAAGGCCTTGCGCAGGGCGGTCTCCAGGCTCAGGCGTCGCACCGCGGCCACGTTCATGCGCTCGCGGTAGTACTGGTAGGTGTTCTTGCCTTTGGCTTTGGCGTGGTACATGGCCATGTCGGCGTTCTTGATCAGGGTCTCGGCCTGTACGCCGTCACTGGGATAGAGCGTGATCCCGATGCTCGCGCCGATGTGCAGCTCCTGGTCGCGATACCAGACGGGAGAGGCGGTGGCGGCGATGACCCGTTCGGCCACCGTGGCGGCCTGCAAGGCATCCTCGATATCCGGCAGGAGGATGGTGAACTCGTCCCCGCCGAGCCTGGCGATGGTGTCCCCTTCCTCGGAGGCCGGATCGGTTCTGCCTACGTAATCATCGGCGCGCAGGCAGTGGAGCAGCCGTTCGGAGAATTCGATCAAGACTTGATCGCCGGCGGCATGCCCGAGCGTGTCGTTGATGTGCTTGAAATCGTCGAGGTCCACGAACAGCAAGGCCAGTGTCCGCCGGCCGCGCTTGGCATGGGCCAGCGCGCGTTTCAGGTATTCTCCGAACATCAGCCGGTTGGGCAGCTTGGTGAGGCTGTCGTGGTAGGCGAAATAGCGGATCTGCTCGCTCGACTGCCTGAGGTTATGGCCCATGGTGCGTAGCGACTGAGCGAGATCGCCGAGCTCGTCGCGGGCCCCTACGTCGATCGGCACCAGCACGTTGCCTCGGCCGAGCTCGCCCGCGGCCTGCTGCAAGGCCCGCAGGCGCCGGGTCAGGAGTGCCCGCAACAGCAGGAACGCCACCGCCGCGACGGCCAGTCCGCCCGAAAGTGCCACGGCGAGCAGGGCGAGCGCCGCGTCCTGGTCCAGCGGGGATGCCTCCCGCCAGGCCAAGGTGCCCACCAGGACCGCAGGCACGAGGCTCAACGGGGCCAGTATCAGCGGGAGTTTTGCCTCGAGTTTCACGTCGATTCGACCTCTTCCATGGTCCTGGACGATCCATGACCTGAGTGCAATCCATTGGCCCAACCGCAGCAGGCCGTCCTGGAGCCAGGCAAGACCAAGGCCGTCCCTTTGTAACACAAGTCGGCCGGTCGGGCGGTGACCTAGGTCACACTTCAGCGCGGTTGCGCCCTTGCGAGCACGGTATCCGGCGCGCGGCTTGGGCCCAAAGAAATCAGCCCAAAGAGATCAAATTAACGCGGGATGAGCAGCACGATACCGGGCGCTATCTGCCCCGGCCGACTCAAGAGGATCTCGTTGGCCCGGAAGATGGCCTGCCAGCGGCTTGGATCACGATAGAAGAACCTCGCGATGCGCTCCAGGCTGTCACCCTCCTGCACCGTGTACACGCCGCGCGCCCCGGTCAGGAGCGCCATCTCAATCTGGCCTCGTTGCAGGGCCTTGAGTGTCGATTCCAAGGCCGCCTTGCGGGTCGAGTCGTGCGGGCGCGTGGCGCGCAGGGTGCGGTAGGCCTTGTGCAACTCGGTGATCCGCGCGCGGGCGGCCGCGATGGCATCGGGGTCTGGGCGGTTCGACGCCAGGCGTTCCTGCAACTCCGTGACCCGCGCTTGCAGCCGGCCCGCACGGGCCTCGCTGTCCCCGTATTTCGCCAGCAATGACGCGTGCTCGCCGCGCCCGGTTTCCGCGTCCCGGGTGAGCCGGCGCAGGCGCGTGTCGGCCGCCAGGGACTCACGCGTCAGTCGGGTATTCTCGGTGGCGAGTATGGCGTTGCGCAGGCGCAAGGCCGACAGCCTGCGCGCGAGATTGCCGAGCTCGGCTTCGAGCCGGGAGGCGCTCGGGGCGCGCGCCTCGGCCAGGGCCAGCACTCGGGCGATCTCGCGTTCCAGTGCGGCGACGCGTTCCGGGAGTGGGGCGGGCGCCGCCGGCTCGGCCGACGCCATGCGTCCGGTAGTCCCGCCGTAGAGCATCAAGAGTCCGCAAAAGAGGATTAGCGAGGGCTGCACGCGCCCATTGTAGCGTTGGACCGAGGGCTGTGGACCGGCCTTGGCGATCATGATTTCTTTATTTTTGGCGGAGACCAGCTTGTGGCGGTGGGCGAGGCCATGTAATCATACCGGTGTACCCGAGGCCCGCCGGCGGGGAGGAGGAGATATATTCGCGGTTCGCGGTTTATGAGGGGTAGTAGCTTAGGGGAGATATCAGGGGCTGCATGATCCTTGTCACTGGAGGGGCCGGTTTTATCGGCTCCAATTTCGTTCTCGACTGGCTGGCGGAGATCGGCGAAGCCCTCGTCAACCTCGACAGGCTCACCTACGCCGGCAACCTGCAAAACCTTGCGAGCGTCCGGGACGATCCGCGTCACGTCTTCGTTCGGGGTGACATCGGCGATTTCGATCTCGTCTCGCGGCTGTGCGCCGAGCACCGGCCGCGGGCCGTGGTCAATTTTGCCGCCGAATCCCATGTCGACCGCTCCATCCACGGGCCGGCGGCGTTCATCGAGACCAACTGCGTCGGCACCTTCCAGCTGCTCGAGGCCGTGCGCGCCCACTGGATCGGACTGTCGGGCGAGGCGCGCGAGCGGTTCCGTTTCCTGCACGTCTGTACGGACGAGGTCTATGGGTCGCTCGGCCCGAACGATCCGCCCTTCACGGAGACCCACCCGTATCGACCCAATAGCCCCTATTCCGCCTCGAAGGCCGCGTCCGACCATCTGGTGCGGGCCTACCATCACACCTATGGCCTGCCGGTGCTCACCACCAACTGTTCCAATAATTACGGTCCTTATCAGTTCCCGGAAAAGTTGATCCCATTGGTCATCCATCAGGCCCTGGCCGGTAGACCCCTGCCCGTGTACGGAGACGGCCGGCAGATCCGCGACTGGCTTTATGTGCAAGACCATTGCAGCGCCATTCGTGTGGTGCTGGACCAGGGCGGGCCGGGCGAGACCTATAACATCGGCGGCTCCAACGAGCGGCCCAACATCGAGGTGGTCGAGCGGCTGTGCGCCATCCTGGATGAGCAGAGTCCGCGTAGCGACGGGCGGGCCTATGCGCGCCAGATCACCTACGTGACGGATCGGCCCGGCCACGACCGGCGTTATGCCATCGATTCCCGCAAGATCCGGCGAGAGCTTGGTTGGGTCCCGGCGGAGACCTTTAACACCGGGTTCCGCAAGACCGTGGGCTGGTACCTGGAACACGGCGATTGGATCCGGGACGTCACCAGCGGGGCGTATCGGGAGTGGACGGCCCACCACTACGGCGCAGAGGTGGCATGAACCGTAAAGGTATCATCCTGGCCGGCGGCTCCGGGACGCGGCTTTTCCCGGTGACCAAGGCGATCTCCAAACAACTCCTGCCCGTCTACGACAAACCGATGATCTATTACCCGCTCAGCACGCTCATGCTGGCGGGCATTCGCGACATCCTCATCATCAGCACCCCGCAGGACACCGAGCGCTTCGAACAACTGCTCGGTGACGGATCGGACTGGGGGCTGAACCTCCAGTACGCCGTCCAGCCGAGCCCGGATGGACTGGCGCAGGCCTTCGTCATCGGACGGTCCTTCATCGGCGGCGGTCATTCGGCGCTGGTCCTGGGCGACAATATCTTTTACGGCCACGATCTCCAGATGCACCTGGAGCGGGCCATGCTGAACGAGGTCGGTGCCACCGTATTTGCTTACCATGTGAACGACCCCGAGCGCTATGGCGTGGTGGCCTTCGACGCTCACGGTCGGGCCACGTCGCTGGAAGAGAAACCCACCCGCCCCAAATCCCACTATGCCGTCACGGGGCTGTATTTCTATGACCGGGACGTGGTCGGGATCGCCGCGGGCCTCGAACCCTCGGCCCGCGGCGAGCTGGAGATCACCGATGTCAACCGCGCCTATCTGGAGCGCAGGCGGCTGTCCGTGGCGATCATGGGGCGCGGATTCGCCTGGCTCGACACCGGTACCCACGAATCGCTGATAGAGGCATCGAATTTCATCGAAACCATCGAGCATCGCCAGGGGCTCAAGGTCGCCTGTCCGGAGGAGATCGCCTGGCGCAAAGGCTTTATTGAAACCGAGCAACTCCTGAGGCTCGCGGCACCGCTCGCCAAAAACGGCTATGGCCAGTACCTTTTGCGTCTTTCGACCGAGCGGGAGTCCTCATGAACGTCGTGCGCACGGCGATCGCCGATGTGCTCATCATCGAACCCCGGGTGTTCGGTGATGCGCGGGGGTTTTTCCTGGAGGGCTACAACGCCCGCGGTTTCGGGCAGGCGACCGGGCTCTCTGTGGACTTCGTCCAAGACAACCACTCGCGCTCGCGCCGCGGCGTCCTGCGCGGTCTGCACTACCAGGTTCGGCAGGCCCAGGGCAAACTGGTGTCGGTCGTGTGCGGGGCCCTGTTCGATGTTGCGGTGGATATTCGCCGGTCCTCTCAGAGCTTCGGCCAATGGGTAGGCGTGGAGCTCTCAGAAGACAATCACCGGCAACTCTGGCTGCCGCCCGGTATTGCGCACGGTTTTCTGGTGCTGAGCGAGCGCGTGGATGTCTTCTACAAGGCCACCGATTACTACGCCCCCGAGCACGAGCGCGTCATCCTCTGGAACGATCCGGACATCGATATCGAATGGCCGCTCGCCGGTCTGCCGCTGTTGTCGCCCAAGGACCAGGCCGGCGTGCCTCTCAAACGAGCGGAGTGCTTTCCATGAGGTTCTTGGTGACCGGCGCGACCGGTCAAGTGGGTTTCGAGCTGGCCCGCGGCCTCATGCCGCTCGGTGAGGTGGTTGCGGTCGACAGGGGGCGCTGCGATCTATCCCATCCAGACGCCATACCGACGCTCATCGATACTATCCACCCCGACGTGATCGTCAACGCCGCCGCCTACAACGCGGTGGACAGGGCCGAGCAGGAAGAATCGCTCGCGACCACCATCAACGGGACCGCCGTCGGCGTCTTGGCCGAAGAGGCCCGCAAGCGTGGGGCCTTGCTCATCCATTACTCGACCGACTACGTGTTTGACGGGGCCAAGCCCGGTCTCTACACGGAACGGGATATCGCCAGCCCGCTGAACGCGTACGGCCGCAGCAAACTCTGCGGGGAGCTCGCGATCCAGCAGTTGGTTTGCGACCACCTGATCCTGCGTACCAGCTGGGTGTATGCCGCGCGCGGCCAGAATTTCGTCAAGACCGTATTGCGGCTCTCGGCAGAGCGGCAGGAGTTACGCATCGTCGCGGATCAGATCGGCGCCCCGACGCCGGCGCGCCTGATCGCCGATGCCACGGCGCTGATCCTGGGAAGGCTCTCGACGCGCGAGGCGTGGCGCTCGGCGAGCGGTACTTACCATCTGACCACAGGCGGCGAGACCTCGTGGCACGGGTTTGCCACCGCCATCGTCGCCGCCGCCCGCGAGGTGCCGCGCGAACCGCCAATGGCGGTCAAGAGGATACTGCCAATCGCCACCAGCGACTATCCTCTGCCGGCCCGCCGCCCCCTGAACTCCCGCCTCGACTGCACGAAGCTGGCCCAGACCTTCGGCCTCTATCTGCCGGATTGGCGTACCGCATTGACCTCGACCCTCGATGGGATCTTCGAGCACGGGTCGTGAGGTGCCTCAAAGCCGGCC
>JBQTJM010000377.1:0-4734 GCA_052387115.1 Gammaproteobacteria bacterium | reverse complement strand
TCGGGATGTGCACATGGGCGCTCGCGGACCGAGTCTCTTCGCCCACCAGCGGGCCGAGGTAAGACACGGTAGCGGTGGCCTCGAGCGCCAAGACCTCGGATTTGACAGTGACCTCCTGGCCCAGCCGCACCGCGTTTAGATCCGTGGCGTAGACGCTGAACTCTCCCCACACCGTCGAAAGATCCGCGATGATAAAGATCGCCGTGTCCTCCTTGATGGCCTCGCCCAGCACGAGGTGCTTCTCGATGACGACACCGTCGAGCGGTGCGCGGATCTCATAGCGTGTGAGCATGTGCTCGCGGAAAGGCGTCCTCGGCCGATGCAGCCTGACCGGACCTTCCGGCTCTATGGACAGCGTGGCGAGGTCGGCGTGAGAGAGTCCCAACGCCAGCAGTTTCTGCGCGGCGATTTGCTTGGTGATCTCGGCCTCCTCTAAGGCGTGACGGCTGTTAAGGTAATCCTGCTCGGGTGAGATCTTGCTCCTCCACAGGCTCTGTTCCCGAATAAAGCTGGTCTGTGCGAGCTCAAGCCGATGCACCGCTTCGATGAATTGGCCTTTTGCCTCCGCTAGCTCGAGGCTGTCGACGATCGCGATAACCTCGCCCATCCTTACCCTATCGCCAAGATTTTTGTGGACGGCGGTGACCACACCGGCGAATCGAGGGACGACATGGGCTAAACGGTTTTGATCGAGCTTGATCTCCCCGGGTAGCGCTAGGAGCGTTTTGATGCGCGCGGCTCCAGCGGTCATAATCTCTATGCCCGAGCTTTGCAGCACTTCATGGGAAAGCTGGACCCTGCCTTCGACTTGCGTGTATTCCCATTCATAGCGACGGCTTTCGCGCACCGCGCTGACCTTCACATCGAAGGAGTGTGGTTCCTCGATCACTCGATCGCCGCGCAGATAGTCTCCCTCCTTCTGGAACTGGATGCGATCGATTCCGCCCCCCAGCCGGTGCAATTCGATGGTCATCTGTACTTGGTCCGGGGATAAGGGCTTTCCCTGTTCATAGCCATAGACCCGGAATTGCGGTGGCACACCTCGTTCATAAATCGTGACCTCAATCTCGAAGCCGTCTTGAGTCAATAACCGGCCGCCGTGAGGTCCTTTCGTCATAGGACCTTCCGCCTGTTCACTCTGGGGCTCATGCTCGTCGGTGCGCACGGTGGCGGGTTCCAGGCGCAAGATGAAAAAGCCCAGGACGATCCCCACGAGGACTACGACGGCGATGGAAAGCCAAGTCTTTGTGTTCATCGTGACTCCTTCTGGGTTTGGACCGCGTCAATCCGCTCGCCGATCAAGCCCTCCACCTGGGCGATTGACTGGTGGTAGTCGGTCAGCGCGCGCAGGTATTGGGCCTTGGCCCCGAACAGGGTGCGCTGCGCGTCCAGGACATCGAGCAGCCCGAACTTGCCCAGTCGATAACCTTTGCTTGCGCCCTCGAAGGCGCTCTGGGCACCGGGCAGGACCTGAGCCTTCAGGGCCGCGATCTCGGCATGGGCGCCGGCCAGCGTCTGGTAGGCGCTGCTCAAGGCCGTGGCCACCCGCACTTCCGCCGCGCGGCGTTCCTCTTCGGCCTTGGTGAGCCGACGCTGCGCCTCCAGGATGGCACCCTGGTTGCGGTTGAACACCGGCAGAGGCAGGGAGATCCCGACCACCAGGGCGTCATCCCCGGGCTCCTCGAAACGCCGGACCCCGAAGCTGGCGGTGAGGTCCGGAATGGCCCGGGTCTGTTCCAAGGCGATTACGGCCTGACGCTCCGCGAGCTCCGTGGCCCAACGGGCGAGCTCCGGGTTCTGGCGGAGCCGCTCCATGAGCTGTTCCAGCGTGGGAATCGAGGGAACGGCCTCGAGCACGCCCAAGGCGCGCTCGAAGCGCGGGGCAGTGCTGCCCCAGGTCGCCGCCAGGCGCTTGCGGGCGGCCTGGAGCTCACGCTCGGCACGGGTGAGCTCGATTCGCACCGAGGCAGTCGCGACCCCGGCCTTGGTCTCTTCCACCGGGGATACCTTACCGGCCGTAACCCGTTTGGCCACGGCGGCGGCGACCTCTTCCGCGAGAGCCACCACTTGTTTGCTCAGTGCGGTCCGCCCCTGTGCGCTCAGGACCTCTACATAGGCCCTCTGGGTTTCCGTCAAGACCTTGATCCGCTCCCGCTCGTAGTCCCAGCCGGCGAGATCGCGTGCCAATTGCGTGGCCTCCGTTCGGGCTGCCCGCTTTCCACCGAGCTCGATCAACTGGCTGAGCTGAAGGGTAATCGCCGTGCTGTCAAACTCGTCCAGGGTGTTATTGCCGAAGTTCTCCGCTACCACGCCAAGGTGAGGATTGGGAAGCAGGCCGGCCTGGAGTACCGCCGCCTCTCGGGCGCGGACCTCGAAGGCAAAGGCCTTGAGCTCCGGGTTCTGAAGGAGCGCAAGCGAAAGCGCCTCGCGTAGCGTGAGGTCGCCGGTGGGCTCGGTGATGGCGGGCAGGACCTCCGGTGACTCGCGCGGGGGGTGGGGAGCCGGAATATCCCGGCCCAGGGGGCGCGGCTCTAGCCAATCCGCATGAGCGCAGACGCCACTCATGAGCTGAGCCAGTAACAAGATCGATAAAGTCTTGGAAGACATCACTCTCCTCGGAAAGTCGATAAGGGTCAGGTCAGGCCAAGGCGCTGACCCACCGATTGCACACGCCCAGAAACGAGGCGTGAGGGTCTTCCAGAGGGATCTAAATCAGCAGAACGGTGGTCCGGCGGGAGGCAAGCGTGGGGTTGATCCCGGGCGGCGGCCGCGCCGGCGTATGTACGGACGCAAGCTCCATAAGGGAAGGAACGATGTAAGCGGTGACTGATAAGGATAAGGCCTTGGGGATTTCGATCGTTTTGATCGCCGCCATGGTCTGCGGTTTCTGTGCCGGGATCCGGATGACGTGATCGTCTCGGTCTTCCTGCCCCGTGATCGCCGCCAGCACTTGGTCCAGGACATCGGGTTTATGCGGGCTGGAAAGGAACGGTGTCGGTTCGTGCTCGTCAGGGTGTCCCGGGTGGTGCAGGGTTAATCGGATGCCCTCATCGCTGTAATGGACGTAGGTCTTATGGGCGTGACCGAGGATCATGAACAGGAGCGGTGCCTGTCCGTTTCCCGCCCCCATCACGAGATAGATCAGCAGACAGAGACAGGCACGCGGCTTGCGCTTGAGCATTTGCTTTGATGACGCCACTAATGGGTCAGCATGCCGGCAAGTCCACCGTGGAAATAAGCTATGGTCAAACTGCCTACGGATCCAAGCCGCTTCATCCAGAGTAGCATATCGACGATGGATGTACAAATTATGACTGATGCACTGTAGACGGCAGCGCCGCGGGCCTCTGAGAGGGCGCGCGACTCTTGGGAAGGCCCCGGTTCGCGATCACGTGCCGGGACTTTGCTGACACACCTCACTGCGACCTCTCTGCAGGGGGGGTTGGTGGATGCCTGGGCGCTCGTGCGCCGCACTGCGAAATCCACGGTATATTGCCTGACTGGGCCCCACCTCGGGTGGGAGGGACAGACGTGCGTCCGGAGAGGAGAGCTACGGGTAGGGCAAGACATTCTCGGGGGGACCCTCACCCATGACGGGGGACAGCATGGTCGTCAAACGAGTGCTATGCCCCGCGCGGGTCCGTAAACCCCTGCCACAGTTCAGCGGGGTCGATCAGCGGCTGGTGCACGGGCGATATTCCCGGCGTGGTCTTCCATCCCTTTGGAGGGCACCTGTGCCTACCCCTGCCATTGACGCCTTCCCACCTCGCGACCATACTTCATCGCTCTCCCATCCTTGGGTCCGAATCGGGAGACATGACCGACGCGCCGAGCCGAGTCGGACCGTATCCGGGCGCTCGCGGGATGATAATGACCGAGGCACTAACGGCTATACCGACTACCCGAGCCTCGCCCAGGATCGGGACCGCACGCGAGCGGCGTGATCGGTCGCTCGATGCCCCGCTCGATCTGACGTTTCCCGCAAGCGACGCGATCGCTGCGATGTCACAGGAGGAAATATGAAACGAAATGCAACAGCCGTCTGGAAAGGCGGCCTCAAAGGCGGGAAAGGGACCATCTCAACCGACAGCGGCGTTCTCTCCGAGATGCAGTATTCGTTCAACACCCGTTTTGAAGAGGGAAAGGGCACCAATCCCGAGGAGTTGATTGCCGCCGCACATGCAGGCTGTTTCTCGATGGCCCTGTCTGCTCAGTTGGAGAACGCTGGCCTGACGGCCGAAACTATCAGCACGACAGCGTCTGTCCAGTTGGACAAGACAGATGCCGGGTTTGCGATTACCTCGGTGCATCTGGTTGTCGCGGCCCGGGTGACTGGCGCGGACCGACAGGCGTTCGAGACGGCAGCGCAAAACGCCAAGGCAGGGTGCCCCGTCTCGAAAGTACTGAACGCGAAGATCACGATGGATGCTCGGTTGGAAGCATGAACCCCTGATCCGCCCGCGAGCCGATGGACCCATTGGACGCCGTCGCACTGGCCCGTATCCAGTTCGGGCTGAACATCGCGTTCCATATCCCGGATCACGATCTGGGAAGCGGCTGCCCACCCCTCGTCGCTCAAGGCCGTGCTCGCGGTAGCGCTGGTCGTGCTGCCCTTCATCGTCGCCTACACCGCATTCTCCTACCGCGTGTTCTGGGGCAAGGCCAAGTCCGGCACCTACGAATAACAACTCAACTGATCACGGTGATGCGCCCCATCCCCCGGCGCCGGTCCGC
>JBQTJM010000376.1:0-4215 GCA_052387115.1 Gammaproteobacteria bacterium | reverse complement strand
CCACGGCCAAGGTGTATGACCTTACCCTGGTCACGCGGAACCTGGCGGATGTACAGCATGCCGGGATCAAGCTCTTGAATCCGTTTGTCGGCGGCTAAGACCACCCTCAAAACTCCACCCGCACCGATCCCAAAAACGTCCGCGGGGCGCCGGGGTTGAAAAATGAATTTCCGCCGAAGGTTTCGAACGTCTCCTTGTCGAGGAGGTTATCGACGTTGAGTTGGACGCTGAGCTTGGAGGGGCCCACTTTCCATTGGTAGCCGGCCATGAGGTTGACGGTCGCGTAGCCCGGCAGCTCGAAGGAATTGGCGTTGTCCACCTCCCGCGGCCCGCGGGCGATGAGGCCCGCGCCCAGTTGCAGACCGCGCCACAGACCGGCCTGGGGTTCGTAGGTCCCCCAGAGGCTTCCACCCAAGCGTGGCACGCCGAAGAAGCGGTTACCTTGATTGCCGATGGGGTTGCCGAGCTCGTCCACGGTATCGTTGGTGATCTCGGAGTCGATATAGGCGCCGCTGGCGATGAGTCTGAAGCCCGGCAGGACCTCGCCCACAAGGTCCAGCTCCAGGCCGCGGTTGCGGGCCTCGCCCGTCACGACCACGAAACCCTGCGCGGCGCGGATTGGGTCGGGGTCGGCCGTCTGGATATTCTGCTTGGTGAGGTCGAACCAGGCGAGGCTGCCGGTCAGGCCTCCATCGAGGAGCTCGGTCTTGAGCCCCAGCTCCCATTGCTGGGCGGTCTCTGGCGGTAAGGGCTGCCCCTCGGTCCCGAATTGCCCACCCCCGAATAGTCCGCCGCTGCGGCCATTGCTGGCATTGAAGTTCTCCACATAATTGCCATAGAGGCTCAATTCCGGGATGGGCTGCCATACCAAACCGTAGCGTGGCGTCACGGCGTCGTCGTGTTGCCTGCTATTCAATAGAACGAAGGGGAATACCGCACTGGTGGTGGCGTTGTCGTAGCGAAAGCCGGCCAGCAGATGGAGATGGTAGGGCAGCTTGACCTGGTCCTGCAGATAGAACCCATACCATTCTTGAGTGTTCATAAAAGGCCCTGCGGCGGGGCTGGCCAGGAAATCGCGCAATATGTTCCGTGCGTCCTCGGGCACGCCGGTGTGCACGGGATGGAAGACGTCGATCGGCGGGATCGGGTTGTCGAGGTCCCCCCCGGTTGAGTCCACGCGCTGGTGCAGAAAATCCCCGCCGAGCAAGAGCGTGTGGGCGAGGCCGAAGGTATCGAACCGGCCGGTCAGGTCGAGCGAGGTGTAGTAGATCTCCCGGTCAATGACGGAAAAGGCTGAAAGCCGGCGCGACACCGGGCAGCGCTGCGGGCTGCATTGTTGCGGGTCGATTGGTTCCACATTGATGGTGCCCAGTTCGTTTTCGTCGGCGAGATTAGCGTCGAAGCGATGGCGCAGGGTCCAGCGCTGGTTGAAGGCGTGCGACCAGTCGAAGCCGACTCGGACCTCGTCGATGTTGTGGACACTTCCGGGCTCCGCCAGGTTACGCTCCACTGGTATGGGGGCGGGCCCGTTGCCGAGACCGGGAATGAGGGCGCTGTCGACCGGATCGCGGCTGTGCAGGTATTCGAGGAAAAAATTTGCCTGAGTCTGGGGACTCAGGTTCCAGCGCAGCACCGGCGCCACGAACACCCGCTCGTTTTCCAAGAACTCGCGGAAGGAGCCCGCATTCTCATAAGCCAGGTTGAGCCGGTAGAGCAGCGTGTCGTCTCCGGTGATGGGGCCGGTGGCGTCGATCGTAGTCCGGTAAAAATCGAACGAGCCGAATTGCTGCTGTAAGGCATAGTAGGGCTGGGCCAGCGGGTGTTTGGTGACCAGATTGATGAGCCCGCCCGGCTGGAGCTGGCCGTAGAGGATCGAGGCCGGGCCCTTGAGCACCTCTATCCTTTCGAGGTTGGCGGTCTCGCGCGCGCCAGGTGTGATATTCTCGTTCAGCACCCGGACACCATCGCGGTAATAGTTAAGGGTGCCGAATCCCCGAAGGTTGAAACCGTTTTGCAGCCCGCCGACGGCGGGTTGCACGTAAACGCCGCTGACGTTTTGCAGAGCCTTATCGATGCGGATCACCTGCTGGTCTCGCAACACTTGCTGCGGTACGACCTGAATATTCACCGGCGTCTCCATGATCGGCGTGTCGGTCTTGGTGGCGGTGCTGGCGTTGGGGACGTTGTAGCTCGTCTCGTCCAAGGGCGAGGCGGTGACGGTCATCTCGGGCAGCGTAATGACCTCCGGTTCCGGCGTGCTCGCCGTGCTCGGATCCGGCGTCTCCGTGGTTTGCGCCACGGGGCGCAGGGTGTAACTGCCATCGGCGTTCCGCACCGGCGCGAGGCTGTGGCCTGCGAGCAGGCGCGCGAAGCCCTCTGCGACGGTGAGCTCGCCCTGCAGGCCGGGGCTGGTCTTGCCATCGGTGAGCCGGGCATCGGCGGACAGCAAGACGCCCGCGGCGCCCGCGAATTGGCTCAGCGCTTGGCTCAAGGAGCCGCCGGGAATGCGGTAGGTGCGAAGCTCGGCCACCCGGGGCTCGGCGGCGCGGGTGAGCGACGCCCCGGCGAGGGTTGCGAGAAGGGCCAGCCCGATGATCACGGCCTGGACCGGGCGGGTAACACAGCGGTTCGAAGCTTGCCTGGACACGTTCGGCCTCCGGAGGATTGACAAGGTCTCTATCCCTATTGCCAATCGAGACGCGAAAAAGGGAACCGCCGGGGTGAAATTTTTTTTAGCGCGAGGGTCAGCGCGGTTCGATGGACACCCACCAGGGCGTCAGGGCCCGCACCCGGACCGGCAGCGTGCGCTCCAGGGCGGCGAGCACCCGATCGGTATCGCCGAGCGGAAAGGCGCCGACGAGGCGCAGGTCTTCCACTTCCGGCGCGCAACCGAGATAGCCGTGACGATAGCGCGCGAGCTCGGCCACGAACTCGCCGAGCGGCAGGTCGTCCGCGAGCAGCATCCCCCGCGTCCAGGCCGTGCGGTCCTGGTTCGCCGGTTGCGGCGCGTCGATGCTCTGGCGCGTGAAGCGGGTCTCTTGGCCGGCGTTCAAGGTCCGGCGCGCGGCGGCGGGTGCGGCGGGTTGGATCTCGATCGCGCCCTCGAACACGGCGGCGCGGCTATGGTCATCCTGCTGATGGAGGCTGAAGCGCGTACCGAGCGCGCGTACCCGGCCGTCTGCGCAATCGACGACGAAGGGGCGGGACGGCACCCGCGGATCGGACGCCGTCTCGATGAGCACCTCACCCGCCTGTAAGAGGAGTCGGCGGAGCGGGGACGTGAATTCCACGTCCAGGGCGCTGGCGGTGTTGAGCCATAGGCGCGTGCCGTCGGCCAGGATCACGCTTCGCGTGCCGCCCACACCGGTGCGGTGATCGGCCATCCATTCGCGCCAGGGCGTGCCGCGCCACGCGCCCCAGCCGGCGACTCCCGCGGTACACAGGAAGGCGAGGGTCTTGAGCGCGCGGCGCCGGCCGCGGTCCGCCGTGCCCAGAGCGGCGCTCACCGCGTGCGCCGGCAGGCCCTCGAGCCGACGCGTGAACGCCTCCACCCGAGCCCAGGCCGTGCGATGCGCCGGGCAGGCCGAGAGCCAGGCCTGCCAGCGGCGGCGATCGGCCTTCGTGGCGGACTCGGAACGCAACAGCGCGAACCATTGCGCCGCCTGCTCCAGGATCGCGGGATCGATCGGTGGCGGATCGGCGCGCATGGATCGAGGATCACGCGCCGGCATTGAGGCAATGCAGCATGGCCCAGACCCATAAGCCCGAGGCCCGGTGCACGTCATAGTTGAAGCGGCTGCGCTTGATGAGCCAGGCGGGTTTCCAGCGTCGCCACCACGAACGCATGCGTGACCATCCTGCCGGCACTATTCCACTCCCTTCGTCATTCCAGCGAAAGCTGGGATCCACTGCGGCGTTGACCAGACCCCTCTGGACCCCAGCTTTCGCTGGGGTGACGGAGGAAAGAAGGGGTCGAGACCGCCTCCGCATTACCGGCAAGGTCAGATAAAACCCGACGAAACAATCGAGCGTCGATGTCGCCGATATCCGCCAGGCGTAGGGCTTTGACCAGCCGGTCTTGGAGCGTCTGAAACAGCCGCTCTACCCGCCCCTTGGCCTGGGGGGTCAGCGCCTGGATCCCGGCGATGCCCAGTTCGCGAATGGCCCGCTGAAACTGAGTCGGCTCGCCATCCTCCGGGTCATGCTTGGTGAAGA
>JBQTJM010000375.1:0-2801 GCA_052387115.1 Gammaproteobacteria bacterium | reverse complement strand
AGAACCGCACGCCCTACGACGAATCGACATACCTCAATTCGCTCAAACGCCGCGGCTCGCCGCTACTCAATTCGATCGCCGCGAGCCCTTAAAACGCTTGACAGTGCCCCTCAGGGCGTGAGTTGGGACGTTCAGGCCCAGATCCTCAAGCGCTCTGTTTCTGCGCCAGAAGGGCGCGGACATCCGGGACCAGTTCCGTGGGAACTGCAATCAAGGTCACGTCCTCCGCTTCCCGCGCCGCCTCGATTTCCGCAAACTGTTCGTCCTCGGTCTGGGCGTCGTAGTGCGCGGTGACCTGACGAACCCGCTCCTCATCCCAACCGGGGGGATACTTTGGCTCTCTCATCGCAGCCTCCTCCGTTGTCGGCGACGGTACGCCTTCTTCGCCTTGCCCCGCAGCTCGTACGCGGTCACGACAAAAACGCTCCGGGGATCCTCGTCGGGCACGTAGATGACCTGGAGGTAGCGCCCGGCCGTGGTCTGGCCCAGCTTCATTCGCGAACCTCGCTCGGCCGCCAGATCCTCGCCGGGGCCGCGCAGTACCTGGTCGACTTCCTCTTCGGTGACGCCGTGCCCGTAGATGTGGGGAAGCCCCGTGTCGGGATCGAGGTGATATCGAAGCTCCATGGGCGCCACCTCGGCACGGCAACGAGCTATCCATCAGAATCGTACCACGGTTACCCGCCCGCGACGAATCGCCCCTGCCCCAACGACCAAGGTCACCGGCGGCGCGCTTTTTTTGCGCCGTCCGGTGGAGCGCCTTGTTCGGCCAATGGAGCATCTATGATGCTACGCTGCCTGCAAGACGAACTCGACCTTCACTACCTGGAACGGGAACTCGATGCTACCATCAGCGGTGCGGTTGAGCACACCGGCATTTAGCAGCGCCGTCACATCTCTATGCACGGCCTTCACATCGCGCCCCACGCGCCGCGCCGCCTCGCGGATCGACACCGAGCCGGCGCCACATAGAGCCTTGAGCAGTTCCCATCGCTTGGCCGTAAGCACTTGCCACAACAACTCGGGCGTCGCAAAGCTTATGCGCGCCTCGCGCTCGGCGCGGCCCGTCTTCATCGCCCGCGCTGCATCGGCCAGCGTCTCGGCCAGAGACCGCACCTCAAGAACGACCGTGTTCATGATTCCACCTCGCAATATCGGCATTGAAGTCCGCCATCAGTTGATCCGGCGTCGAAAAGACATAAGGCGCTTCCACCGTGCCGACGTACCGGTGATCGCCTTTGCCGTGTTCGTTGTCGTAACGCAGCACGCACTGGTCGGATACCACATACGCGAGGCGGTACTTGAAGCAATGACTGGAAGGCGACACCGGCTGCGATACGCGCCATATTGCCACTTCCGCGAAGGCGTCCTCGGCGAGCACGACACGGCGGCGTATCAGTGCAATCGCTTTCATGCTGGAGAAGATAACAACGCATGAGACTGCTGTCAATCACTCCAACACTCTGGACGATCTGGGTCGTGGGGCCGAACGCCCAGGTTCCAGCCGCCGGCCCACCGAAGGCGGGACGGTCGGCTGGAACCTGTTGTTGGACGAAGCCGCTGCGCGGCAGACAAAATCCGGCTGGCGGGTTAAGCTCCAGTTCTGCCCAATTCCGGGCGGAACGACAGAGGAGCTTACCATGAAAGCCAGCGAGCAAACCCGCTTCGACAAGCTTTACAAGTGCCATCTCCGAGCCCTGAGGCTGCAGGGCCTCAGTGACAGCACCATCGATGTCTACTCCCGCGCGGTGCGCCGGGTGTCGGGCCATTTCGATTGCTGTCCCGACCAACTCACCACCGATCAGTTGCAGACCTACTTCGCCGAGTTGGTCGGATCCCACTCCTGGAGCACCGTCAAGGTCGATCGCAACGGCCTGCAGTTTTTCTGGCAACACGTCCTCAAGCGCGACGGGAGCTGGGTCGAGATCGTCAAGGCCCCCAAGATACCATCGCTGCCGGACATTCTCACGCCCTATGAGGTGGAGCAGCTGATCGGCGCGACGCGAAAGCTCCGCTATCGGGTCTTCCTGCTGACCACCTACTCGATGGGCCTGCACTTGGGCGAGGCGTTGTCGGTCGAGGTGGGCGATATCGACGGCCAACGCAAGCGGGTGCATATTCGCCGCGGCAAGGGCCATAAGGATCGTCTGGTTCCGTTGCCCGATCTCACGTATCAGGCGCTTCGTGTCTTATGGAGACGCCACCGTCATCCCCGGCTGCTCTTCCCTAACGCGACAGGCTCCCTGGAGCGTATCCGTGAGGCCACGACCCCCATGGACCGCGGTGGCACTCAGGCGGCCATGAAAGCCGTCGTGCAGCAGTGCGGGATCAAAAAAAATCTCCCTCCACTCCCTGCGCCACAGCTTCGCCACGCATCTGCTCGAACCGGGCCTGAGCCTGCGCCATATTCAAGGCCTGCTCGGCCCTGTCAGCCCCACCACCACCGCACGCTATGCCCGTCTGACCGAGGCCACTGAGCAGGAGGCCGCGGCCACCATCAACCGCCTGGTCAACGGCCTGCGCGTGGATCTGCGGAGGCTGTAGCCGTGAAACTGGCCTCCATTATCGAACACTATGAAGCACCCTTCAAGGCCCAGTATGAGGACCGTCTGCTGCCCGGGCAGCTGCGCGCGCCATCGAGGCGATGAAGCGGTGCCGCACGCCGGATGCCGGCGAGGTGCTGTGGCACTGTAGCGAGTGTGCCGAGCAGTTCAAAAACCCGCGCTCCTGCGGTCACCGCAGTTGTCCCCAGTGCCAGAACCATGAAGCCACCCAGTGGCTGGAGCGGCAACGGCAAAAGC
>JBQTJM010000374.1:0-32956 GCA_052387115.1 Gammaproteobacteria bacterium | reverse complement strand
CCGGCGCTCCTGGCGGCGCTCGGGCTCTGGGCGCCCGCGGGCGCCGCGTTTCCCCCGACCCTCGATCTCTCGAGCCTCGATGGCACCAACGGCTTTCGCCTGAACGGCGTCGCGGCCCTTGACCGCTCGGGCCGCGCGGTGAGCGGTGCGGGGGATGTCAACGGCGATGGCCTCGCGGACCTCCTCATCGGGGCCCCCGGCCCCAGGCCCAACGGCTATGGGGCGAGCTATGTGGTCTTCGGGCGGGACACCGCCTTCCCGGCGAGCCTCGAGCTCTCGATGCTCGATGGCAGGAACGGCGTTCGCCTCAACGGGTTCGCGGCCGGTGACCTCTCGGGCCGCGCGGTGAGCGGTGCGGGGGATGTGAACGGCGATGGCCTCGCGGACCTCCTCATCGGGGCCTACGGGGGCCCCCTCAGCAGTTTCTCCGGGACGAGCTATGTGGTCTTCGGGCGGGACACCGCGGAGAGCCCCTTCCCGGCGAGCCTCGATCTCTCGAGCCTCGATGGCACGAACGGCTTTCGCCTCAACGGGTTCGCGGCCGGTGACCTATCGGGCTTCGCGGTGAGCGGTGCGGGGGATGTGAACGGCGATGGGCTCGCGGACCTCCTCATCGGGGCCCCCGGCCGCCGCCCCAACGGCGCGGGGGCGAGCTATGTGGTCTTCGGGCGGGACACCGCCCAGACCGGCCCCTTCCCGCCAAGCCTCGACCTCCCGAGCCTCGATGGCACGAACGGCTTCCAACTGAGCGGCGTCGCGGCCGGTGACTACTCGGGCTTCGCGGTGAGCGGTGCGGGGGATATGAACGGCGATGGGCTCGCGGACCTCCTCATCGGGGCCTACCGCGCCCGCCCCAACGGCGCCTACTCGGGGGCGAGCTATGTGGTCTTCGGGCGGGACACCGCCCAGAACCCCTTCCCGCGGGGCCTCGACCTCTCGAGGCTCGATGGCACGAACGGCTTTCGCATCGACGGCGTCGCGCCCAATGACCTCTCGGGCCGTGCGGTGAGCGCCGCGGGGGATGTGAACGGCGATGGCCTCGCGGACCTCCTCATCGGGGCCGTCGGCGCCCCCTACGGCAGTCTCTCCGGGGCGAGCTATGTGGTCCTCGGGCGTGACACCGCCCAGAACCCCTTCCCGGCGAGCCTCGAGGTCTCGATGCTCGATGGCACGAACGGCTTTCGCCTGGACGGCGCGGCCGGTGACCAATCGGGCCGCGCGGTGAGCGGTGCGGGGGATGTGAACGGCGATGGGGGAGCGGACCTCCTCATCGGGGCCCCCGGCGCCGGCGACGCGGGAACGAGCTATGTGGTCTTCGGGCAACCGCCATCACAGCCGCCTCCGCCTCCGCCACCACCGCCATCACCATCACCATCGCCATCGCCATCGCCATCGCAAACCTGCAACGGCTTGCCCGTCACGATCCAGGGCACCGACAACGGCGAGACCCTCATCGGGACCCCTGGCGACGATGTCATCGATGGACGGGGTGGCAACGACGTGCTCCGCGGCCTCGGCGGCAACGACGTCCTCTGCGGCGGGGAGGGCCGAGATCGGCTCTTCGGCGGCCCGGGCCGGGATCGGCTCTTCGGCGGCGCAGGCCGCGATCGGTTGTTCGGGGAGGAGGGCCGCGATGCGCTGAACGGAGGCACGGGTCGAGACCGGTGTGACGGAGGCGTAAGCAACGACATCGCCCGTCGCTGTGAGCTCCGGGTGCGGACACCCTGAGGGTCGAGTCGAGTAGTCGAGTGGGGTGGGCACCGCCCACCGTTTACGGCCCTGTTTGAAGCACAAGGCGGGCAATGCCCACCCTACGGTACTTGTAGGTAGGAGAACTGATACGGCAAAAGCGAAGAAGAGATCCCGCCCCGGGCGTCGGCCCGATCAGGAGCACGAGGCCTGGTTTCCCGGGGGGCTCGCCGTCGGGCGGCGTCTTGAAGATAATGCCGTCCAGCCCTACCTCCGTCCGCACACCCTCGGTCGAGAGGTGAACGTCAGTAACATTCCTTGACACTCGAAAGCACGACGAAAGAACCTATGCCCACGCCCTACCCATACCCCGCAACCATGAGCCCAATCTCCGGCGGGCAGCCCTCGGCCCCGGGCCCTGCGACCGAGACCCCCCCCTTCGAGGTCTTCTGCTCCCGCCACTTCACGGGCTGGCTTGCCGAAGAGCGCCTGAGCCTCGCCTTTACCACCTATCAGGCGGGAAAGCTCTTTTTGATCGGGCTGAATCCCGTCGCCGGGCTGTCAATCTTCAACCGCACCTTGAGCCGCTGCATGGGGCTTTGGAGCGATGGCCAGACCCTCTATCTCAGCACGCTCTTCCAGCTCTGGCGCTTCGAGAACAGCCTCGGCCCGGGCGAGACCTACCAGGGCTATGACCGGCTCTATGTGCCGCAGATCGGGTGGACCACCGGGGATCTGGACATCCACGACATCGCCGTCGATGCAAAAGCGTGCCCGGTCTTCGCCAACACCCTTTTCAGTTGTCTCGCCACGGTGAGCGAGCGCCATAGTTTCATCCCGCTGTGGCAGCCGTCCTTCATCACCAAGCTCGCGGCGGAGGACCGCTGTCACCTGAACGGGGTGGCGCTCGATCGGGGCGTGCCGCGCTACGTGACGGCGGTGGGCCGCAGTGACGTGGCCGACGGCTGGCGCGAGCACCGGGCGGGGGGCGGGCTGCTCATCGACGTGGAGGGAAACGCCGTGGTCCTCGAGGGCCTCTCCATGCCCCACTCCCCGAGGCTCTACCGGGACAAGCTCTGGCTGCTCGATTCGGGCCGGGGGCAGCTCGGGACTGTAGACCTCGAGCGCGGGGTCTTCGAGCCCGTGGCCTTCTGCCCCGGCTATGCGCGGGGTCTCGCCTTTCACGGCGACTATGCCATCGTGGGGATCTCCCGGGCGCGTGAGAATCGCACCTTTTCGGGGCTGGCCTTGGATGGGGCATTGGCTGCCAAGGGGGCCGAGGCCCGCACCGGGATCCTGGTCATCGATCTGCGGACGGGCGACGTGCGGCACTGGCTGCGCATCACCGGCGTGATCGCGGAGCTCTATGATGTGGTGGCGCTGTCCGGGGTGGTGCGCCCGATGGCGCTCGGGTTCCGCACCGAGGAGGTGCAGCGGATGATCACGGTGGGACCGTTCCGGGGCGGTTAGATACCCACCTCTCGAGTGTTGAACAAAACGGCTCCAAGAAACGCACAGGCCCTCTCGCTTCGAAAAAAATGTAGGGTGGGTGAGCCGCGCTGTTTGCGGCGTAACCCACCAACTCGTCGGCCGACACTTGGAGTACGGCTTGGGAAGGAGGCCCGCTGCGCGGGCCGAGTTGGTGGGTTGCGGCATAAAGGGCATGCCGAACCCACCCTACATTTCTTAGATACTTACGTTCCAAATGCTGAACACAACAACTCGAACAAATTCTATTTCATACGCAAATTCAATAAGCTTTCAGCAGCTTGTTCCCTCCCCCTGGCAGGGGGAGGGCTAGGGTGTGGGTTGAGCGCTGCGGGCTGCGTCATTCCGATCGAACGCGCTCGACCCCCATCCTATCCTTCCCCCTTCCAGGGGGAAGGGACAGCGAATTTCAAAGGTCTTTGGTTAGTGTCTCAATTCATGGGTTGTTGCAAAAGATCTGCCCCCATCTGCGATCTGGGGCTCCTGGTCTTCCGTATCGATCGACTCGATGGCCGACGCCCTCCCGAGGGTAGTGCCCCAGCTCCCAGGCCACATAGGCCCCGCACCCCGCCATGCGGCCAATCGCATCCGCCAATCGCCTCGAAGCCCGCGTATCGACGTTACAACTGTAACCGAATCGATTTCATTTGTAAGCAAATTCCGGCGCTTTGAAATCGTCCGGTAAGGTCGCTGGCCTATTCTGCCCGCATCGCGAAAGACACGGAACTCCGCGCTTCGCGATCTCGGCACGGTTTCTCGAGCTTCGAGGAGAACGACCTTTCATCACCAGGCCTGTCCCGGATGAAGATCGCTAAACCGTGAGTACCACACCTGAACCACATAACTAGGAGGTCGAGCATGAACCTACTTCCATCAAGAGAACCCGTAAAGGCCGGGGGCGTTTGCGCTCCCCGGACGCGAAAGGTGAACGACAACAGGAACGCCAATCCGAAGAAAACGCTAGGTAGGGCGGCGCTGGGCATGGCCCTTTCGGCCGCGACGGCCCCGAGCTGGGCGGGCCAAGTGGGTACTCACGATACAGTGGACGTGGTGACCCACGCGGTGGCGGCCAAGCGCTGGACCGAGGAGGACAGGGAGACCTTCCGTTCCGCGTTCGGTCACTTGACCAGCGATCAGCTCATGGAGCTGACGAACGTCCTGGCTCCGGCCATCAATGACGGCGAGATCACAGTAGAGGTGACCGGCCCGTTGTTCTGAAGCCGCAGAGTTTATCTTAATAGCAAGCTGTTGCTAGGAATGAAAACAATCTGTGCTGTTGAACAGGAGTTGGCTGCTTCCTTCAAACCAAACGCAAGTCGTCAACCAAACCATTCAAAATGGAGAATCGTATGACACACTGCAATACCAAATCGCTTCAGACCCCATGGCCCATCATCCTGCGGAGCGTATCCGTCGCCGCGCTTTCCGCGGCCCTCACGGTCGGGCTGCCACAGTCGGCCTATGCCGGCCATATCACTTCACCACCCGTGCCTCCCGACCTGGAGGAGGTGCTGCCCGGAAACGAGGCATTCCTCGTCGGGTATGCCGTCGGTACCCAGAATTATGTCTGCTTGCCGTCGGGCCCGGGCTTCGCCTGGAGCTTCTTCGGGCCACAGGCCACCTTGTTCAATGACGACGGCAAGCAGCTCACCACGCACTTCCTCAGCCCCAACCCGGACGAGGATGGCACACCCCGCGCGACCTGGCAGCACTCGCGGGATACCAGCACCGTCTGGGCCATGGCGATCGACTCCTCTTCCGACCCTGCCTTCGTTGCGCCCGGCGCGATCCCCTGGCTCCTGCTGGAGACGGTGGGTGCCCAAGACGGGCCGACCGGCGGCGATAAGCTGTCCGAGACTACCTTCATCCAGCGCGTGAACACTGCGGGAGGGGTCAAGCCCGCGAGCGGGTGTACCCGGTCCGCGGACATCGGCAAGAAGGCCTTGGTGCCCTACACGACCGACTACTACTTCTACAAAGCCGCCGACAGCGACTAAAGCGACGGCAACGAGGAACTCTGCACCACGCGTTGGAATAACCGGACGGCACGACCGGTTCCCCTTCTCGATGTTCGTAACCACGTAGGGATGCCGACGGCACTACCCCCACCCTAACCCTCCCCCGCTCCGCAGGGGAGGGAACGGGAAAACCCTCTCCCTTCCAGGGGGAGGGAATGCGGTGGCGCTGGGAGCTTGTTGCCTTTGCAAACGCCTGAGGCCTTATTTAGGCGGTTTTGTTGAAATTGCCGATGCAAATATGTAGCAGCAGACCCTGTGAACGGATCGCCCCGGTTCGAGTCCGACGCCGCTCGCCTCTCCCGACTGCGGGCCGATTGCGGCCCAGCGCTACACCGTTACAACGGTAACTGAATCGGTTTCAGTCGTAAGCAGATCGCCGGGTTCTGAAATCGTCGCGTAAGGTACGTCCTATAGGCTCATGGCGTTGGATGATCAGGGGAGGCGAACGACTGTCCGTTTTCGCTGCTCCTGAGAAATCCCCCCCGAGCGAGTCGGGGTTGAACCGCGAACCTCATCAATCGAGAGGAGCACGACCATGTACACATCGAGCGATTCGGGAGTGGAGCGATCCGAGGGGGCCCGTCTGCGGATGCTCTGGCAGACCACACCCCGGGGGGCCCGTTGCCGCCGGGCTGACGGCGAGACGCCGGCCGATCCGACCTACCGGCGTGCGCCGGTAAACGCGCACGAACGCAACAGGCGTTGGCGTCTGGCCCTGGTTGGGAGGGTAGCGGCATGAACAGCATGGCACTCGCCCGAGCGCGGGATTCCGCTCACCCCGGAGAGCGCGACATCGCCCGGCTGCTCGCTAGGCGTTACGGTGATGGGACGGTGTACCTACCGAGCGGCGAGGGGATGGGACTTTTCCACACCTGCATGGCGCTCGGGTTCTTGAGCACAGACGGTGTCATTACGAGCAAGGGCCGCCGGCTCTTGACTCGCTATACCGACTGAGCCCGGAACCCTCTTGGTCGCGGATGAAAAGGGGGCGATGCGGTGCTCGCACGCCCCGGCGTTGAAAAGGTCGGGGACCTCAGGGGCCGGGCATTCGGCGTGAACCTCGGGAGCTTCGCGGAGCTCTTCGTGCTCACCGTCCTCAAGTCCCACGGTCTGAGCGCGGCCGATATCCGCCTGGTCGACACCGACGCCGCAGAGCTCCCCGAGAAGCTCCAGAGCGGCGAAGTCGATGCCGGTCACACCTGGGAGCCCTTCGTCACGCAAGCCCGGGACGAGGGCGCGCGCGTGCTGTTCACGAGCACCGCGACCCCCGGCCTCATCCAGGATGTAGTCGCGGTGCGCGGCGAGGTGTTGCGCGAGCGCGCGAAGGCGCTCGGTGCCTTTGTCAAGGGCTGGTTCAAGGCCGTAGACTATTGGAAGGCCCATCCGGATCAGGGCAGCACCCTCGCGGCGAGCGTGCTAGACGTCGCTCCGAGCACCATCTCCCTAAAGGGAATTCGCTTGACGACCCTACAGGATAATATCGAGCTCTTTAAAGCCGGACACACGACGCGCTCGATCTACTATACGGCTCAACTGTACGTCGATTTTTTCCTCGGGAGTGGCGGACTGACTCACAAGCCGGATGTCGAGCAGATCCTTGAACCACGATTTCTGAACTTGAACTGATACGATCGGGAAGGCGTTTACCGGACTATGATCTGGTAGCCGGCGTTGGGCGCGAGCACATTGTGTGCGTGCGGGCCCTTCATTTCCCGATACAAAACGTGGAAAAGATCTCACCGAGGAGCGCTTCGCTCGTGAACTCACCCGTGATCTCGGAGAGCTCTCGCTGGGCCATGCGTAGATGCTCGGCAATGATCTCTTCACCGGCGCCCGCGGCGGCGGCGTCACAGGCGTCTTGCAGGGCGTCGCGTGCCCGCCCCAGGGCGCCGACATGGCGCCGCCGTGCACTGAAACCGCCGGTTCCCACATCACAGAGCCCCGCGGCCTCCCGGAGGTGGCGCTCCAGGAGGGGCAGCCCGGCGCCGGTCTTGGCGGACAGGTAGACGTGCGGGTGTGCAAGACCGTGCTCGAGGCGGGGCGCCATCCCGACGAGGTCGATCTTGTTGTGGACCTCGGTCACCCGACCCGTGGGCCCGAGTGCCATCGCTGTCGTCCACGAGTCCGGGGTCGGGTCGGCAGCATCGGTCACCCACAAGACGTGATCGGCGCCCTGCACCACCGCGTCGGTCCGACGGATCCCCTCCTTTTCAATGGGGTCCTCGGTCTCGCGCACCCCGGCGGTGTCGAAAAGCTCTACTGCGAGCCCGTCGATGTCGAGCTCTACGTGGATGGCATCGCGTGTCGTGCCGGGATACTCGGTCACTATCGCGCACTCGCGGCGAGCCAGCCGATTCAAGAGGCTGGACTTCCCGACGTTGGGGTGGCCGGCGATGGCGACCCGCGATCCGTCCCTCAAGACCTGACCCCGGTGGGCATCGGTCATGAGCCGCTCTATCGCCGTCAGGATGTCGGACAGCGTATCCTCCAAGGCCCCGCTATCGAAGCTCGCCACGTCTTCCTCGTAGAAGTCCAGGAGCCCCTCGATCCGGGCACGAAGCCGGATCAGGGCCTCCAGCACCTGCCTCACCCGCAGCGAGAACTCCCCCTGCAGTGCGTGGAGTGCACCCTGGGCCGCTCGTGCGGTGACGCTACCGATCAGATCGGCTACGGCTTCGGCCTGAATCAGATCAATCTTGCCGTTCAGGAACGCCCGTTCGGAGAACTCGCCGGGCCTGGCCAGCCGAGCGCCGAGGGCGCAGACGCGATCCAGGAGGAGACCCATGACGATCGGGCTGCCGTGGCCCTGTAGCTCCAGGACGTCCTCGCCGGTGAAGGAATGGGGGCCCTCCAAGAAAAACGCGAGGCCCTTGTCCAGAGGCTCACCGCCCTCATCGAGAAAGACACGGTGGCTCACCCGCCGCGGGGTTAACGTACCGCCCGTGATCAGCCTCGCGATGGTGCGGACCAAGGGGCCGGAGACCCTGACGACGCCAATGGCACCATGCCCTGCTGGGGTTGCCACGGCGGCGATGGTGTCGACGTCCGCACGCATACGCGCACGCCGCCTGGGCGCCTCAGACCTCAGGATTGGGCGCCGGCCGGTGCAGGGCTGTCCCCATACTGGCGGTTGATCATCCATTGCTGGGCGATGGACAGCACGTTGTTGGCCAGCCAGTACAGGACCAGTCCGGAGGGGAAGAAGGCGAAGAAGACGCAGAACACCACCGGCAAGGTCTGCATGATGCGTTGTTGAATGGGATCGGTAGGCGTCGGGTTGAGCTTGTACTGGATCACCATGGTCACGCCCATGAGGAGGGGCAGCACGAAATACGGGTCCGGAGTCGAGAGGTCCTTGATCCAGAACCCGAAGCTCGCCTGGCGCAACTCGACGCTCTCGAGCAGCACCCAGTACAAGGCGATGAACACCGGGATCTGCACGAGGATAGGGAGACAGCCACCGAAGGGGTTCACCTTCTCTTCCTTGTACATCTCCATGACGGCCTGATTCATGGCCATCTTATCGTCCCCGTAGCGCTCCCGGAGGGCGGTCAAGCGTGGCGTGAGCTTCTTCATCTTGGCCATGGATCGATAGCTCATGGCCGAGAGCTGGTAGAACAACAGTTTGACGAGGACCGTAACCAAGACGATGGCCCAACCCCAGTTGCCGGTCAGGCGATGCAGCTTCTCCAGTAACCAGAAGATCGGTTTCCCGAAGAACCACAGGACCCCATAGTCGACGGTCAGCTCCAATCCGGGCGCCAGCCCTTCCAGGACATGTTGAAGCTTGGGCCCGACATAGAGGTCGATACCGGTGATGGCTTCACCCCCGGTCGGCGCCTGCACCTCCGGTCCCAGCATCCCGACCACGTAGCGATCGCGGTCCTTGGGGACCAGCGAATAATAATGGTAAGGGGTCTTGGCATCCGGTATCACGGCCGCCAGAAAATAGTGCTGGAGGATGGCCGCCCAGCCGCCGGTGATGTCCCTGTCGATGGGAAGCTCCACCATATCGTCGTATTCGAGCTTTTCGTAACGTTTTTCTGGGCTCGAAATGGCAACACCGGTATAGGTGTAAATCATGCCGCCGCTCTCCGTGGCGGTGTTTCTTTGAAGCTGTGAATACATCCGCCCGGACCAGGCTTCCGTGCCTTCGTTCTTGATCTCGTAACGGAGGTGGACCACGAAGGTGCCGCGGCGGAAGGTAAACACCTTGCTGACTTGCAACCCCTCTGGAGAGCGCCACCGTAGCGTGACCTCGAGCTGATCCTCGCCTTCTCTCAGCACGTACTCGCTGGCCTCCGCCGCGTACAGCGCGTGGTGGTCCGGGGCCGGTTGGTTGCTGCGAAACCCGCCTTGAGCGACGAAATAGCGTCCGGGGGTATTCTGGAGGAGCACGAAGGGTTGGTTTGGGCTATCGGCCGCCACCGGGTAGGTGAGTAGCTTGACCTGCTCCATGACCGCCCCTTGCTTGTTGATGATGACATCGAGCGCGTCCGTGCGGACACGGATCAACTGGGCCAGATCGGACAGGGACGGATCCGGCTGCGTGGTACCCGGTGGCGTGACAGCCGGCGTGGGTGCGGCGGGCACATCGGAGCGCTCTTTCTCGGGGCTTTCAGGCGAGGGTTGTGTCGAAGCGGCCCAAGGGGCCTTCACTGTCCCATAGTCTTTCTGCCAGGCTTGCCAGATCAGCAAGACCACGAGGCACAGGGCGGTCAGCAGTATGAGCCTGAAATTATCCATCAACGATCATCCTCACGAGCCGGTACGGGATCGTACCCGCCTGGGTTCCATGGGTGACAGGAAGCGATACGCCGAATGCCGAGCAAGAGCCCGCGGACCAAGCCATGCGTATGGAGCGCTTCGGCGGTGTATTTCGAACAACTGGGGACAAAACGGCAGCGGCGACCCAGGAGCGGGCTCAGGTAGCGGCTGTACCATTGAATTACGGATGCGAGGGGGATCCTGATCACAAGGGCCATTGCAAATGGGACGACCGCGACGCGCAAGCGTCGCTGAGGCCGCGCCAAGATCTCTCCAGCGATATCAGGAATCGTGCATTGCTCGACTGACTAGCGGAACGACGGGCGATGACGACGATATCCCACCCGCTCAAGCGGGTCTTCCAATGACGGAAACTCTCACGCGCCAGCCGTTTCAGCCGGTTTCTGTCGACCGCGCGGCGGATCTCGCGGCGCGGAAGAGAGAGCCCGAGCCGCGCCCTTCGCAACCCGTTGCGGAGCGCCAGCACCCGTACCTGCTCATCCGAGCGGCGGCAGGCCGATCGAAAAACCGGCCCGAAATCCGCTTTTGTCGTGAGTCGACAGGCGCGTGTGAAAGTGGCGCCCGGGCTGTCGCGTCTACCCTTCAGACGCTCAAGCGCTTGCGGCCCTTAGCGCGCCTCGCCCTCAAGACCCTCTGCCCCCCCTTGGTGGCGATGCGCGCACGGAAGCCACACCGGCGCTTGCGCTTGATCCTGCTCGGTTGATAGGTTCTTTTCATACGAGTGCTCGCCGCTCACGGCCACCCTATCGAGGGTTAGCGCCATGATCCACGTTGGCTCAGCCCTTGTCAATTTGATGCCGGCGTTTCGGTGAGACGGAGGCTGGCGAATGCGGAGCCCCGGGGTTACACTCAGCGGCCCCGTACCGATCGACGGGTAGCCGTTCGATCGGCACGGGTGGGGAGCCGGGAACGACCGCCCGGCAGTCTTTTGGCACTTCACGAAGAGGGGATAACAACCATGGGAGGTTCCCTGTGGCAACAGTGCTTGAGACGGCTCGAATCGGAAGTCCCGCCCCAGCAGTTCAACACCTGGATCCGCCCGCTGCAAGCCGTCGAGGCGGACCGGGCACTGACCTTGCTCGCCCCAAACCGTTTCGTGCTCGAATGGATCCGGGATCGCTACCTGACCCGCATCGTCAATCTGGTCTTGAGCGTCGCGGAGGAGGGTGCCGTGGACGTGCAACTCGGGGTAGGGACCCGTAAGGGTATGGCCGATCCGCCGGCCCAAGCACGACCGATACGATCGCGGGCCGGGAGCGCGCCGGCCTTGACTTCGAACGGGCTCAACACGGGCTTCACCTTCGACACCCTCATCGAGGGAAAGGCCAACCAACTGGCACGCGCCGCGTCGGTTCAGGTCGCGGAAAACCCGGGGCTCGCCTATAACCCGCTGTTCATCTGCGGCGGGGTCGGATTGGGAAAGACGCATTGCATGCAGGCGGTCGGTAATGCGATCAGCCACCTGAAGCCCGATCGCAAGGTCGTGTACCTGCATTCGGAGCGCTTCGTGGCCGAGATGGTCAAGGCACTGCAGCACAACCGCATCAATGAATTCAAACGCTTCTACCGCTCCGTCGACGCCCTGCTCATCGACGACATCCAGTTCTTCGGGGGCAAAGAGCGCTCTCAGGAAGAATTCTTCCACACCTTCAACTCGCTCTTGGAAGGACAACAGCAGATCGTCTTGACCTGCGATCGCTATCCCAAGGAGGTGGACGGGGTCGAAGAACGACTCAAGTCCCGGTTCAGCTGGGGTCTCACAGTGGCGATGGAACCCCCGGAGCTCGAGATGCGGGTAGCCATTCTGAAGAACAAGGCCACGCAGACCGGGATCACGCTCAGCGACGACGTGGCCTTCTTCGTCGGCAAACGCTTCCGCGGCAATGTCCGGGAGCTGGAAGGCGCCTTGCATCGGGTCTTTGCCAAGGCCCGGTTCACGGGACTTCCCATCAGCCTGGATTTCGCCAAAGAGGCCCTGAAGGATCTGCTGGCCCTTCAAGACAAGTCCGTCACCATGGAAGGCATCCAGAAGGTGGTGGCGGAATTCTACAAGATGCGGGTATCCGACCTCTTGTCACGCCGCCGCAACCGCTCGATCGCCCGGCCGAGACAGGTGGCGATCGCACTCGCGAAGGAGCTAACCAACCACAGCCTGCCGGAGATCGGGGACGCCTTCGGCGGGCGCGATCACACCACCGTCCTGCATGCCTGCCGCAGGATCGCGGCACTCCGCAAGAGCGATACCGGGATCAACGACGATTTCGTAACCTTGACCAGGATCCTGACGACATGAGCTGGATAAGCTGTGGATGACGCGGGGCGGAACCGCCCGTCAGGGTGTTATCCACACGCCATCCACCCCCTCGGCACCCGGCGCCCACATCTAATCCTACGGCTAATGTAAACGTAACTTTTTGTAAAACATAAGTATTTTAGCGGATTCTCCCAGAGCTCCCCGCCCCTAGTAACAAAGATCATCCTTAAGATGAAAAACTGTTTTGATAGCGATGAGCTGCTTCATCCTCTCCAGTCCTTGATGGGCGTGGTAGACAGGCAGCAGTCGATGCCGATCCTGGGACACGTCTTGATCGACGGTGTGGCCTCGAGCGTGACCTTGGTGGCAACGGATGCGGAAGTGGAGCTCTCGATCGAGCTCCCTCATCGCACCGAGGAACCGGGTGCGTTCACCTTGCCCGGGCGCATGCTCTACGAGATCGTTCGATCCCTCCCGGAAGGCGCAAGCGTGGAGATATCCGTTTCCGAGGGCCAGGCGATGGTGCGTTCGGGTCGTAGTCGCTTCAGCCTCATGAGCTTCGGAGCACCGGACTTCCCGCGTATCGGGATGTGCCCGGAACTCGCGCGGCTGTCGGTCGCGAGCGGGGATCTCAAGACCCTCCTAGAGGAGACGCATGGGGCGATGGCCGTACAGGACGTTCGCTATTATCTGAACGGCATGCTGTTGGAACGTCATGCGCGGGGTCTGCGGGGCGTGGCCACGGACGGGCACCGGCTCGCGATCCGGGATATCGACCTGCCACAGGAAGGCCAGGATCCGGTGCAGATCATCGTGCCGCGCAAGGCGGTGACCGAGCTCCTGAGGGTATTGCCCGGTGGTAGCGAAGAGGTTCATTTGATGATCGGGGAGACCCATCTGCAGGTGCGGGTGGGTGCGCTTACGTTGACGTCGAAGCTCGTCGACGGACGCTATCCGGACTATGACCGGGTGATCCCGAAGGACTGCGAGCGGGTGGTCATCGCACCGCGGGAACTGCTTCGAGACTCTTTGAAGCGCGCCTGTATCGTGTGTACGGATCGCTACAAGGCGGTTCGGATAGCCCTGGCCAAAGGAGTGCTCGGCGCGACGGCGCAGAATGCCGATCGGGAACACGCGGAAGAGGACATCGAAGTTGATTATGACGGTGGCCCTGTGGAGATAGGATTCAACGGGAGCTACCTCTTGGATGCCCTGGAGGTCATCAAGTCGGACAAGGTCCGGATAGAGCTGAAGGACGCCGGCAGCGGGTGCATCCTGGTTCCGGAGGAAGGGAGAAATCCGACGCTTGTGGTGATGCCGATGCGCCTGTAAGTGTGGGCCGCGCCAGGGATCCCCAGGGGCTTGAGCCCGGCCGGCGACTGGCGTGGCCGTGTTTCTACCATCCAGTCCGCGACCAGGATGTTCCACGTGAAACGTGCATCGCCGTGGTAAAATGCGCCATGATCGAGCCTGCCCGTTACGACGCCACCAACATCAAGGTCCTGAAGGGCCTGGATGCCGTCCGCAAACGCCCCGGCATGTATATCGGGGACACCGACGATGGGACCGGCCTGCACCACATGGTGTTCGAGGTCGTCGACAACAGCGTCGACGAGGCCCTGGCCGGTCACTGCACGGAGATCACCGTCCATGTCCACAACGATGGTGTAGTCACGGTCACGGACAATGGTCGCGGGATCCCGGTGGACATCCACGAGGAGGAAGGCCGGTCCGCCGCCGAGGTGATCATGACCACCCTGCATGCTGGCGGGAAGTTCGACGAAAACTCCTACAAGACCCCGGGCGGGCTTCACGGTGTCGGCGTATCCGTGGTGAACGCGCTCTCGGAGTCCCTCGTCCTCACGATCCGCCGGGATGGGGCCTGCTACCGGCAGGAGTACGCCGATGGGGTCCCCACGGCACCCATCGCACCCACCGGGCCTGCCTCTGACACGGGTACGGAGGTCACTTTCAAACCCAGCGCCGAGGTCTTTTCCAACCGCGAGTTCCACTACGACATCCTCGCGAAGCGCTTTCGTGAGCTGTCGTTCTTGAATCCTGGCATCAAGATCGACCTCCTCGACGATGGCGCCGCTCGCATGGATACCTTCCGGTACGACGGGGGCATCGCTGCCTTCGTCGAGCACCTTAATAAAAAGAAGACCCCGCTGCACGACAGCGTGATCCACATCCTCGCCACACGCGACGATGTGGAGGTCGCCGTCGCCATGCAGTGGAACGATTCCTATCAGGAGAACATCTTCTGCTTCACCAACACTATCCCACAGCGCGACGGGGGGGCCCATCTGGCCGGTTTCAAGGCGGCGCTGACGCGCACCTTCAACCAGTACATGGACCGCGAGGGGATCGCCCAGCGCTCGAAGGTCGCGGTCGTCGGTGATGACGTGCGCGAGGGGCTCACAGCGGTCCTGTCCGTCAAGGTCCATGACCCGAAGTTCTCGTCTCAAACCAAGGACAAGTTGGTCTCGAGCGAGGTCAAGGCCGTGGTCGAAAACGTCGTGGCGGAGAAACTCGAGGAGTTCCTGCTGGAGCGGCCCGGCGAAGCCCGCTCGATCACCGACAAGATCGTCGACGCCGCGCGCGCCCGTGAGGCGGCGCGCAAGGCCAGGGAACTGACGCGCCGCAAGACGGCGCTCGATATCGCCGGTCTGCCCGGGAAGCTCGCCGACTGCCAGGAGCGGGATCCACGCCATTCCGAGATCTTCCTGGTCGAGGGGGATTCCGCCGGCGGGTCCGCCAAGCAGGCGCGGGATCGGCGCTTCCAGGCCATCCTGCCGCTCAAGGGCAAGATCCTGAATGTCGAGAAGGCGCGCTTCGACAAGATGATCTCGTCCGCCGAGGTCGGTACGCTCATCACGGCACTCGGCTGCGGGATCGGGCGGGAGGAGTTCAACCCCGACAAGCTCCGCTATCATCGGATCATCATCATGACCGATGCGGACATCGACGGCTCGCATATCCGAACCCTGCTGTTGACGTTCTTCTACCGACAGATGATCGAGCTGGTCGAGCGCGGCCATGTCTACATCGCGCAACCGCCGCTATACAAGGTCAAGAAGGGCAAGCTGGAGCGCTATATCAAGGACGATCGCGCTTTGCACACCTTCCTCTTGGGTCTCGGGCTGGAGGACGCCAAGGTCTACCCGGAGGCGGGCAGTGAGCCCATGGACCCGCGTCTCGTCGAGCAATTGGGGCAGGATTATCTGATCCTTCAGTCCATGCGTGACAAGCTGACGCGCTACCATATGTCGGCCATCCTCGATATCGTCGCGCAGGAGCCGCCACCGCCGAGCGCCGGTCCTCTGGATGAGCCCGAGCTACGGTCGTGGTTTCAAGTGGTGCAGGACCGACTCAATGCCGCACACCCCGAGCGCCCCTTCGACGCGAGCCTGCGACCGTCCGGAACCTCCGGCTATATCGGTGCGGTGACGACCGTGATCCAGGGCGTGGAGATCACAGATGAGTATGCGACCGACTTCTTGATGTCGAGCGAGTTCCGGCGCGTCGCGGACCTCTATCGGCGGCTGGGTCGTCCCCTGGGCCCCGAGGCCGGCCTGCAACTCGGTGGGAAGAGCCACCCGATCGCCACGCTCAAAGACGGCTTCGAGTGGCTGCTGCGCGAAGTTCGCAGTGGGCTCCATATCCAGCGCTATAAGGGCCTCGGGGAAATGAACCCCGACCAACTCCGCGAGACCACCATGGACGCCGGCCTGCGCAGCCTGCTTGGCGTGCGCATCGAAGATGCGGTGGCCGCGGATGAGATCTTCACCACACTCATGGGGGATCAGGTGGAACCGCGCCGCGAGTTCATCGAGCTCAATGCCCTCTCGGTCGGTAACCTGGACACCTAGGCGATGATCTGGGCCATGCGTCTGCGGCACGCGCTACGCTTGCCCCGGCGCCGCTCGCGCCAGTGCCCACACCTCGACCGATGCGGCACCCGCGGACAAGAGGACGCGCGTCAACTCACGCGCGGTGCTGCCGGTGGTGAGGACATCATCAACCAACGCGATGTGCCGGTAGGGCAACGCCCGGGCTACTCGGAATGCCAAACGTACGTTTCGGGCTCTGTCGCGAGCCGATAGACCCGTTTGTGGCTGGGTATAACGCGAACGCCGGCATACACCGATATCCAGCGGGACCCCAAGCTCGCGTGCCAGCGGCCGAGCCAGCTCGAGGGCCTGGTTGTAACCGCGCGTGACGAGTCGCCGCCAGTGCAGCGGGACGGGGACCAAGCACTCCGGCGGATGAGCACCGGCTTTGCGGAGCCGATCGGCCATGACACGCCCCAGGTGGTTCAGGTAATCCAGCCGGTTGGAGAACTTGGCTGCCTTGATCAGGGCATCCAATGGGTAGGCGTAAAGGAACGGGACACGGGCACGCGAGAACGGCGGGGAACGGGCGACGCACGCCCCGCAACGCTGCCCACAGAGGAGCGGCAACGCGCAACGTTCGCATGCCGAGCCCTGCTCCGGGAGGAGGTCGAGACACGCCCGGCACAGGTCCACAGGACCCGTCGCCGGGCTCAGGCACAAGATGCACGAGCGCCGCACGATGCTTCCAATTTCCGTCAGGTGAAGTGCCGACGAGGTTAGCAGTGTACCAAGAAACAAGCACGTCTCCAGCAGCGACCGGGCCGGCAGGAACCGCCATGACACGCCATGACTGGACCCTGGCGGAGGTGCAGGACTTGTTCGAGCGCCCGCTGCCGGACCTGGTCTATCGCGCCCAGAGGAGCCATCGTCGCTACTTTCCGGGACACGCGGTCCAGCTCAGCACCCTCCTGAACATCAAGGCCGGGGGGTGCCCCGAAGACTGCGCCTACTGCCCGCAGAGTGCCCGCTATCAAACGGATATGCAGGCAGGTCCCCTCACCAGTGTCGCCGAGGTTCGCGAGGCCGCCGCCAGAGCCAAGGCCGCCGGGGCGACACGCTTCTGCATGGGTGCGGCCTGGCGCCGGCCCCCGAGCCGAGGCCTCGATCGAGTCGCCGAGATGGTAGTGGCGGTGAAGGCCCTGGGGCTCGAGACCTGTGCGACGCTCGGCATGCTAAGCGCCGATCAGGCGCTGGCGCTCAAGACGGCCGGGCTCGATTACTACAACCACAACCTGGACACCTCCCGGCGTTATTACCGGGAGATCATCACCACACGCAGTTACGATGACCGGCTGGAGACCCTGGCGCATGTCCGAGCAGCGGGTCTACGGGTCTGTTGCGGGGGCATCATCGGCATGGGGGAGGAGCGGGAAGATGTTATTAATCTATTGATAACACTAGCGAATCTTCCTCAACACCCGGAAAGCGTGCCGATCAATGTGCTGGTACGGGTGACCGGCACACCCCTGGCTTCCACCCCCCCGCCGGACCCCTTCGAGGTGGTCCGCACCATTGCCCTCGCGCGCATCCTGATGCCGGCGTCCTATGTGCGGCTCTCGGCCGGGCGCACAGAGATGTCCGACGAGCTTCAGGCCCTGTGCTTCATCGCCGGGGCCAATTCGGTGTTCTACGGTGAACGCCTGCTCACCACGGCCAATCCCGACACCAGGCGCGACCAGCGGCTCCTGGAGCGGCTGGGGATGACCGTGGAGCCCGTTCGGGCCGGCCTTTAAGTAAGCCTGTCGATGAATGGCCGTCGATGACCTGGCTGGCGCCAGAGCTCACGCGGCGGCTCGCGATGCGTGCGGCCGGGAGGCGCTACCGGCACCGCGTGATCCGAGAGACCGGGCCGGGCGCCGAGGTGCAAATAGGCGGTCGGCGCTACGTCGATTTTTCCAGTAACGACTACCTCGGACTCGCGACCCACCCGCGTGTCGTCGCGGCATTTCAACGCGGGGCGGAGCGCTATGGTGTCGGCAGCGGCGCCTCGGCGCTGGTCTCAGGATACTGCCGCGCCCACGCCCGGTTGGAGGAGGACCTCGCCGTCTTCACGGGCCGGCCCCGGGCACTGGTTTTTCCTTCAGGGTATCTCGCGAACCTCGGCGTCGTAGCGACCCTCGCCGGCCGACGCGACACGGTCATTGCGGACCGGCTCAATCACGCCTCCCTCATCGACGCCGCTCGGCTCTCCCGTGCCCGGCTGCTACGCTATCCGCACCGCGATACCCTGGCCCTGGAGCGCCGGCTACAGGACGCCGATGGTAGCCGGCGTCTGGTCGTCACCGAGTCGTTATTCAGCATGGACGGCGATCTCGCCCCGTTGGGCCCGATCGCGGCCCTGTGCGAGCGCTACCATGCCGCTCTAGTCGTCGACGACGCCCACGCGATCGGCGTCCTCGGCCCCGGTGGCCAGGGCAGCCTGGCCGAGCTCGGGCTCGGCAGCGAAGCGGTCCCGGTCCAGATCGGGACCTTCGGTAAGGCCTTGGGGGGGCTCGGTGCATTCGTGGCGGGTTCCGATGACCTCATCGAGACGATGATCCAGGATGCCCGGAGCTATCGCTACACGACCGCCCTGGCCCCCGCCATCGCTGAAGCGGTGCGTGAGGCCCTGGTACTCGCCCGGACGGAGTCTTGGCGACGCGAACACCTGAGGTCCTTGATCGCGTGCTTTCGGGCCGGGCTCCGCGAGATCGGGGTTCCTTCCAGCGCTCCGCTCTCTCCGATCCAGGCCGTGGTGTTCGGTGAGGATAGCTGCGCCTTGGAAGCCGCCGAGGGCCTGCGACGGCGCGGGCTGTTCGTGGCCGCCATCCGCCCGCCGACCGTGCCGATCGGGAGCGCCAGATTGCGCGTGTCCTTGACGGCAGCGCATACCGAGGGGCAGGTCGCGCGCCTCGTCGAGGCCCTGGCGGAGCTCCGGTGCGGTTCTTCCTAGAGCGGTGCGGACCAGGGGACTCTGGCGCTGGATGAAACTTCCGGACCCCTACCGGCTCGATAAGCCGCGCGTCAAGGCTGCCTTCGAGCACGCCGCCGGGCACTATGACGCGTACGCCGTGTTGCAGGAGACCGTGGCCTTGCGCATGATCGAGCGCTTGGACCTCGTCGATATTCACCCGCGCTGGGTCGTGGATGCCGGCGCGGGGACCGGGTTTGCGGCGCGGCGCTTGAGCGCGCGCTATGCGGGCAGCCGCGTCGTAGTCCTAGACCTGGCGATGGCGATGCTTCGACAGGCCCGGAGCCACGCCCCGCGTTTCTTCTCGCGGGAGCGCTACCTGCAGGCCGACATCGAGTCCCTGCCGCTGGCCCGCGGCCGTGTCGCTATGGTGTTCGCCAACCTATCGCTGCAGTGGTGCAATGATCTAGAGGCGGCATTCGAGGGGTTTCGGCGGGTGCTCCAACCGCAAGGGCTCTTGATGTTCTCGACCTTGGGTCCCGACACGCTCCGCGAGCTGCGCGAGAGTTGGGCGGGGCTAGGCCCGGGGCCCCATGTGCACGCCTTCCTCGACATGCACGATATCGGAGACCGGTTGGTGCGCGCCGGTTTCCATGGCGCATGTCTGGATGTCGAGCGTCTCACGCTGACCTACCGCGACCTCGATGCCTTGATGCGCGATCTCAAGTGCCTGGGCGCTGGAAATGCCACGCAGGGCCGGCCGCGCGGGCTCACCGGCAAGGGTCGGCTTGCAGAGGTCCGGCAACGCTATGAGCGCCATCGCCGCAACGGCGTCCTGCCGGCCACCTACGAGGTGGTCTTCGGACATGCCTGGGCACCGCTGCCCACGACTCGTCCCCAGGACGGGAGTACCGTCGCGACCTTTCCGCTGGTCCGAGTGCCCCGTCGCCTTGGTGGCGGATCCCCGCAGCGCTGATGGCCGCCGAACCCCAGCCGTCGAGTAGGCGCGGGATGTTCGTGATCGGGACCGATACCGGGGTCGGCAAGACCTGGACGGCGGTCGGACTCTTGACCGCGTTGCGGGCGCGCGGGCAGAGGGCGCGCCGCATAGTTCGGATAAAGGAATAGGTTGGTTGCAGTATGGGAACGTTCTACACAAAGTGCAAAGTGGAAAATCCTTCCGAAAGGACGCGATCCGTTGTCATACCGAAACTTCTGGTGGATACGGGGAGTGAGTATTCTTGGGTTTCGGGGCGAACACTCGAAAGGATCGGAATTCAGCACGAGAAAAAGGATGTGGCGTTCGTGCTCGCGAACGGCCAGCAAGTCACGCGTAGTGTGGGCTTCGCGATCATCAGACTCGACAAGTTTTTTACCATCGACGAGGTCATCTTCGCGGAACGCGGGGATCTCCTGCTGCTCGGGGCGCGCACGCTTGAAGGCCTCAACCTCACTATCGACCCCGGGAGGAAGAGGCTCGTCGCCGCCGGGCCCCTTCCCGCAGCATCACCAACTCGCTCGGGTCTGACTTCGCGCTCAACCGTCCGAGTCCCCGGTCGCCCCGGTGGTCGATCCGCAAAGCGCTGATGGCCGCCGAACCCCAGCCGTCGAGTAGGCGCGGCGTCTTCGTGACCGGGACCGATACCGGGGTCGGCAAGACCTGGACGGCGGTCGGACTCTTGACCGCGTTGCGGGCGCGCGGGCAGAGGGCGCGCGGTATGAAGCCCGTGGCGACCGGCTGCCGCCGCACCGAGCAGGGCCTGCGGAGCGACGATGCACTGATGATCCAGGCCCATGCCGGGGAGGACCTGCCCTACGAGTGGATTAATCCCTACGCCTTCGAGCCGCCCATTGCGCCGGCCTTTGCGGCCCGCCAAGCCGGGGTACGGATATCCATTACCCGGATCCTGGCCATGCAACGCCGCCTGGCGCGGGGCGCCGGGTTCACGGTGGTCGAGGGGATCGGCGGCTGGCGGGTACCCCTGGGCGCCCGGTCGTGCGTCTCCGATCTCGCCGCCCGACTCGGTTACCCGGTGATCCTGGTGGTCGGTCTGCGGCTCGGGTGTATCAATCATGCCTTGCTCTCTGCCGAGGCGATAGAGCGCGATGGCGCTGTATTGGCCGGCTGGGTGGCGATGCAGATCGATCGGGACTACCGGACGCTGAGGGACACCTTGGACACGGTCAAGGCGCGCATCCCGAGCCCGCAGCTCGGCTTCGTCCCCTGGGTCAGCCGGCTGGATCCCAAGGCCTTGGCCTCTCACCTCGAGGCCGGGCTGAGATACATCGTGTAAGCTAGGGCGGCTGGCGCGGGCGGACATCATCGTGGGAAAAGTGATCGTCATCGTCGTACTCCTCGCCATCCTCGCGACCCTCGGAAGCGCGCTGGTGGCGATCCTCCGCGGCCGATCCGGACTGACCCTGAAGGCGCTGACCCTGAGGGTCGCGCTCTCCATCGGCCTGTTCGTGTTCCTGATGATCGCCTACGCGACCGGACTGATCTCCCCGCACGGGCTCTGACAGCAGCACCGGACCCACGCCCGGGGGGACGAGTCTATTGAGCACCGCGTACATGTACCTCGACCTCGTGCCGAAGGGCCGCGACGAGGCGAGTCTGCCCTATCCCTCCGCGTGGTGGCGCCCCCACGACCGCTACGAGGACGACCCCGAATGATCAGGCTGCGATCGCGATGCGGAGAAACGGGACGCCGACAATGGCGCTTAGTGACTTAGTTAATTGCCGAAAGGACAAGCCGTGGCTACACAGATTTTCGTAAACTTACCGGTCAAAGATCTCAACAAGTCCGTAGAGTTCTTTACCAAGCTCGGCTTTCAGTTCAATCCTCAATTTACTGATGAGACGGCCACGCGCATGATCGTGAGCGAGGACATCTTTGTCATGCTCCTGACGGAGGCCAAGCTCAAGACTTTTACGCCCAAAGAAGTTTGTGATGCAACGAAAAGCACGGAGGTGCTTGTTTGTCTGTCTTCTGAGAGCCGAGCAGAAGCCGATGAAATGGTCCGCAAGGCAGTCGCCGCCGGCGGAACAACCTATAGCGAACCAAGAGACTACGGATTCATGTGGCAACATGGTTTTCAGGATTTAGATGGGCACATTTGCGAACTGATCTACATGGAGCCAAGCGCGTTACAACACGGTTAATCGTGCAATGACACAATGTGCTAGCAAGCAAGTAGGCCGCGAGCTGCCACGCTCGCAGACTAGCGACCGAGGAGCATCGCCCGGCGTCGCTCCACGTATTCCTCGGGTGTGATGAGGCGTTTGATCTTGAGCTCCTCGAGGGTCGCGAGGCGCCTCTGCAGAAGTGCTGAATCGTATGTCCCACCTTGGATGTCGCGGAGCGACTGCTGCATACGTGCCGCCTCCTCGCGCTCCTGCCGTCGTTCGAGGTCGAGCCGGCGGGCCTCGGACCGGGGTTGCTCGACGGCCTTGGGGGGCGGCCCCACACCGCTCTGCCTGCGGCGCAGTGCCGCAAGCGTGATCGGTACATCGATTTCTATCCAGTCTCCGCGCGTCGTGTCAGCCCCGACGTGGAACGATTGCCCCTCGATCGGTACGATGCGCCAGTGGTGGGCAATGTCGCCGGCGCGTGTGCCGATGCGCACCGGGTAGAGCCGTTCCCCGGTCTTGGCGTTCCCGTGCCGGTCCGGGGCGGGTCGCCCGGCGGGCTGGTGGAGATCGCCGAAGATGATGTGCAGGCGTCGATCATCGTGGAAGACCCGGCCGCCGATGGTGACCGGTTCCTGCGCGAAGAAGAACGCGTGGCGTTCCCCTTCGACGGTAAAGGCGACATCCTGGTCCGGTCGCGCCTCCGCGAGCGCGGTCGCAAGGGCCTGGGCGAGCACTCGGGCTTCGTCCTCCATAAAGACGGAGATGGGCTCCGCGCCCGCGCCAAGAAAGGCCGGCCCACCGAACACCGAGATGGCCGCGAGGATCGTGCGCAACTCCGCCGGACTCAACACCACCGGATGGTCGTTGGGTGGGGCGAGTCGGTCCTGGGCGACGAGGCGAACGGACCGGCCCGGCGACGCCCAGAAGGTCTTGGCCGCTCCCTCGTGTGCATCGCCATCGACGGGGGCCGCCGCAGCCGGCCGGACCGCCGGCTGCCACAGGGCGATGAGCAGCATGGCGAGTGCTCGCACTCCGGGTTGCCGCTGGTTGGGTATCGATTTCATGTCACCTAGGCCGGCGTCCAAAGGTGAGCGCCAGCGCGTACAGGGTAGCGGAGCCAGCCGGCTCGCTCAATCAATGCGCTGTGCCATGATGGAGAATCCGCCACGACGTGATTAGAATGACGGGCATCGCACGCTGCCGGTCTGCCGCCGGTCAGCCCGTGCCGGCGTGAGGAGCGACTAAATGGCTGAAGATATTGGGGCTGAATACTTTTGGGTGTGGGTCTGGGCCGGGTTTGCCGTGGCGTTCCTGTGCGGGGTCTTCATCGGGCGTTCGTTCTCGACCGGGGTCAAGCGTATCAAGGCCCTCAGGGTGGAAATCGACGAGACCCAGGCCGATCTCGCCAAGGCACGTTCGGATCTCGAGCAAACCCGTGTGGTGCTCGAAGAGACTCGCCAAGAGGCCAGCGAATACCGCCACAACGTCACCGAACACTTCTCCAAGGCTGCCGACCTTTTCAACAGCCTGACCGTCAACTACCGTGCGGTCTACGAGCACTTGGCGAAGAGCTCCCTGGTCCTTTGTGACGAGAACACGGTCATGTTGAGCGAAGGCGTCCCCGCGGAGCGGCGTCTGGGCAAAGAGCAGAACGCGCCCAGGGCCACACCCGCGGTGGCGCCCAAGCTGGTTCCCATCCCGACGGTGCCGGAGCCGAAGGTCCTCCACCCCAGCGCGCGGGCGGTCTCCCGCCCGGACCCCCCGCCGGGAGGCGGGTCCCGCTAGCCCCGTCGGCCGGCGCGTGCGGGCGCAGCAGGTGTCGGAAAGGCGAGCGTCGCCTGCGCCAGGGCCTCGCAGGGACACCAACGGGTATCCGTTTTCGTCTCTGGGGTGTTCGTCTCTAGGCCAAGTTCAGTCTAGGGGATAGTCGGCGATGCACCATTGGCTGTACCTGGCCGTCGCCATCCTCTTCGAGGTGGCCGGCACCACCTCCATGAAGCTGGCTCAGGGATTCACCCGCCCCCTCCCCTCCGTGCTCATATTCGTTTTCTACGCGCTCGCCTTCGTCGCGCTCACCCTGACGTTAAAGAAGATGGACATCAGTGTCGCTTATTCCGTGTGGTCGGGGGTGGGCACCGCGCTCATAGCAGCCATCGGCTTTTTCTGGTTTCAAGAGCCCCTGACCCCGGTCAGGCTCGCGTGTATCGCCCTCATCGTGATCGGAGTCGTCGGCCTCAATGCCGATGCCATGAGCCGATAGGCCGGGGTCGCCTTCACGGGCAGAGGTCCCCTGCGAACCATACGACGGTCAAGTAACGTGGCGCCTAGGCGAATAGGCTGCCGGCGGAAGTAACGACAGAAATCAGAATGGCGGTCCTCGAAGCTAAAACCTCCTTGACCGGCCTGGCCAGGACACTGGTTGCGAGCGGACTCCTCAACGAGGACGCTGCCCGGCAGGCAGTACTGCAGTCCGCCAAAGAGAAGGTTGCGCTCGTCCCCTTCCTCACCGGGCACAAGCTCGCCTCCGGCCGTGACGTCGCCTCGGCGGCGTCGGGGGGATTCGGCGTGCCCCTCTTGGATCTCGATGCCTTCGATCCGGATCCCGAGATCACCAAGAAGGTAGCGGACAACCTCATCAAGAAGAACCATGCCCTCCCGCTCTTCAAACGAGACAATCGCCTGTTCATCGGGGTTTCCGACCCGACCAACCTGCAGGGGCTCGACGAGATCAAGTTCCATACGGGTCTCAATACCGAGGCTGTGCTGGTCGAGGACGACAAGCTCACACAGGCAATCGAGCGGGCGATCGAGGCCTCGGACAACAAGCTCACGGAGCTCGGCGGCGACGACCTCGGCAATCTGGATGACCTGGAGGTCAGCGACGAGCGGCCCGACGAGCGGGAAGACTCCGACATCGACGACGCGCCCGTGGTGCGTTTCGTTAACAAGGTGCTGCTGGACGCGATCCGCAAAGGGGCCTCCGATCTGCATTTCGAGCCCTACGAGAAGATCTACCGCGTGCGGCTGCGCATCGACGGTGACCTCGGCGAGCTGGCCAAGCCACCCGTGGCCCTGGCCAACAAGATCGCGACCCGCATCAAGGTCATGTCGCGCCTGAACGTGGCCGAGCGCCGGGTGCCCCAGGACGGCCGCATCAAGCTCCGGCTGTCGAAAAGCAAGGCCATCGACTTTCGTGTCAGCACCTGTCCCACGCTCTACGGCGAGAAGGTGGTGATGCGCATCCTGGATTCCGACGCCGCTCGCTTGAACATCGATGCCCTCGGTTACGAGGACTTCCAGAAGAAACTGTTCCTCAAGAACCTCTACAAACCCTACGGGATGTTCCTGGTCACCGGCCCGACCGGCAGCGGTAAGACCGTGTCGCTCTACACCGGCATCAATATGCTGAATACCGGCGATGTGAATATCTCGACGGTAGAAGACCCCGTCGAGATCAACATCCCCGGTGTCAATCAAGTCCAAGTGGACGAAAAAAGCGGAATGACTTTTTCGAAGGCCCTCAAGGCCTTTCTGCGCCAGGACCCCGACATCATTCTGGTGGGGGAGATCCGCGACATCGAGACGGGATCCATCGCCGTCAAGGCGGCACAGACCGGTCACATGGTGATGTCCACGCTGCACACCAACGACGCCCCGCAGACCATCAACCGCATGTTCGACATGGGCATACCCGCGTTCGCCATCGCCACGACCATCAATATCATCATCGCCCAGCGCTTGGCGCGCCGGCTGTGCGTGCATTGCCGGGTGGCGGTGGATATCCCCAAGGATTCTCTATTGGCGGAAGGTTTCACGGAAACGGATGTGGCCCACGGGTTCAAGGTCTATCGGGCGGTCGGTTGCGAGCACTGTAACGGTGGCTACAAGGGCAGGACCGGGATCTATCAGGTCATGCCCATCTCCGATGCCATGAAGCGGCTGATCATGGAGGGAGCCAATGCCATAGCGCTGGCCGATCAGTCGCGCAAGGAGGGCATCCCCGATATCCGCCGGTCCGGCCTCAGGAAGGTGCAGGACGGCGTTACCAGCCTCGAAGAGATCAACACCGTAACTATGGAGTAGTGCCATGACGGAAGCAGTCATCAGACAAAACGTATTTTTATGGGAAGGCCTGGACAGGTCGGGACGGCGTGTCAAAGGTGAGATGTCGAGCACCAGCGATGCCACGGTCAAGGCGTTGCTGCGGCGTCAGGGCGTCAACCCGCTCAAGGTCCGGAAGAAACCGGGATCGCTCTTCGGCGGGCTCCGCAAGAAGAAGGTCACGCCCAAGGATGTCGCGGTGTTCAGCCGGCAGCTAGCGACCATGATGTCCTCGGGCGTGCCGCTCGTCCAGGCGTTCGAGATCGTGGGCCGCGGTCACGAGAACAAGGGCATGCAAGACCTTATCCTCTCGGTCAAATCGGACGTCGAGGCCGGCGGCGCGCTGGCCGACGGCTTGCGCAAACATCCGGCCCATTTCAACGAGCTGTATGTCAACCTGGTCACGGCCGGCGAGGCCTCGGGCATCCTGGAGGCGATCCTGCACAAGCTCGCCACCTATCTGGAGAAGATCGAGGCCCTCAAGTCCAAGATCAAGTCCGCGCTCTTCTACCCGACCGCGGTCATCGTGGTGGCCTTCGTCATCACGGCGATTCTCATGATCTTCGTGATCCCGCAGTTCGAACAACTGTTCTCCGGCTTCGGTGCCGATCTGCCACCCTTGACGCGGCTCGTGATCACCATCTCGCAGTACTTCCAGGAATACTGGTGGTTGATCTTCGGCACCCTCATCGCGTCCGTAGTGGGCATCCTCAAGGCCAAGAAGCGATCGGTCGCGGTGGCGCACGTCTTCGACCGGATGCTGCTCAAGCTCCCGGTCCTCGGGGGGATCATTGAGAAGGCGGCGATTGCGCGATTTGCCCGGACACTCGCGACCATGTTCGCGGCCGGCACCCCGCTGGTGGAGGCCATGAACTCGGTCGCGGGGGCCTGCGGCAACATCATTTTCCACGATGCCACGCTCAAGATGCGGGACGAGATTTCGACCGGATCGCAACTCCAGGCGGCGATGCGAGACACCGCGATCTTCCCCAACATGGTGGTGCAGATGGTCGCCATCGGCGAGGAATCCGGGGCGCTCGATGCCATGCTGGGTAAGGTCGCCGACTGGTACGAGCAGGAGGTCGATGATGCCGTGGATGCCCTCACGAGCCTGCTCGAACCCATCATCATGGCGGTGCTCGGGGTCATCATCGGCGGCTTGGTGATCGCCATGTACCTGCCGATCTTCAAGATGGGCCAGGTGGTCTGACGGCACCGTCCAGCCCTTCCTCGTTCTACCGTGTGGCGCGGCAACGCCGTCCAGGGGCGTTGCTGCGACGCTTGCCGGCCCAAGACGCAGCCACTATAGTGCGGGACTCGATGGCCCCCACGACGCCGTATCCGGCTGCAGAGCCCATGAGCCGCTCGGCCGGCACCCCCGAACCTCCCCAAACCGGCACGAGCCCGGCGAGCCGCGTCCCTTTCTATGCTCACTTGTAATCAATTGGACCCAGGCGTATTCATCGTCGTCCTCACGGTCCTGGCGCTCTTCATAGGCAGCTTTCTCAACGTCGTCATCCATCGCCTGCCCAAGATGATGGAGCAGGACTGGCGCACCCAGTGTATCGACGTCCTCGGCGTCGATGCCCCGGCCGAGCCGGCGAAACGGGGCTATTCCCTGAGTCAACCGCGTTCTGAGTGCCCGCATTGCGGCCATATCATCTCCCCGACCGAGAACATCCCGGTCTTGAGCTTTCTGTGGCAGCGCGGCAAGTGCCGTGCGTGCCACGGCCGGATCTCGTGGCGCTATCCCGTCGTCGAGGTAGCGAGCGCGGTGCTCGTGGCCGTCGTCGCCTGGCGCTTCGGCTGTGGTGTGCAGGCGCTCTTGGCCGCCGTCCTGACGTTCGCCCTTCTGTGCCTAGCATTCATCGACTTCGAAACGCAGTACCTCCCCGATTCCATCACCTTGCCGGTCCTGTGGCTCGGCATCGCCTGCAACCTCTATGGCGTCTTCACCCCGCTCGAAGCGAGTGTGGTCGGGGCGATCGCCGGCTATCTCTGCCTGTGGTTGGTCTACCATGCCTTCAAGCTGCTCACCAAGAAGGAGGGCATGGGACACGGGGACTTCAAGCTCCTGGCGTTGCTAGGGGCATGGATGGGATGGCAGGCCTTGCCGGCCGTCGTCATCCTCTCCTCCGTATTGGGTTCGCTCGTCGGGATCGGGCTGATCATCAGCGGAGGCCGGGACCGCAACCTTCCGATGCCGTTCGGTCCCTATCTGGCCGGCGCCGGTTGGATCACGCTGATCTGGGGTGCGCAGCTGACGGAGGGCTATCTGGGTTTCATCGGCTCACCATGACCCTCCTGGTAGCGTTGACCGGCGGCATCGGCACGGGCAAGTCGACGGCCTGCGCGATCTTCGCCTCCCTCGGTGCCCCGGTGCTCGACGCCGACCTCATTGCCCGCGAGCTGGTGGAACCCGGCGCGCCGGCGCTGGAGGCCATAATCGAGCGTTTCGGTCGCGAGGTCGTCGGGTCGGACGGTCGGCTCGACCGTGCATCGTTGCGGGCCCTCGTCTTTCGGTCCGCCCCAGCCCGCAGGCAGCTCGAGGACATCCTGCACCCCAGGATCCTGCACGAGATGCAGGCACGCGCCCGTGCCCTCGAAGCGCCTTACTGCATCCTGTGCATCCCACTCCTCGCCGAAACCGGCCAAGCGCGGCTGTTCGACCGTGTTTTGGTCATCGATGCCCCCCGAGACGTGCAACTGGCGCGCGTCGGGCAGCGCGATAATTTGACAGCCGGGGAGGTCGAAGCGATCATGCAGGCACAGGCCTCACGGGAGGATCGCCTCAGAGTCGCGGACGACGTCATAGTCAACGCGGCAGACATCGCCAGCCTGACGGCGCAGGTCTCGGGGCTGCACGCGCGCTACCTGCAAGCGGGCCGCACCAGGGCCGGCGCTTCCGTCTGAACGGCGGCTTGCCCGCGGTGCCGATGGGCAGTGGGCCAAAGGGCGCCGCTTAGCGTGGGACCCACCCTTTACCGAGTAACATTGGCTCCCAGAGAGATGCACACCGACTGCCCGCCAGGCGGCGCGACGGTCGTCTACGAACAGCCGTTGAACGAGCGCATGCGAGCCTTCCTGCGCCTGGAGCACCTCTTCCGCGCGCTATGGGACAAGGTCGAGGGCGTCTCCGAGAGCGACAGCCGGGCCGTCATCGCGGCGATCATCGATGTCACCGATCTCCTGTGGCGCTCCGACATCAAGGGGGATCTCATCAAGGAGATCGAGCGCCAGGCGGCCACCTTCACGCGACTGCGCAGCAACCCTCGGGTCGATTTGGAGCGCCTGAACGAGACCCTGGTGCGCCTGGAGGGTGTGCTCAAGCAGATCAAAGACCCGAGCCATCAACCGGGCCAGACGGTGCGCCAGGACGAGCTCGTGGGGGCGGTGCGCCAGCGTACCGCGATCCAAGGGGGCACGTGCAGCTTCGACCTGCCGGCCTTCCATTACTGGTTGAACCGAGCACCCGATCACCGGGTGCGCGACCTCGAGCGCTGGGTCGTGGACCTGCGTGCCATGCGGGACGGCATATTCGCGGTTCTGCAGGCCGTGCGGGACTGCAGCGACCTCGCCAGGCTCGTGGCCCTGGGGGGATTCCACCAGCAGTCGCTCGAGGCCGGCGCCACCTGCCAACTCATCCGGATACACCTGCCCTCGGAGGCCCGGTTGTTTCCGGAGATCAGCGCGGGGAGACACCGTTTCACCGTACGTTTTCTGGAGCAACCCAAGACCACGGCTCGGCCGACACAGACGGCCCGCGACGTCGAATTCGGTCTGCAGTGCTGCCTCCTGTGAACCTGCGCTGCCCGCACTGCGGAGGGCCGGCGATCGGTCCCGACGATAACCCTTGGAGGCCCTTCTGCAGCGAACGCTGCCGGCTCATCGATCTCGGGGCCTGGCTCGACGAAGGCCATCGCATCCCCACGGAAGAGGCCGACGCCGCTCTCCAGGACGTTTCGCTCGGCTCGGATCCCGATAATGGAAGGTATCAATAGCGTTAGCGAAAAGGAGTTGCTAAAAGTGGTGCGTGGCAACCTTTACCTGGTATGGCCTTGGTGGCGGGCGTCGTAATGCTATCGCTGGTGCTAGTAGCTGGCCGCACTTTCTGGCCGGACAGCCAGCTCTTTAAATGGATTTGGTGGTCTGTCTGGCTGGTCTTGCTGTCCGTGATACTGATCGCCAACTTCAGGCTACTTGTTAAAGGCAAGAGCATTAGTGACAAGAAATCATAACGGTCAGACGCTTGAATAAATTGTGCCTTTTCGGTCGCCCCGCTCCGTCCCGCTTGCAGCCCCCACGGGGGAAACGGGGTCACTTCTTTACTTTATAGTTTCAGCAAGCCCACCAACCGTCGCTTGCAGCCCCCATGGCAGCCGCGTCACGCGGCGGTGCGCTACCGCTTCGATCGCTGCTCGAAAGCGTTCACTCCCGTGCGACCAACCCCCGTTCCAGGTGTGAGCAAGCTCGCCAACCGTCCGTCGGGGGGCGTCTTCAGGCGCCGCTCGCCACCCGCTCGGCGCGCTTGCGCTCGTGTTGCTTCAAGAGCTTCTTGCGCAGGCGGATCGATTTCGGGGTCACCTCCACCAGCTCGTCGTCGTCGATGAACTCGATCGCCTGCTCCAGATCGAATCGCGCCGGCGGGGTCAGGAGGATGTTCTCGTCCGAGCCCGCGGCGCGGATGTTGGTGAGTTGCTTGGCCTTCATCGGATTGACCACGAGGTCGTTGCCACGGGAATGGATACCGACGATCATGCCCTCGTATACCCCCTCGCCCGGACCGATGAAGAGCCGGCCGCGCTCCTGGAGGTTGAAGAGCGCATAGGCGAGGCTCATGCCGGGGCCATTTCCGATGAGCACGCCGTTGGTACGGTTGCCGATCGGGCCGGGTTTCAAGGGTCCGTACGAGTCGAAGGTGTGGTACAGGAGCCCCTCGCCCGAGGTCAGGGTGAGGAACTCGGTGCGAAACCCGATGAGGCCGCGCGCGGGGATGCGGTAGTCCAGGCGCACCCGATCGACCCCATCGGGACGCATGTCCAGCAGATCGCCCTTGCGCTCTCCGAGCCGCTGCATCACCGCGCCCTGGGAGACGAGCGGCACATCGATCACCAGTTGCTCGTAGGGCTCCGAGCTCTGCCCATCGACCTCCTTCACGATGACCTCGGGGCGCCCCACGGAGAATTCGTAGCCCTCGCGGCGCATGTTCTCGATGAGGATGGCGAGGTGCAGCTCGCCGCGGCCCGAGACCAGAAAGCGGTTGACATCCGCGGTCTCCTCGACCGACAGGGCGACGTTGTGGATGAGCTCCCGCAGGAGCCTCTCGCGGATCTGGCGGCTGGTCACGAAACGGCCCTCGCGTCCCGCGAAGGGCGAGTCCGAGACCTCGAAGCTCATGCGCACCGTAGGCTCGTCGACGGCGAGCGCCGGCCGTGCTTCCACCTTTGCGGGATCACACAACGTGTCGGAGATGCGCAGCGCCTCGAGGCCCGTGACCGCGACGATGTCCCCCGCCGTGGCTTCCGGCACTTCCACACGCTCTAGCCCCGAGAAGCCGAGCACTTGGAGCACGCGGCCGCTGCGTCGCTCGCCGCCGCGATCCACGATGACGACCGGCGCGTTGCCCCTGACCGTGCCGCGCTGGATCCGGCCGATACCGATGGCGCCCACATAGCTCGAATAGGCGAGCGAGCTGATCTGCATCTGGAATGGGCCGTCCCGGTCGACACTGGGCGCGGGGACGTCGGAGACGATGGTCTCGAAGAGCACCTCCATATCCCGGCGCTCGTCACTGTTATCCGCGCTGCGGCTCGCATAGCCCCGCAGGGCGGAGGCGAACACCACCGGGAAGTCGAGTTGCTCCTCGCTCGCCCCCAGGCGATCGAAAAGGTCGAAGGTCTGATCCACGACCCATGGCGCGCGTGCGCCGGGCCGGTCGATCTTGTTCACGACCACGATGGCCTTGAGACCGCGCGCGAAGGCCTTCTCGGTGACGAACCGCGTTTGCGGCATGGGGCCGTCCACGGCATCGACGAGCAAGAGCACGGCATCGACCATCGACAGGATGCGTTCCACCTCGCCGCCGAAATCGGCGTGTCCCGGGGTATCGACGATGTTGATCCGATACTCCCGCCAGCGGAGCGCCGTATTCTTGGCGAGGATGGTGATCCCGCGCTCGCGCTCCAACGCGTTCGAATCCATGATTCGCTCGATGCGCCCCGCGCGCTCGCCCAGGGTCCCGGACTGCTGGAGCAGGCGGTCGACGAGCGTGGTCTTGCCGTGGTCGACATGGGCGACGATGGCGATGTTGCGAAGTCTTTCCAGCAAGGTGATGCCTCCCGGCACGGCCGATCGGGTGCCTGATAGCCCCTAAAGCGGGGCGGGCCCGGCGGCTAGGGGTGCGGATTATGCCACGTACGCGCCAAGCCCCGGGACCGACCGCTCGCGTACTTGACAACCCACCGGTCCATCCGTACTCTTCCTCCCAGCGAAAAAGGGCGTTTGAAGTTCCTATACCTTCGTTTCATAGATCCGCTCACGCGGCCCAACCGCGATCAGATCGACCACGCGCCGCGGTACACGATGCGGGTATGCCCGATGCGAAAGCTTCGCAGTCCGGCAAGCTCGTCCTTGAGCGCCGTGCCGGCATGAGGATTGGACAGAATCGCTTCGAGCGCGGCGCGGGCTTTCTTTTTTAGA